>NZ_CP126741.1:2587987-2911485 GCF_030246905.1 Microbacterium sp. zg-Y818 | reverse complement strand
TCGACGACGGTGATGCCGGTCAGACCCTGCTGCGCGAGCCAGGACTGCGCGGCGTCGGCGAAGACCCGGTTGCTCGGCCACAGCTCCGATGCGAGCCGGTCGGCGTAGTTGTTCGCCGAGGCGATGAGAATGCCCTGCAGCATCTGGTACTGCGTCAGCGTGCCGTCGACGGGCACGGGGAGGGCCGATTCGCCGCGTTCGCGGTACGCCCAGTACTCGCTCTGGTCGGCGTAGGTGAACCGGTACTCGGGGCCCTGCTCGCCGGGGGCGAGCGGCATCTCGTCGAGGATCATCAGCGACGTGACGACCTTCGTGAGGCTCGCAATGGAGCGGACGTCGGGTGACGAGGCGACCGTGCCGGTGATGCCGTCCACCCCCACCGCGGCGCTTCCGTCCTCTGGCCACGCCGGTGCGGCGGCGGGCGCCGAAAGCGGGGCGATGGTGGCGGCCGACACCTGCGGGGGCAGGGCGTGCAGCGGCCACAGCAGCGTGGTGAGCACATACAGGGTGATCACCGCGACGACGCTGAAGAGGGGCACGAGCACCGACGGACGCCACGGCGACCGTCGCGGTCGGCTGGCGAGCAGGTCGGTCTGCACCGTCGTGTAGGGGGAGGCGGCGGTGCCGAGACTCATGGCGGGGGATGCCGCGGCCACGACATCCTCGTCCACCCACGCGAGCGCGACCCGGCGGTGCGATGCGCTGGGGACAGGGGCTTCGGCAGGTGCGGGGGAGGTGGACGCCTCACCGGTCGCGGTCGCGGTCTCTTCGTCCGTGGGATCGATGGGCCCCGCCGGCGGCGTCGGCAGAGCGGATGCCGCGATGATGGCCGACGCCGGGACGGGACGTGCCGGCGCGAGGGGAGCGGCGTCGTCGTGACCGCTGCCGTCGCGGTCGATCACGGGACGGGCAGGATCGCGCTCGGGCGCCACGTCGGTGGCTCCGTGCGCTGTGACGGCGGCATCCTCGTGCCGGCCCCCGGAGGTCGGCTCCGCGCCGGTGTCGCTGCTCGCCGCGGCGGACGGAGCCGCAGGGTCCGCCGGGGCAGGGGATGCGCTGTCTCCGGCGGGGTCCGGTGCGGCCGCGTCGGGCGACGCACTGGCCGCGGCATCGGTCGATGCTGCGGCGCGCAGGCGCGCACGTCTTGCGCGACGCGTGAGCGGGGGGGCGTCCTCGGTGGTCACCTGCCAAAAATACCCTGCCCGCCCGTGGGTATACTCGACGCCACAACCACGGGAGTCCGGTGAGCCGGGCTGAGAGGAAGCGATCCACGCTTCGACCGTCGAACCTGATCCGGATCATGCCGGCGCAGGGAGGAGAGAGAAATGCACGCATCGAAGCCTGCTGGCGCAACCGCGCAGAGCTCATCGCGACCGGCCGTTCCGCCGCTGTCGCAGCGCGCCCGCTGGCGCGTCGTCGACATCGTCGTGGCCAGCGTCATCGCCGTCGCCTGTGCGGCGGTGTTCCTGCTGTGGAACGTCGGCTACGAGGGTCCGAGCGCGCTGCTGACGCCGCTGCTGCCCGGCGTCCAGGGCCTGCTCGCGGGTCCCTGGCTGATCGCAGGAGTGCTCGGCGGGCTCATCATCCGAAAGCCGGGGGCGGCCCTCTACACCGAGACCGTCGCCGCGGTGATCTCGGCCCTCCTCGGCAACAAGTGGGGGCCGTTGACGATCGTCTCCGGTCTCGTGCAGGGGGCGGGGGCCGAGCTGGTGTTCCTGCTGTTCCTCTACGGCGTGTGGCGGCTGCCGGTGGCGATCCTCGCCGGAGCCGGGGCTGGCCTCGCCGCCGGCATCAACGACCGCATCCTCTGGTACGCGGGGGCGGACACGCTCTTCACCACCGTCTACATCGCCTCGACGACGCTCTCGGGCGCGGTCATCGCGGGTCTCGGCGCCTGGCTCATCGCGCGAGGGCTGGCCGCCACCGGTGCGCTGGGCAGGTTCGCGGCAGGCCGCGAGGTCTCCCGGCGCGTCTGACGTGCCGGCATCCGCTGCCTCCCCACCCGCCGCCGTCGAGGCCCGCGGGTGGGGCTGGCGCTATGCGACGCGTGAGGCCTGGGCGGTGCGCGACGTGTCGCTGCGCATCGAGCCGGGCCAGCGCGTGCTGCTTCTCGGCGCGTCGGGGTCCGGCAAGTCGACGCTGCTTCACGGCATCGCCGGCGTGCTCGGCGGTGCCGACGAGGGCGAGCAGGAGGGTGCGCTGTTCGTCGGCGGTGAGCCGGCGACGGCGACACGCGGCACCGCAGGACTCGTGCTGCAGGATCCCGACAGCCAGACGATCCTCGCGCGCGTGGGCGACGACGTCGCCTTCGGCTGCGAGAACCTCGGCGTGCCACGGCAGGAGATCTGGCAGCGGGTGGACGCGGCGCTGGAGGCGGTCGGCCTCGACGTGCCGCTGGACCGGTCGACCTCGGCGCTGTCGGGTGGGCAGAAGCAGCGCCTTGCGCTCGCCGGTGTCATCGCGATGCGTCCGGGGGGCCTGCTGCTGGACGAGCCGACCGCGAACCTCGACCCGGCAGGCGTCGCCGAGGTGCGCGACGCCGTGGGCCGGGTGCTGGATGCCACCGGCGCCACCCTGATCGTCATCGAGCACCGGGTGGACGTGTGGCTGCCGCTGGTGGACCGCGTCGTCGTGCTTGCGCCGGGGGGCGGTGTGCTCGCAGACGGGTCCCCGCGCGCCGTGCTGGGTTCGGGGGAGCACACCCCCCGCGACTCCGACCTGCCGCGGCAGCTCGCTGCGGCAGGGGTGTGGGTGCCCGGCATCGCCCCGCGGGTGCCGCCGCCGCCCGCCGGGGCGCCCGGCGAAGCGCTCCTGACCGCGCGCGGACTCGTGGTGGCGCGCACCCCGGGGGTTCCGGTCGCCGGCCCGCTGGACCTCGAGGTGCAGGCGGGGGAGGTGCTGGGCGTCGTCGGGCCGAACGGCGCCGGCAAGTCCACCCTCGGACTCACCCTCGCGGGGTTGGCGCGGTCCGAGGCGGGGCGGGTCGTGGCATCCGACGCGCTCGCCGCGGGGGCTGCGGCGCGCCGACGTCGGGCCGATGCCGGAACCGACCCGGCCGGCTGGTCGTCGCGCAGCCTGCTCACCCGCATCGGCACGGTCTTTCAGGATCCCGAGCACCAGCTGCTGGCGCGCACCGTGCGCGAGGAGCTGGCCGTCGGGCCGCGTGCGCTCGGCCTGCCCGAGACCGAGGTGGCGGCGCGGGTGGACGACTTGCTCGAGCGGCTGCGGCTCGCGCGTCTGGCCGAGGCCAATCCCTACACGCTCTCCGGCGGCGAGAAGCGCCGGCTCACGGTCGCCGCGACGCTCGCGACGCGCCCCCGCGTGATGGTGCTGGACGAACCGACCTTCGGTCAGGATGCCACCACGTGGGCCGAGCTCGTGGCGATCATCGCGGGGCTCCGCGACGGCATCGACGAGCGAGGTCCGCTCGCGATCGTCGCGATCACCCACGACGAGGCCGTGCTCGCAGCCCTGCATGCCCGCCGCTTCGAGGTGGGCCGGTGAGTCCCCGGGTCGGCAGCGGTCCGGTCGCCGCGCGCAACGCGGTCGCCAAGCTCGGCGCCGCGCTGCTCATCGCCCTGCCGCTCGTCGTGACGATCGATCCGGTGTCGGCGCTTGTCGCCCTGCTGCTGGAGATCCCGTTGCTGCTGGCGGCGGGGCTCAGCGCCCGGCAGTTCTGGCTGCGGACGCTGCCGCTGTGGATCGCCGCTCCCACCTCCGCCGTCACCATCGCGCTCTACGGCGCGACGAGCGGCGATGTCTACGTCGAGTGGCTCTTCGTCCGGGTGAGCGAGGGGTCGCTGCTGCTGGCGGCGGCGACCTTCTTGCGCGTGCTTGCGATCGGCCTGCCCGCGGTGGTGCTGTTCGTCACGGTGGACCCCACCGACCTCGCCGACGGGCTGGCGCAGATCGTGCGGCTGCCGGCCCGCTTCGTGCTCGGGGCGCTCGCCGGCATGCGGATGCTGGGGCTGCTCGTGGATGACTGGCGGGCGCTGTCGCTCGCGCGGCGGGCGCGCGGCGTCGCCGACACCGGGCGACTGCGGCGGGCGGTGGGCACAGCGTTCGCGCTGTTCGTGCTCGCGATCCGGCGGGGGTCGTCGCTCGCGACCGCGATGGAGGCCCGCGCCTTCGGCGCCCCGGGCGCGCGCACCTGGGCGCGGGAGTCCCGGCTGACCGTCGCCGACGGCATCCTGCTGCTCTCCGGCGCCACGATCTCGGCCGTCGCGCTCGCGGTGTCGATCGCGGCGGGAGCGTTCACCCCGATCCTCGGCCGCTGACCCGCCCCGGCGCCGGGCGGGCAAGGGCGGGGCTCGGCGGGAAAGGGTGGGACGGGCGCGACATCCGGCCAGTGTGCACCCTGGAGGGTCTGGCACGGACACCGCACCCCGGGACCGATAGCCTGGGAGCCGCGACGCCGCGCATGGCACCGGGTCGCACTTACCGTGAGACGCAGCACCAGTTCGAAGGAGAACACATGGACATCGCCGGCGCATCCGCCCTCGTCACGGGAGGCGCGAGCGGGCTGGGACTGGCCACCGCGCGACGCCTGGCCGACGCCGGCGCGCACGTCGTCATCATCGACCTGCCCTCGTCTGCCGGCGCCGAACGCGCCGCGGAGTTCGGCGGCACGTTCGCCCCCGCCGACGTCACCGATCCGAGCGAGGTGGCCGCCGCGGTCGCCACCGCCGCGAGCATCGGGCCCCTGCGGGTGGTGGTCAACTGCGCCGGCATCGCCCCGCCCGCGAAGGTGCTGGACCGCGACGGCGCCCCGACCCCCCTCGGGGACTTCGAGCGCATCGTCCGGGTGAACCTCATCGGCACCTACAACGTCGTCGCGCAGGCATCCGCCGCCATCGCCCGCACCGAGCCGACCGCCGACGGCGACCGCGGCGTCATCGTCAACACCGCCAGCGTCGCCGCCTTCGACGGGCAGATCGGCCAGCCCGCCTACGCCGCCAGCAAGGGCGGTGTGCACGCGATGACGCTCCCCATCGCGCGGGAGCTGGCGCGCTACGGCATCCGGGTCGTCACCATCGCCCCCGGCATCATGGAGACGCCCATGCTCGCGAGCCTGCCGCAGGCCGCGCAGGACTCCCTCGGCCAGCAGGTGCCCCACCCCGCACGGCTCGGCCGGCCCGACGAGTACGCGGCCCTCGTGGCGCACATCGTCGACAACGGCTACCTCAACGGCGAGACCATCCGCCTCGACGGCGCCATCCGCATGGCGCCGAAATGACCGGCACTCCGACGAGAAGAGATGACATGAGCGACGCCATCCTGTTCAGCGTCCACGACGGGCTCGCCCGCATCACGCTCAACCGGCCCGAGAGCCTCAACGCCTTCGACGCCGCGCTCGCCCGCGAATGGGAGCGCGTCACGGTCGAGGCGACCTCCCGCGACGACGTCGGCGCCATTGTGCTCGACGCCGCCGGGCGGGCGTTCTGCGCCGGCGGCGACGTGCGCGCGATGGCCCAGACCATGGGGTCCGGCCAGGACATCAGCGATCTCGCCGAGGTGATCAACGCCGGCATCCGCGCTCTGACGGAGTCCGCGATCCCCGTCGTCGCCGCCGCGCACGGCACCACCGCCGGCGGGGGACTGGGGATCCTGCTCACCAGCGACTACGCGATCGTGGGCGCGGACTCCCGCATCGGCAGCCTCTACGCGAACATCGGACTGACCCCCGACCTGTCGGTGTCGGCCCAGCTCGCCCAGGCGGTCGGTCAGCGCCGGGCGCTGCAGCTCGTGCTGCAGGACCGCATGCTGACGGCGGAAGAGGCCCGGGACTGGGGTCTCGTGGCGGAGGTGGTCGGCGGCGAGGATGCCGAATCGATCGCCGCGGCGGTTCGGGCGCGCGCCGAGGAGGTCGCCCGGTTCTGGTTGGCCGGCGCCTACGGCGCGTACGGGCAGGCCAAGCGGCTCATCCGCTCCCGGCCCGAGCGCACCTTCGCCCAGCAGCTCGACGAGGAGGCCCGCTCCATCGGCGCGGCCTTCGACACCCCCCAGGCGAAGGCCCGCGTGGCCGCGTTCGCCTCGGCATCCCGCAAGACCGCTTCGAAGGAGAACGCATGAGCCTCGCCGGCAAGACCATCCTGATGTCCGGCGGCAGTCGCGGCATCGGCCTCGCCATCGCCCTGCGCGCCGCGCGCGACGGGGCGAACATCGCGCTGCTGGCGAAGACCGACACCCCTCACCCGAAGCTCGAGGGGACCGTGCACACGGCCGCCGAGCAGATCCGGGCGGCGGGCGGGCAGGCGCTGCCGCTCGTGGGCGATGTGCGCAACGACGACGACATCATGGCGGCGGTGCTGAAGACCCAGGGCGAGTTCGGCGGCATCGATATCGTCGTGAACAACGCCAGCGTCATCGACCTGTCGGGCTCACTGGATCTCTCGGCGAAGAAGTACGACCTGATGCAGGACGTCAACGTCCGCGGCACGTTCATGCTGAGCCGCGCGGCCGTGCCGATGCTGAAGGATGCCGAGAACCCCCACATCCTCTCGCTGTCGCCGCCGCTGAACCTCTCGCCGCGGTGGCTGGGCGCGCACACCGGCTACACCCTCGCGAAGTACGGCATGACGATGGCCACCCTCGGGATGGCGGCCGAGTTCGCCGACGACGGCATCGCGGCGAACACGCTGTGGCCGGCGACGACGATCGCGACGGCCGCGGTGCAGTTCGCCCTGGGCGGCGACCGCATGATGAAGGTCAGTCGCACGCCGGAGATCTACGCGGATGCCGCCTACGAGGTGCTGATCCGTCCGGCCGCTGAGCGCAGCGGCCAGACGCTGATCGTCGAGGACGTGCTCGCGGAAGCGGGCGTCACCGACTTCTCCGGCTACGCCGCGACGCCGGGAACCCCCGACAGCGAGCTGTTCCCCGACATCTTCCTGTGACGGTCGCGCGGCGGCCCGCGCTGCTCCGGTGTCGCAAATGGCGGGTTCGGCGTCGCTCGACTGTGCGAATGTGACACTCGAGCGGCGCGGCGCGGGGAGGGCGCGGCGAGGGGAGGGCGCGGCGCGGCGAGGGGGCGTCGGGGGCGTGGGCAGGCTCAGCCTGCGACGAGGTCGTGGCGGACGAAGGCGTTCCAGACGCCGTCGTGGTGGATGCTCGTGGTCACCTCGTCGGCGCGCGCCTTGAGCGCCTGCTCGGCGTTTCCCATCGCGATGCCGACGCCGCACACCTCGAACATCTCCACGTCGTTCCAGCTGTCGCCGATGCCGATCGAGTCGGCCGCGTCGATGCCGAGCCGCTCGAGCACGCGCTGGATCGCGGAGCCCTTCGTCGTCCCGCTCATGCCGATCTCGCCGTTGGTTCCGCCCGGCAGCGGCATGCTGCCCGCGACGACGTGGAAGCGGTCGCCGAGGTCGCCCCGCGCGCGCTCGACGGTTCCGGCGTCGTCGCCCAGGAACACCGCCTTGGCGACGTGGTCGAGGTCGATGTCTGCCATGTCCAGGAACCGCGGGGTGCTCTGCGGAGCGGTCTGCGGCTCGTCCGCGTCGCTGTGGACGCTCAGCGACTGCTCCATGAACGCGGCGGTGGCCGCCTGCACCTCCGGGGTCGCGTACACGGCGGCATCCGTCTGCAAGAAGTAGAGGATGCCGTGGTCCTCGAAATAGCCGATCAGCCGCTCCACGGCATCGCGTGGCATGGGGTCGGCCACGATGACCTCGTCGCCGGCCGTGGCGTAGGCGCCGCCGTTGGTGATGGCGCCGTCGAAACCGATCTCCCGGACGCGGGGGTCGATGTCGCCGTCGGAACGGCCGGTGCAGAGGTACACCAGGCAGCCGGCGGCGCGGGCGGAGCGCACCGCCTCGATCGTCGAGGGGGCGATGTCCCTGCCGTGGTCGAGGATGGTGCCGTCGACGTCGAGGAAGGCGATGCGGGGGATGGTCACGGCGTGCTCCCTGGGGGGTCGGGCGCGGGCAGGTCGGAGGTCGCGGAGGTCGCGGCGCGCAGCCCCGCCTCGAGGATCGCAGTCAGGCGGGGGATGAGGTGGGGGGCGGATGCCGCGATCGCCGCCGGCTGCGGGCGGGTGATCATCCCGACTGCGAGCACGAGTTCGAGCGGGTCGAGATCGGCGCGCACGAGGCCGGCGGCGCGGGCGGCGGTGAGCACGTCGGCGACGCGGCCGAGGGTGTCGTCCTGCGCTGCGCGGACGTCGGCGGAGATCTCGGCGTCCGCGGGATGGGCGAGCGCCTCGGTGAGCGCCCCGAGGTCGAGTCCCACCAGGGCGTGGAGGAAGGCACGCCAGGCGTCGTCGGGCGTGCCAGGCAGCGCCTGGAGTGCGCGGCCGGCGGCATGGCGCATCTCGGCCAGGATCGACAGCGCCACGGCCTCGGTCAGCTCCGCGCGCGAGGCGAAGTTGCGGTAGAGCGTCGCGATGCCGACGCCGCCCGCCTCGGCGATCGCCTCGAGTGGCACCGACGCGCCTTGCGCGGCGAACAGTCGACGGGCTTCGCGCACGATCGTCTCGCGTCTCTTCAGGGCGTCGGAGCGCATGGCGGGCCTTCCGGTGTCGATCATGGGGCGTCGCACGTCGGCTCTCAGCGTATGTGGAGGAGGGATCTCCGTATAGTGGAGGCATTCCCTCCGCTTCGCCTTCGGGCAGACAGGACTCCGCATGACCTCTCCTACTGCCGACGCCGTCGCCCCGGCCACCGCAGCGCGTCGCGCGCCGTCGCCGCTCGCGAAGATGCTGGGTCTCACCGCCGGGCTCGGTGTGATCCTCGTCGTGCTGCTGATGCTGTTCGTGATGCCGTCGCTCAAGAGCGGCGCCCAGAACCTGCCGCTCGGCGTCGCCGGCGACGCCGCGGCCGTGACCCAGGTGGAGGAAGGGCTGGCGGATGCCGCGCCCGGCGCCTATGACGTCGTGACCTACGCGTCGGATGCAGACCTGCGCGCCGCCGTCACCGCACGCGAGGTCGCCGGCGGTGTCGGCGTCGACGGGTCGGGAGTGACGGCCTACGTCGCGAGCGCCGCGTCGCCCGCGATCTCCGGTGCCGTCACCGCCACCGCGCAGGGGCTCGGGCAGGCGGCGGGTGCCCCGGTGTCGGTCACCGACGTCGTGCCGCTGCCCGAGGCGGATCCCACCGGCATCGGCATCGGCGGGCTTGCGTTCCCGCTCGTGTTCGGCGGGATCGTGCCTGCTGTGGCCTTCCGCAAGGTGTTCGCGCGCCACCTCGGCTGGGCGGTCGCCGGCATCGCGACCTTCTCCGTCATCGGCGGGGCGATCGTCGCCGGAATCCTCGCCTTCTCGTTCGGCAGCATCGCCGCCGCGGCGTTCTGGCCGGTCGCCGGCGCGATGGCCCTCGGCATCGGCGCGTTGGCGCTCGCCCTCGCGGGGCTGCAGGAAGCCTTCGGGGGCAAGGGCTTCACGATCGGCGCCATGGTGATGATGTTCATCGGCAACCCGCTGGCCGGCATCGCGACGGGCGCCGCCTGGCTGCCCTCCGGACTCGGCCTGGCCGGGCAGCTGCTCCCGCCGGGGGCGACCGGCACGCTGGTGCGGTCGGTGGCGTACTTCGGCGGCTCGGGCGGTCTCGCCGCGGGGCTCACCCTCGCCGGGTGGGCGGCAGCCGGCATCCTGCTTCTGCTCGTCGGGGCGCGTCGTCGCGCGGCGCAGCCAGAGGCCGCGCCCTCGGCCTCGGTGGCCGTGGCCGAGCCGGTCGCGGCCGTCGCCGCGGTCTGACCGCGCCGGGGACTCTCTGGCCCCCACGAGCTGGGGGTGCCGCGCCGTCGTGCCGCCGCCGCCGTCCGGCCCTCGCTCGCCTGTCGCGTTCTGTCGTTTCGCCGCGCGGGAAACCGCGATCCGCGACAGGCGAACCCGGGCGGGCGATCGGCCGACAGGCGAACCCGGGCGGGCGATCGGCCGCCGGGCCGGGGCCGGGCCTGGGGCGGCTCAGGCCAGCGGCTTCTGCAGGAAGACCTGGTCGCTCCCGTCGCCGGGGACCCGCTCCGACTCGGTGTAGCCCTCGCGCTCGTAGAGCCGCAGGTTCGCCTCGCTGAGCGACCCGGTGAAGAGTTCGGCCGTGCGCGCACCGGCATCCCGCCCGCGCTGCTCGACCGCCGTCAGCAGCGTCGTGCCGATGCCGCGCCCCTGCTGGTCGGGGGCGATCGCGATGCGCCCGATCAGCAGCAGTTCGCCGTCGCGTCGGGCACGCACGGCGCCCACGATGCGGGCGTCGTCGAGGGCGACGCAGCCGAGGTTGTCCACCAGCTCCGCCTGCACCTCCTCGAGGGTCTGCGTCAGCGGCGGCATGTCGGGGTCGCCGTAGATGAGCGCCTCGCTGACGAACGCCGCGCGCTGCAGGGTCAGCACCTCGCCGGCATCCTCGGGGCGGATGTCGCGGATTCTGATCGACTCGTCGCTCACCCCGCCACGGTATCCGCGCCGCCGCAGGGCGTTCCAGCCCTCCCGCGCCCCGCCGCGGTGTGGTAGCGCCACCAGCGCTCGCTCAGCGCGCCTCCCGTACCCTGGGAGCATGACCGATTCCTCCCCCGTGCGCGCCACCAAACCGCGGCAGGTACGCCCGGCGACCGAGGGCTGGTCCCAGCAGAAGGATGCCGAGGGCCGCCCGCTGCTGCAGTTCGCGAGCCCCAAGCGCGGCAAGCCGCCGGTGCACCTCGCCGACCTCACACCCGAGCAGCGCGTCGAGAAGGTGAAGGAGCTCGGGATGCCGGGCTTCCGCGCCGCACAGCTCGAGAAGCACTACTTCACGCACTACACCGCCGACCCGGCCCACATGACCGACCTCCCCGCCGCCGGTCGCGAGGAGCTCGTGCACGGCATGCTGCCGCCGCTGCTGACCGAGGTGCGGCGCCTGGAGACCGACAAGGGCGACACGATCAAGTTCCTGTGGAAGCTGCACGACGGTGCCCTCGTCGAGTCGGTGCTCATGCGCTACCCCGGCCGCATCACGCTGTGCGTGTCGAGCCAGGCCGGCTGCGGCATGAACTGCCCGTTCTGCGCCACCGGCCAGGCGGGGCTGACCCGCAACATGTCGGCCGCCGAGATCGTCGACCAGGTCGTGCGGGCCAACCGCCTCATCGCCGAGGGCGGACTCGGCGACCCCCGCAAGGTGGGTCACGAGGGTGAGCGCGTCACCAACATCGTCTTCATGGGCATGGGTGAGCCCCTCGCCAACTACAACCGCGTCATGCAGGCCGTCCGCACGATGGTCGACAAGAAGCACGGCCTGGGCATGAGCGCCCGCGGCGTCACGGTCTCGACCGTCGGGCTGGTGCCGGCGATCCGCAAGCTCGCCGACGAGGACATCCCGGTGACGTTCGCCCTGTCGCTGCACGCCCCCGACGACCACCTGCGCGACGAGCTCATCCCGGTGAACTCCCGCTGGAAGGTCGACGAGGCGCTCGATGCCGCCCGCGAGTACTTCGACAAGACCGGTCGCCGTGTCTCGATCGAGTACGCGCTCATCAAGGACATGAACGACCACGCCTGGCGGGCCGATCTGCTGGCCGAGAAGCTCAATGCGCGTGGCCGCGGATGGGTGCACGTGAACCCGATTCCGCTCAACCCGACGCCCGGGTCGATCTGGACCTCGTCCGACAAGGACGTGCAGGACGAGTTCGTCCGCCGTCTCAACGACGCCGGCGTGCCGACGACACTCCGCGACACCCGCGGCAAGGAGATCGACGGCGCGTGCGGTCAGCTCGTGGCCACCGAGGATGACGAGCGCGCCGCAGAGGACATGCCGGTCGAGGCCTGAGGTCCCGGCGGGTTCACGGGCCGAGCGAGGATGTCCATGTCGACCCTGCCTCGCCGAGAACACGGGTAACGTTTTCCCATGGTCAACTATCGCTATCTCGGCAACTCTGGTTTCAAGGTCTCGGAAATCACCTACGGCAACTGGATCACCCACGCCTCGCAGGTTGGCAACGAGGCGGCGATCGCCACGGTGCACAAGGCCCTCGACCTCGGCATCACCTCGTTCGACACGGCGGACACCTACGCCAACACCGCCGCCGAAGAGGTGCTGGGTGAGGCGCTGAAGGGCCAGCCGCGCGAGTCGGTCGAGATCTTCACGAAGGTCTACTGGCCCATCGGCCGCATGGGCCCCAACGACGTCGGCCTCAGCCGCAAGCACATCTTCGACGGCATCCACGGGTCGCTCAAGCGCCTCGGCGTCGACTACGTCGACCTGTACCAGGCGCACCGGTACGACTACGAGACCCCGCTCGAAGAGACGATGCAGGCCTTCGCCGACATCGTCCGTCAGGGCAAGGTGCTCTACATCGGCGTCTCGGAGTGGACCGCCGAGCAGCTGCGCGAAGGCCACGCCCTCGCGAAGGACCTGGGCGTGCAGCTCGTCTCCAACCAGCCCCAGTACTCCGCGCTGTGGCGCGTCATCGAGGGCAAGGTGATCCCGGCATCCGAAGAGCTCGGCATCTCGCAGATCGTCTGGTCGCCGATGGCGCAGGGCGTGCTCAGCGGCAAGTACCTGCCCGGTCAGCCGCTTCCCGAGGGGTCGCGCGCGACCGACGACAAGAGCGGCGCGACGTTCATCAAGCGCTTCATGAACGACGAGGTGCTCACCGCGGTGCAGAAGCTCAAGCCCGTCGCCGAGCAGGCCGGCCTGTCGATGCCGCAGCTCGCGATCGCGTGGGTGCTGCAGAACCCCAACGTCGCCGCCGCCCTCGTGGGGGCCTCACGGCCCGAGCAGCTCGAGGACACCGTCAAGGCTTCGGGTGTCACGCTCGACGCCGACACGATGACCGCCATCGACGACGCCCTTTCGGGCGTGGCCGAGACCGACCCCGAGAACACCTACGAGGTCTCGCCGAAGTCCCGCCCGGCCTGATGCCCGTCCACAGCGCCGGTCTCCTGCTCTACCGGCTCGCCGACGGCGGGCCCGAGGTGCTGATCGCCCACATGGGCGGTCCGTACTGGGCGGGCAAGGAGACCGGCGCGTGGTCGATCCCCAAGGGCGAGTACGACCCCGACGCCGAGTCGGCACTGGATGCCGCACAGCGCGAGTTCCGTGAGGAGCTGGGAGTCGACCCGCCCGAAGGTCCGTACGCCGAGCTGGGCACCTACCCGTACTCGTCGGGCAAGCGGGTCACGGTGTTCGTCGCCGACGGCGGCGGGTTCACGGCGACCGCGGACGACTTCGTCTTCGGGGAGTTCGAGATGCCGTGGCCGCCCCGCTCGGGCAAGACGGCGCGGTTCCCCGAGGTCGACCGCGCGGGTTGGGTGGGGCTGAGTCTTGCGGCCGACCGGCTCGTGAAGGGGCAGCGCCCCGCGCTCGAGGCGTTGGCCACCCGCCTGCGGGGCGCCGGGGCGTAGGGCCGCGCCCGCCCGCGCGCCGGCCCCGCCCGCGGCTGCGCCGGTGCCTGCAGCGGCCTCGCGCCGCTCTGGCCCCGCCCGGCCGGCCGGGATGAGGAGATCTGCCGGGTTGAGGAGCGTATGCGGGGATCCGCCCTCATCCGGGCAGATCCCCTCACCCGGGCAGCTGTGCAGCCCCAGTGGTTGAGCGATGTATACGCAATTCCGTGCTAGCGGGACAGGACCGCCGCTGGGCGGGGTTTATGTATACACTGATGCCGATGGTTACCGACGGAGCGACCCAGGGGCGCGCGGGCGAACGCGCTTATGCGACTCTGCTCGCCGAGATCCAGTCGGGCGCACTCCCCGCCGGCACCGTGCTCGGCGAGGTCGAGCAGGCCGCCCGGCTCGGGGTGAGCCGCACTCCCTTGCGCGAAGCGCTGCGCCGCCTGACCGCCGACGGCCTGGTCACGCAGCAGTCCCCGCGCGTGACGGTGGTCACCGACGTGGAGCCGGGCGACATCCGGGCGCTGTTCGAATTGCGACGTGCCCTGGAAGAGACCGCCGCCGCCCTCGCAGCCCGCCGCGGCGACCGCGCCGTCTTCGCCCGCTTCGTCGAGCGGTTCGCCGACGTCGACCTCGCCGCCCCCGGCGGGCCCGACGCCTACTACGCCCTCATCGCACAGCTCGACGCAGAGGTCGACACCGCCGTGGCCAACGACTACTTCACCGCCGCGCTGAGGACCGTCCGCACGCACCTCGTGCGCGTGCGGCGCCTCGCCCGCGACAACCCCGACCGCCTTGCGGCATCCGTCGCCGAGCACCGGCTGATCGCCGCCGCGATCGCCGACGGCGACGCGGAACTGGCCGCCCACGCCACGCACATCCACCTGCACAACGCGCTCGCGAGCATCCTGACGTCGCTCGACGACGGCTCCGCCGCGCGCCCCGTCACGTTCTGAGAAAGGACACCCATGACCATCACGCACCACCTGCGCGTCCACCGCAGCGACGAGGACCTGCCCCGCGAGGGGCAGCTCGCCTGGCACATCGCCGAGGTTGCCACCGACCCGGTGCCCGTCGAGCCCGAGGTGGTCGACATGATCATCAACCGCGTGATCGACAACGCCGCCGTCGCCGCAGCCTCCCTCACCCGCGCCCCCGTCAGCGCCGCACGCCAGCAGGCCCTCGACCACGCCGTCTCGGTCGGCGGCACCGGCGCCACGGTGTTCGGCTGCGCCCTCGAGCGCCGCACGAGCCCCGAGTGGGCGGCCTGGGCCAACGGCGTCGCCGTGCGGGAGCTGGACTACCACGACACGTTCCTCGCCGCCGATTACTCCCACCCCGGCGACAACATCCCGCCGATCCTCGCCGTCGCCCAGCACGTCGGCGCCGACGGCGACGCGCTCGTGCGCGGCATCGCGACCGGCTACGAGATCCAGATCGACCTGGTGCGGGCCATCTGCCTGCACGAGCACAAGATCGACCACGTCGCCCACCTCGGCCCCTCGGCCGCCGCCGGCATCGGCACGCTGCTCGGCCTTCCGACCGAGACGATCTACCAGGCGGTCGGTCAGGCGCTGCACACCACCACCGCGACCCGCCAGTCGCGCAAGGGCGAGATCTCCACCTGGAAGGCGCACGCCCCGGCCTTCGCGGGGAAGATGGCAGTCGAGGCGGTCGACCGTGCGATGCGCGGCGAGACCTCCCCGTCGCCCATCTACGAAGGCGAAGACGGTGTCGTCGCCTGGATGCTCGACGGCCCCGACGCGTCGTACGACGTGCCGCTGCCCGCCGTGGGTGAGCCCAAGCGCGCGATCCTCGACTCGTACACGAAGGAGCACTCGGCCGAGTACCAGGCGCAGGCCTGGATCGACCTGGCCCGCAAGCTCCACGGTGAGCACCCGGAGGCCACCGACCCGGCCAACGTCGAGTCGATCGTGCTGCACACCTCGCACCACACCCACTACGTCATCGGCTCGGGCGCCAACGACCCGCAGAAGTACGACCCCACGGCATCCCGCGAGACGCTGGACCACTCGATCCCGTACATCTTCGCCGTCGCGCTGCAGGACGGGGGTTGGCACCACGTCGACTCCTACGCGCCCGACCGCGCGGCCCGGCCCGACACCGTGGCGCTCTGGCACAAGATCACCACGGCCGAGGATGCCGAGTGGACCCGCCGCTACCACTCCGAGGACCCCGCAGAGAAGGCGTTCGGCGGTCGCGTCGAGATCCGCCTGACCGACGGTCGCGTCATCGAGGAGGAGATCGCCGTCGCCGACGCGCACCCCCTGGGGGCGCGCCCGTTCGCGCGCGAGGACTACATCCGCAAGTTCCGGATCCTCGCCGAGCCGGTGCTCGAGCCCGCCGAGATCGAGCGCTTCCTGGATCTTGCCCAGCGCCTGCCCGAGCTCACCGCCGATGAGGTGCGACAGCTCTCGATCGTTGCGAAGCCGGGCCTGCTGCTCGCGGCTCCGGCGCCGAAGGGCCTGTTCTAGACATGGCGTCGCGCACAACGTCGCCGATCGGGTGGGGTCGCGGGCCGGAATCGGCCGGTGGCGCTTCCCGCGCGATGGATCGGCGACGTTGTGCACGCCCGAGAGGAGACCACTGATGCTGTATTCGACCGTGACCCCCGCCGACAAGCGGCGACTGTTCCGCGAGCGCCTCGCCACGGGTGAGCTGCTGCGCTTTCCCGGGGCGTTCAACCCGCTGTCGGCCCGCCTCATCCAGCAGAAGGGGTTCGAGGGCGTCTACGTCTCGGGCGCGGTGCTCTCGGCCGATCTCGGCTTACCCGACATCGGGCTGACGACCCTCACCGAGGTCGCAGGGCGCGGGCAGCAGATCGCCCGCATGACCGACCTGCCGGCGATCATCGACGCCGACACCGGGTTCGGCGAGCCCATGAACGTCGCCCGCACGATCCAGACCCTCGAGGATGCCGGCATCGCCGGGGCTCACATCGAGGACCAGGTGAACCCCAAGCGGTGCGGCCACCTCGACGGCAAGGCGGTCGTCGACCAGGACACCGCGATCAAGCGCATCCGCGCCGCCGCCGACGCCCGCCGCGACCCGAACTTCCTCATCATGGCGCGCACCGACATCCGCGCCGTGGACGGGCTGGATGCCGCGATCGACCGGGCCAGGGCCCTCGTCGACGCCGGCGCCGATGCCATCTTCCCGGAGGCGATGCGCACCCTCGAGGAGTTCGCCGCGGTGCGCGCCGCCGTGGACGTGCCGATCCTGGCCAACATGACCGAGTTCGGAAAGAGCGACCTGTTCTCGGTCGACCAGCTGCGCGACGTCGGCGTGAACATCGTGATCTGGCCGGTGTCGCTCCTGCGCATCGCGATGGGCGCCGCGGGGCGCGCGCTGGATACGCTGAGCGCCGAGGGGCGCCTCACCGGCAAGCTGGGGGAGATGCAGCACCGCGCCGACCTGTACGACCTGCTCGACTACGAGTCGTACAACCACTTCGACACCAACGTCTTCAACTTCGACATCGAGAAATGAGCGTGCGATGACCACCGACATCAAAAAGGGCCTCGCGGGCGTCGTCGCCGACGTGACCGCGATCTCCAAGGTCGACCCCGAGATCAACAGCCTCATGTACCGGGGATACCCGGTGCAGGAGCTCGCGGCCACGCAGCCGTTCGAAGCGGTCGCCTACCTGCTGTGGAACGGTGAGCTGCCCACCGATGAGCAGCTCGCGGAGCTGCGTGCGGTCGAGCGGGCCAACCGGGCGCTGTCGCCCGCGGTGAAGGCCCTCATCGACGCGGTGCCGCTGGAGGCCCACCCGATGGACGAGGTGCGCACGGTCGTCAGCCTCATCGGCGCGATCGACACTGCCGGCATCGACAACGTGCTCGATGCCGCAGGGACCCCGGCCGAGAACCTCGACCGCAGCATCCGCCTCTTCGCCGTGCTGCCCGCCGTCGTCGCCTACGGGCAGCGCCGCCGCCGCGGCGAGCAGCTCGTCGAGCCGCGCGAGGACCTCGACTACGCCGCCAACTTCCTCTGGATGACGTTCGGCGAGGAGCCGCATGCGGTGGTGGCCGACGCGTTCAACCGTTCGATGGTCCTCTACGCCGAGCACTCGTTCAACGCCTCGACCTTCACCGGTCGGGTCATCACGTCGACCCTCAGCGACCTGTACTCGGCCGTGGTCGGCGCCATCGGCGCGCTCAAGGGACCGCTGCACGGCGGCGCGAACGAGGCCGTGCTGCACATCTTCACCGAGATCGGCGATGCCGACAACGTCGTCCCGTGGCTCGACGAGGCCCTCGCGGCCAAGCGCAAGATCATGGGGTTCGGGCACCGCGTGTACAAGCGCGGCGACTCGCGCGTGCCGACCATGAAGGCGGCGCTGGACACCCTCGTCGCCCACTACGACCGACCCGACGTCGCCGCGCTCTACGATGCGCTCGAGTCCGAGTTCGTCGGCCGCAAGGGCATCTACCCGAACCTCGACTATCCGTCGGGCCCGGCCTACAGCCTGATGGGCTTCGACACCCTCACCTTCACACCGCTGTTCATCGCGGCGCGGGTGACCGGCTGGACCGCGCACGTGATGGAGCAGCAGGCGGCCAATGCCCTGATCCGCCCGCTGTCGGATTACAACGGTCCCGACGAGCGCCACATCGACGGCTACGTTCCGGATGCCGCAGAGGTCGAGGCGCTGCAGCGCGCGGAGGAAGCGGCGAGCTGAGGCGGCGCATCGCCCACCTGCCCGTGCCCGGCTGCGCCCCGCGCTCAGCCGGGCACGGCGGTGCGCAGCGTGGCGACCGCCTCGCGCAATGACCGCACCGCGGCGGGCGCGGACTCCAGCGTCACCCGCACCTCCGGGCCCGAGATCGACACGGCCGCCGGCAAAGCCATGCCCGGCACTGCCACGGCGAAGCACCGCACGCCGACCTCCTGCTCGCCCTCGTCGATCGCGTAACCGCGCTCGCGTATCACCCGCAGGTCGGAGAGCAGGTCCTCCTCGGTGCGCAGCGTGGTGTCGGTGAACTCCGGCATCCCCGTCCGCCGGACGAGGGCCAGCACGTCGGCGTCGGGCAGCTGCGCGAGCAGCGCCTTGCCCACGCCGGTGGCGTGTGGGAAGACCCGCCGCCCGACCTCGGTGAACATGCGCATCTGGTGCTTCGAGGGCGCCTGCGCGACGTAGGTGGCCATGTCGCCGTCGAGGACGGCGAAGTTCGCGCTCTCCTGCGTCGCCTCGCTGAGGGCGACCAGGGCCGGCTTCGCCCAGCCCGACAGGCGCCGCGTGGCGGCTTCGCCGAGCCGGATCAGGCCGGGGCCGAGCGTGTACCGGCGGGAGGGCAGCTGCATGACGTACCCGCGGGCGGCGAGGGTGCGAAGCAGCCGGTGGATCGTCGCGGGCGGCAGCGACAGTGCCGCGGCGATCTCGCCGACCCCGGCTTCGCCGCCGAGCATCGCGAGGGTCTCCAGGAGATCGAGCGTGCGGGCCACCGACTGCACGCCCGGTGCGGGGCTGTTTTCCGTCACGAATCCACGTCCATTCCGCTCTGTGGAATAAGCATTCCACAGAGCGAGGCGAACCTGGTAGCTTCGACGGCAATCCCCACCGAGAGGCAGAGTCGCCATGGACACCACGAGCACCGCTCGACAGCAGCGCGCCGACCTGAGCGTCGCGACGCCGATCCTCGCCTTCGCCGAGGAGGCGCTCGCCGCACAGGGGATGGATGCCGACGGATTCTGGGCCGGCGTCAGCGCGCTCCTGCGCGACCTGACGCCCCGAAACCGCGAGCTGCTTGCCGAGCGCGACCGGCTGCAGGCGCAGATCGACGACTACCACCGGAGCAACCCGGGGCTGCCTGACCCGGTCGAGTACCGGGCGTTCCTGGAACGCATCGGCTACCTCCTGGAGCAGCCGGCCCCCTTCGGCATCCGCACCGAGAACGTCGACCCCGAGATCGCAACCCTGGCCGGCCCCCAGCTGGTGGTGCCGCTGCTGAACGCGCGCTTCGCCGTCAACGCCGCCAACGCACGCTGGGGATCCCTCTACGACGCGCTCTACGGCACCGACGCGATCCCCGAGGAAGGGGAGCTGGCGCCCGGCGCGGAGTACAACCCGCAGCGCGGCGCCGCAGTCATCGCCTACGGCCGCCGTCTGCTCGACGAGGTCGCGCCCCTCACCCGTGGCTCGCACGCCGATGCGGAGAACTACCGCGTCGAGGACGGCCGCCTGCTGGTGACCGTGGCGGGGGAGGATGCCGCTCTGCAGCATGCCGACGCCTTCGCCGGGTACACCGGCGACGCGGCCCAGCCCTCGTCGGTGCTGCTGCGCCACCACGGCCTGCACCTGGATGTGCTGATCGACCGCGCCGGGCGCATCGGCGCCACCGACCGGGCGGGCATCGATGACATCGTCGTGGAGTCGGCGCTGACGACGATCATGGACCTCGAGGACTCCGTCGCCGCCGTCGACGCCGACGACAAGGCGCTCGGGTACCGCAACTGGCAGGGGCTGGTGACCGGCACGCTCACCGCCGAGCTCGTCAAGAACGGCCGCGCCTTCACCCGCCGGATGAACGACGACCGCCGCTACACCGCGCCGGACGGTGCGGAGTTCGCCCTTCCCGGCCGTTCGCTGCTGCTCGTGCGCAACGTGGGGCACCTGATGACGACGGACGCCATCACGGATGCCGCGGGGGAGCCGGTGCCCGAGGGCATCCTGGATGCGATCATGACGGCCGTCGGCGCGCTGCCCGACCTGCGCGGCGATCGGGCGGGGACGAACTCCCGCACCGGGTCGCTGTACATCGTGAAGCCGAAGATGCACGGGCCGACGGAGGTCGCCTTCACCGTGGAGCTGTTCTCCCGCGTCGAGGGCCTGCTGGGTCTGCCGGAGAACACCCTCAAGGCCGGCATCATGGACGAGGAGCGGCGCACCACCCTCAACCTGCGCGCGGCGATCGCCGAGGCAGCGGACCGCATCGTCTTCATCAACACCGGGTTCCTCGACCGCACCGGCGACGAGATCCACACCTCGCTGCACGCCGGCCCGGTGGTGCCCAAGGCCGCCATCAAGGCGCAGCCGTTCCTCGGCGCGTACGAGGACGCCAACGTGGATGCCGGGCTCGGCGCCGGTTTCATCGGCCGCGCCCAGATCGGCAAGGGGATGTGGGCCATGCCCGACCTCATGCACGACATGCTGGAGCAGAAGATCGCACAGGTGCGCTCCGGCGCCACGACGGCGTGGGTTCCCTCGCCCACCGCGGCCACTCTGCACGCCCTGCACTACCACCAGGTCGACGTCGCCGAGGTGCAGCGCACCGTCGCGGAGCGGCCCCCGCGCGGCATCGACGACATCCTGATCCCGCCGCTGCAGACCGAGCCGCTGGGCCGTGACGCGGTGCTGGCCGAGGTCGACAACAATGTGCAGTCGATCCTCGGGTACGTGGTGCGGTGGATCGACCAGGGCGTCGGATGCTCGAAGGTCCCCGACATCAACGGCATCGCACTGATGGAGGACCGGGCCACGCTCCGCATCTCGAGCCAGCTGCTCGCCAACTGGCTGGCCCACGACGTCATCGACACCGATGACGTCGACCGCAGCCTCGAGAAGCTCGCGGCGGTCGTCGACGCGCAGAACGCCGGCGACCCCGACTACGAGCCGCTGCTCGACGACGAGGGGCGTGGCCGCGGAATCGCGTTCGAGTCCGCCCGCCGCCTGATCGTCGAGGGCGCCGCGCAGCCCAACGGATACACCGAACCGATCCTGCACGAGATGCGGCGCCGCAAGAAGGCCGAACTCGCCGCCGAGTGAGTATTCGCGGTCTCGAGTGAGTATTCGCGGTCGCGAGTGAGTATTCGACGTCGCGAGTGAGTCTGCGACGACGCGAGTGGGCACTCGTGCTCGCGACGTCGCTTGACGCCCTTTCGCGGAATCCCGACCGGCGCCGGCTACCCGGCACCCTCGACGGGATTCGCATCGAGTTGAGCGTCCGCGCACGGTCGTGCTGCGTACCCGCGCGCCGAAGATCTACAAACTCCGCTGGAGACAGACCTGACCAACGCGGCCCTCGAGGCGCCCACGCCGCTGGCGCCGCTGCCGTTCGAGCTGGTGGGGCGGGCCTCCGCCGGGGCTCCGCGTCGCGGCGGAGCTTTTCGTATACGGTGCGTCAGCAGTTGACGAGGCTGTCGAACCGCCCCCCGCTCCCCGTCGTGTGCGTCTTGGTGGCACCCGAGGCGATGGTCATGCAGGCGCTGTCGTTCGCAAACGCCCACACCACCTTGACGCGCTTTGTGGAAGCGCAGTTGTTCTTGACAGTCGCCTTCATCCTCAGCCAGCTGGTGCGGGCGGTCTTCACCGACACGCACGTCGGAGCCGTGGCTGCCTTCACCGAGACGGCGGCGACAGAGCGATCTGCGGGCGCCGCGGCGGAGGCGGCCGGAGGGACCGCGATCAGCGACCCGGCGAGGAGGACAGCTGCGGACAGGGCTGTGATGCGTCGTTTCGTCGTCATGGGCGTGATGCTAGCGACTGTTCGTGATCTCAAACGCGAATGGGATGAAAAGCCCGGACCGAGCCCTGATCGGAGCGCAAGACGCGCCTGGAGCCTCGAGAGGTAGCGCCCATCGACGATTCGCATCGATCCCGCTACGCGATGGCAGGGAGAGGGAGGACAATCAGACTTCTTCAGTACCACTGCCCACATGAGCGGACTCTCATGTCCGCAGCCGGGAACCGCCCGCAGCGTGTCGGTACCCGCTGCTAGCGTCGGTGGAATCCCCCGGTACATCGCCGTACCCGCTTTCCAGGAGTGACCGTGCCAATGACGCCCCCCTCCCGCGCCCGCCGCATGCTGGCATCCCTCGCCGCAGCGGCACTGGTCCTCACCGGATCGGTCGTCGCCACCGCGGCGCCGGCGCTCGCCGCCGACCGCACGTTCGCCCTCGTCGGCAGCCTGCAGAACGAGTTGGGATGCTCCGACGACTGGCAGCCCGACTGCGCGGCGACCGAGCTCGCGGCCACCGACGAGGCGGGCGTCTTCGCGGCCGAGTTCGAGGTGCCCGCCGGCAGCTACGAGTACAAGGTCGCCGTCGACGACACCTGGGATGAGGCGTACGGGCTCGACGGCGGCGCCGACAACATCCCGCTGACCATCGACGGCCCCGCGACCCTGCGCTTCGTCTTCGACGACACCACCCACCGTGTGGGCCTCGAGGCGCTCAGCGTCCGCGGCGACTACGACGGAGACATCGACGGCGACCTGGTCGCCCCGCCGGTGCGTCAGCCCGGCTCCGCCGAGCAGTTCTACTTCGTCATGACCGACCGGTTCGCCAACGGCGACCCCGGCAACGACACCGGCGGCATCGAGGGCGACCGCTTCGCGCACGGCTTCGACCCGACCGACAAGGGCTTCTACAACGGCGGCGATATCGCGGGGCTCCGCTCCCAGCTCGACTACATCGCCGGCCTCGGCACCACGGCGATCTGGCTCACCCCCAGCTTCGCCAACCGGCCGGTGCAGGGCGAAGGGGCGGATGCCAGTGCCGGCTACCACGGCTACTGGATCACCGACTTCACGCAGATCGACCCGCACCTGGGCACCAACGCCGAACTCGAGGCCCTCATCGCCGAGGCGCACGCGCAGGACATCAAGGTCTACTTCGACATCATCACCAACCACACCGCCGACGTCATCGGCTACGAAGAGGGCGTCTACGACTACGTCGACGCGGCGACCGAGCCGTACCGCGATGCCGCGGGCAACGCCTTCGACCCCGCCGACTACGCCGGTACCGGCGACTTCCCCGCCCTCGACGCCGCCACGAGCTTCCCGTACACCCCGGTCGTGGACCCCGCCCTGCAGGACGCGAAGACCCCCGCGTGGCTGAACGACCCGACGCTGTACCACAACCGCGGAAACACGGTCTGGGAGGGCGAGTCGGTGACGCTCGGCGACTTCGACGGGCTCGACGACCTCATGACCGAGCACCCCACGGTCGTCGAGGGCTTCGTCGACGTCTACCAGGGCTGGATCGACCTCGGCATCGACGGCTTCCGCATCGACACCGTCAAGCACGTGAACCCGGAGTTCTGGGAGCAGTGGTCCACCGAGGTGCTGGACTACGCCCGCGAGGTCGCAGGCAAGCCCGGCTTCTTCATGTTCGGCGAGGTGTACGACGCCGACCCCGCCAAGCTCGCGCCCTACGTGCGCGACACCGACATGAACTCGGTGCTCGACTTCGCGTTCCAGTCCGCCGCGGTCGGCTACGCCGCCGGCAACAGTGCGCGCGGCCTGCAGTCCCTGTACGCCGGCGACGACCGGTACACGACCCCGGATTCCTCTGCCACGGCCCTCCCCACCTTCCTCGGCAACCACGACATGGGCCGCGTCGGCTACCTGCTGCAGTCGGCCCCCGACGCGCTGCAGCGCGATCTGCTCGCCCACGAGCTGATGTTCTTCGGCCGCGGGCAGCCCGTGGTCTACTACGGCGACGAGCAGGGCTTCGCGGGTCCCGGCGGCGACAAGAGCGCCCGCCAGACGCTGTTCGCCAGCGCCGTGCCCGAGTACACCGACCAGAACCTGATCACCGGCGAAGTAGCCGGATCGGTTGACCGTTACGACATGGCGGCACCGATCTACACGCACATCGCCACCCTCGCCGAGCTGCGGGAAGACCACCCCGCCCTCGTCACCGGCGCGCAGATCGAGCGCCACGCCGACAACGGCGCCGGCGTCTACGCGTTCTCCCGCGTCGACCGCGACGAGAAGGTCGAGTACCTCGTCGCGCTGAACAACACCGCCGCACCCGCGACGGCGCAGATCCCGACCCTCACCGCCGACGCTTCCTTCGCCCCGCTCTACGGCACCGACACCGCCGTCACGAGCGGCGCCGATGCCGTGGCCGAGGTCACCGTGCCGGCGCTTTCGGCCGTCGTCTACCGTGCCGACGCCCCCGTCACCGATCCCGCCGGTGGCCCCGAGATCACCGTCTCGGCCCCGACGCCCGGCGCCGCACTGAGCGGGTCCGTCGCCGTCTCGGCCGACGTCGACGACACCACCTGGCAGGAGACGAGCTTCGCCTGGCGCGTGGTCGGTTCCGACGAGTGGCAGCCGCTCGGCACCGCCGAGAGCACCAGCCCGCGCGTCTTCCACGACATCCGCGACCTCGCCCCGGGCACCCTCGTGGAGTACCGCGCCGTGGCGACGGATGCCGGCGGCGACCGCGCCGCGGCATCCACCTACGCCTCCGTGGGCAACGCCGTCTCGCTCGAGGTCCCCGAAGAGCCCGAGCAGCCGATCGACATGGTGACCATCGCGGGCAGCCTCAACTCCGAGCTCGGCTGCCCTGGCGACTGGACCCCCGGCTGTGAAGCGGCGAACCTGACGCTCGGCGCCGACGGCATCTGGGCCGGCACGTTCGACCTGCCCGCCGGCGACTACGAGTACAAGGCCGCACTCAACGGCTCGTGGGACATCAACTACGGCGCCGGTGGCGTGGCGAACGGCGCGAACATCGCGATCTCGCACCCCGGCGGCGCCATCTCGTTCTACTTCGACCCGCGCAGCAACATCGTGCAGTCCAGCGCCGAGGGCCCCATCGTCACCCTCCCCGGCTCCGTCCAGAGCGAGCTCGGCTGCGCCGGCGACTGGATGCCGGAGTGCCTGGCGACCCTCATGGCCGACGCCGACCGCGACGGGGTGTACGAATTCACCACCGATGCGATCCCCGCCGGCGCCTACGAGATCAAGGTCGCCCACGGCCTCAGCTGGGACGAGAACTACGGTGTCGGCGGCGCGCCGGGCGGCGCGAACTACGCCTTCACCGTCGCCGAGGGCACCGCCGTGGTCTTCCGCTACACCCTGGCGACCCACGTGCTCGAGATCGACGTCGCCGACCCGCCGCTTGCCGGGGTCGGCCAGTCGCGCGCGCACTGGATCGACGCTGAGACCCTCGCGTGGCCGGCCGACCTGGGCGCCGACCCGGCGGATGCCACCTGGCAGCTGCACGCCGCAGCCGACGCGTCACTGATCGTCACCGACGACGGGGTCGCCGGCGGCGAGAGCATCGACCTCGAGCGGGTGGGGGGCGGCCTCACCGAGGCGCAGCGCGAGCGGTTCCCGGCGCTGGCCGGGTTCGTCGCGCTGCGGCTCCCCGATGCGGATGCCGCCGGCGAGCTGCTGCGCGGTCAGCTGATGGTGTCGCAGCAGGGCGGCGACGGTGCGCTCAGCGCCGCGACCGGCGTGCAGATCCCGGGCGTGCTCGACGACCTCTACGCCGACGCGGCCGCCGACGCCGACCTCGGCGTGACGTTCCGCGGCAACAAGCCCACCTTCCGGCTGTGGGCCCCCACCGCGCAGTCGGTCACCCTGCTGACGTGGGACGGGCCCACCGGCCACACCGCCCGCGACGAAGGAACGCCGACGCGTCATGAGGCGACGCGCGATGCGGCATCCGGTGTCTGGGAGGTGCCGGGCAAGCGCGGCCTCAAGGGCGACGAGTTCCTGTGGGAGGTCGTCGTCTACGCCCCCGAGACCGGGGCGATCGAGACCAACCTGGTCACCGACCCGTACTCGCATGCGCTCACGACGAACTCGGTGCGGTCGGTCGCGATCGACCTGGCCGACAAACAGTGGCGCCCGCGGGCCTGGGAGCGCACGAAGGCGCCCGTGATCGACCGCCCCGTGGACCGCGCGATCTACGAGCTGCACGTGCGCGACTTCTCCCTCACCGACACGTCGGTGCCCGAGGCGGAGCGGGGCACCTACCGCGCCTTCACCCGCGACAGTGCGGGTACCCAGCAGCTGCGGCAGCTGGCGGATGCCGGCATCAACACCGTGCACCTGCTCCCCACCTTCGACATCGCCACGATCGAGGAGAACCGCGCACTGCAGGCGCAGCCCGCGTGCGACCTGGCGTCGTTCGGCCCGGCATCCACCGAGCAGCAGGCGTGCGTCGAGGCGATCGCCGACGCCGACGGCTTCAACTGGGGCTACGACCCGTACCACTTCACCGCTCCCGAGGGCTCGTACGCCGTCGACCCCGAGGGTGGGGCCCGCGTGCACGAGTTCCGCGAGATGGTGGGCGCCCTTCACGGCATGGGAATGCAGGTCGTGCTCGACCAGGTGTTCAACCACAGCGCGCAGTCGGGTCAGGGGGAGAAGTCGGTGCTCGACCGGGTCGTCCCCGGCTACTACCACCGGCTGAACCTCACCGGCGGCGTCGAGACGTCCACCTGCTGCCAGAACGTCGCCACCGAGCACGAGCTGGCCGAGAAGCTGATGGTCGATTCCGTTGTCACCTGGGCGCGCGATTACAAGGTCGACGGGTTCCGGTTCGACCTCATGGGCCACCACTCGACGGCGAACATGCAGGCCGTCCGCGATGCGCTGGACGCGCTCACGATGAAGAAGGACGGCGTCGACGGGTCGAAGGTCTACCTCTACGGCGAGGGATGGAACTTCGGCGAGGTCGCCGACGACGCCCTGTTCCCGCAGGCGCGGCAGGGGAACCTCGGCGGCACCGGCATCGGCACCTTCAGCGACCGGCTGCGGGATGCCGTGCACGGCGGCAGCCCGGTGGCAGGCGAGACGGTGCAGCAGCAGGGCTTCGGCACGGGCCTCGGCACCGATCCCAACGGGAACCCGATCAACGGCACCCCCGAGCAGGCGCTCGCCGACCTCGCGCACCAGACCGACCTGGTGAAGCTGGGGCTCGCGGGCAACCTGCGTGACTTCACGCTCACGGACTCGACGGGTACGGTGCGCGCGGGCGACGAGCTCGACTACCGCGGCGCCCCCGCCGGGTACGCGGCGCAGCCCGAAGAGATCATCACCTACGTCGACGCGCACGACAACGAGACGCTCTACGACCTTTCAGTGCTGAAGCTCCCCGCCGACACGCCCATGGCCGACCGCGTGCGCATGAACACGCTGTCGCTGGCCACCACCGCCTTCGCGCAGACGCCGTCGTTCTGGCACGCCGGCACCGAGCTGCTGCGCTCGAAGTCGCTCGACCGCAACAGCTACAACTCCGGCGACTGGTTCAACCGCATCGACTGGACCGGGCAGGAGTCGACGTTCGGCTCGGGTCTGCCGCGCGCCGCAGACAACGAGGACAAGTGGCCGATCATGGCGCCGCTGCTGGCCGACCCGGCGCTCAAGCCCGCCGCCGCCGACATCGCCGCGGCTGAGGCCGCCGCGCTCGACCTGCTGCGCGTGCGCGAGGAGGTCGGGCTGCTGCGCCTGGGCTCGGCCGAGCTGATCCAGCAGAAGGTGTCGTTCCCCGGCAGCGGACCGGATGCCGCGCCTGGCGCCCTCGTCATGCTGATCGACGACGTGGTCGGCGAGGACGTCGACCCCGAGCTGGAGGGGGCGCTGGTGGCGTTCAACGCCTCGCCCGAGCCGATCACGCAGACGCTCCCCGAGCTGTCGGGTCGTTCGTTCGCGCTCACTCCCGCGCTGGCGAACGGTGCGGACCCCGTCGTGAAGACGACGACATGGGACGCGGCAGCCGGCACCCTCACCGTGCCGCCGCGCACGGCCGTCGTGCTGGTGGAGCGTGAGCCGGTCGCGACCTCCGTGGCTGCCGTGGTGGACCGGGTGCTCGTGAAGGCGGGCCAGAAGGTCACCGTGACCGCGTGGGTGTCCAGCGCCGACCGCAGTGCGCCGGTCGGAACCGTGACCGTCTCGGACGGTGGGCGGGTGCTGGCCACGGCGGACGTCCCCGCTTCCGCTCGGGGGAAGGTCTCCGTGGCGCTGCCGGCGCTCCCGCGGGGGCTGCACCTGCTGCGGGTGTCCTTCTCGGGGGGCGCCGCGCACGGCGACTCGCGCGCAGTACTGCCGGTGCCGGTCGTCGTGTTCTGAGCGCCCCGCCCGGCCCCCGCGCCCGATTCGAGGCCGGTCATCGGCGTGCGTGGGAATTGTATAGAATCGACCGAGGCGTGAGGAGAGTCAATGAAGATTGTCGTGCTGGTGAAAGAGGTTCCGGACACCTACGGTGACCGCAAGCTGAACCTCGAGACCGGGTTGGCGGACCGCGATGCCGGTGAGCGGGTGCTCGATGAGATCGGTGAGCGGTCCCTCGAAGTCGCGCTGAGCTACGCCGACAAGAACCCCGGTACCGAGGTGGTCGTGCTCTCGATGGCGCCGGAGGCGTCGGTCGCGACCATCCGCAAGGGGCTCGCGATGGGCGCGGCATCCGCTGTGCAGATCGTCGACGACGCCCTCGCCGGTGCCGACCTGGGTCTCACCGCCGAGGTGCTGGCCGCTGCCGTCAAGCGCGCGGGCTTCGACCTCGTGATCACCGGCAACCAGTCCACCGACGGCTCCGGCGGTGTCATCGGTGCGATGATCGCCGAGCACCTGGGGGTGCCGCACGCGACCGCCCTCGCCGCCGTCGAGATCTCCGAGGGATCCGTTTCGGGCACGCGCGTGACCGACGCCGGCACCGCCCGCGTCACCGCCCCACTGCCCGCCGTCATCTCGGTGACCGAGGCCCTCCCCGACGCCCGCTTCCCGAACTTCAAGGGCATCATGGCGGCGAAGAAGAAGCCGTTCGAGACGGTCTCGCTTGCCGACCTCGGTGTGGATGCCGGTGTCGACACCGTCGCCCGGTCGATCATGACCGCGGTGAGCGAGAAGCCGCCGCGTTCGGCGGGCGTGAAGATCACAGACGAGGGCGATGCGGGCGAGAAGCTCGCGGCGTTCCTCATCGACAACCGGCTGGCGTGAGGGGCATCGCATCATGACTGACTTCGCTGCAGATTCGATCCTCGTCCACCTCGACGTGCTGCCCAGCGGCAAGCTGGCCAAGTCCGCCGCCGGCCTGCTCGGAGCCGCCGCATCGGTGGGAACCCCGGTCGCCCTGATCGTCGCCGGCGCCGAGCGCCACGACGAGCTGGCCGCAGCTGCCGGTGCGCTCGGCGCACAGGCGGTGCTCGTGGCCGACCTCGGCGGCGCCGACACCGCGCTGACCGTGCCGCTCGTGGATGTTCTCGCCGCCGCCGCCGACCTGGTGCAGCCGGACGCCGTGCTCATCTCCAACTCCATCGAGGGCCGCGACATCGCCGGACGGTTCGCCGCCCGCACGAAGCGCGCGCTCTCCGTCGACGCCGTGGGCGTCGCCCGCGACGATGAGGGCGTGCTGGCTCAGCACTCCGTCTACGGCGGTGCGTACAACGTCACCTCGGCGCCTACCTTCGGCGCCTACGTCATCACGGTGCGCCAGGGCGCCGTCGACGCCCGCGCCGAGGCCGTCGCCTCGCCGGCCGTCACGGCGCTTCAGGTCACCCCCTCGGGAGCGCCCGCCGCCGTCATCGAATCGTTCGAGGAAGCCGTCGTCGCCTCGACGCGGCCGGAACTGCGCGGTGCCGGCAAGGTCGTCTCGGGCGGCCGCGGGCTGGGCTCGGGCGAGCAGTTCGCGCTCGTGGAGCAGCTCGCCGACACCCTCGGGGCCGCCATCGGCGCCTCGCGCGCCGCGGTGGATGCCGGCTACGTGCCCTACTCCTACCAGGTCGGCCAGACCGGAGTGTCGGTGTCGCCGCAGCTGTATGTCGCTCTCGGCATCTCCGGCGCGATCCAGCACAAGGCCGGCATGCAGACCGCCAAGACCATCGTCGCCATCAACAAGGACGCCGACGCCCCGATCTTCGACATCGCCGACTTCGGCGTGGTGGGCGACCTCTTCCAGGTCGTTCCGCAGCTGATCGCGGCGCTCGAGGCGAACAAGGCCAAGTAGCCGTGGCGACATACGGGCGAACGGTGCGCCGGGGCCTTCCGAGGGTGTCCGGGGGAGAGCCGTGGCCGCCCGCCGGTGACGCTCCGGCGACGCTCGCGGGTGCAGCTTCCGACGCGGGTATCGGTGCCTCTGCTGCGGCCGAGGTCCCGGCCCCGGCTGCGGTTCCCGCCGCGCCCGCGGCTCCCGCTGCCGAATCCGTGGCCACGGCGGCGTCCGACCCCGCCCAGCCGGCACCTACTGCCGACCCCCAGCCAGCTCAGCCGCAGGACGCGACCGGCGAACCGACCCGATCGGGCTCGACGCTGCGCCGCGGCCTGCCGCGGGTGCCGGGTGGCGAGCCCTGGCCGCCTGCAGGCTCCGGTCCGGCTTCTGCCGCGCCCGCACCCGCACCGACCGCCGCGACCCCGGTCGCGCCCTCCGAGACGAGCGCGACTCCTGCACCAGCCGCTGCGCCCGCACCAGCCGCCGCGCCCGCTGCGCCCGCTGCTGCGTCCACGACGGCCACGGTCGGCGATGCCGTTCCGCTGCGCCGCGGTCTGCCGAGAGTCACCGGAGGCGACCCCTGGCCGCCCGCCGGCACCGCGCAGCCCCGCGCGGTGAGCGCTCCGACCGAGGCCGCCCCGGCCTCCGCTGAGGCCCCAGCGGCCCCGGCGGAAACGGCCGCACCCGCCTCCGTGCCCGCGGCATCCGCCACCGTCCCGGCCGCCGCCGCGGCATCCGTCGCGCCCGCCGCCGCGGCATCCACCGCCGTCGCGACCGGACCGCGCCCGCCGCTCACCGTGCCGCGCACGGTGTGGCCGGGTGCTGCGGCATCCCGTCGTCCGGCTCCGAAGCCCGAACCCCGCCGCATCGGACCGTTCACCCGCGGCCAGTGGGCCGGTGTGGTCATCGTCGGCGGCGGCGCCCTGCTGGTCGCCGCGGCGATGGCGGTCTTCTTCGTCCGGTGGTTCCTGAGCCTGGAGTTCATGCAAGAGTTCCTCGCCACCTACCCCGGCGAGTACCACCTGCCCGAGGGCGCCCCCATCGGGTTCCCTGCGTGGCTGGGGTGGCAGCACTTCTTCAACGCCTTCCTCATGGTGCTGATCATCCGCACCGGCTTGCAGGTGCGCACCGAGAAGCGGCCCACCGTGTTCTGGACGCCGCGCCGCGACAAGAAGGGCAAGACCAGCCTCAACATCTGGTTCCACCAGGCGCTGGACGTGCTGTGGCTGGCCAACGGCCTGATCTTCGTGGTGCTGCTGATCGTCTCCGGGCAGTGGATGCGCATCGTCCCGACCAGCTGGGAGGTGTTCCCCAACGCCCTGTCGGCGGTGCTGCAGTACATCTCGCTGGACTGGCCGACCGAGAACGGCTGGGTCAACTACAACTCGATCCAGCAGCTGGCGTACTTCACGACCGTGTTCATCGCCGCACCGCTGGCGATCATCACCGGATACCGCATGAGCGGGCTGTGGCCCAAGAACGCCGCCGGCCTCAACAAGGCGTACCCGATCGACTGGGCGCGGAAGCTCCACTTCCCCGTGATGCTGTTCTTCGTCGCGTTCATCATCGTGCACGTCGGCCTGGTGTTCGCCACCGGTGCGCTGCGCAACCTGAACCACATGTACGCCGCTCAGGGGTCGGTCGACCCGGCCGCCTACGCGGACAACTGGACGGGGTTCTGGATCTTCATCGCCTCGATCGTCGCCATCGCGATCGCCTGGATCGCCGCCCGACCGATGGTCGTCGCCCCGATTGCGCGCCTGTTCGGCACGGTGAGCGGGCGGTAGATCGACATGGATGCCGCGGCCGAGCGCTGGACCGGGCTGGTCACCCGCGTGCTGGCGCCGAACGCGGGTCCCATGACGCTCGACGGCACGAACTCCCTGGTGATCGGGGCGCGCGACGCAACGTCGGTCGTGGTCGTCGACCCGGGTCCAGATGACGACGGTCACCTGCAGGCACTTCAGCAATTCGGGCCGGTGGAGCTGATCCTCCTCACCCACCATCATCACGACCACACCGAGTCGGCGCCGCGGTTCGCCGCCCTCACGGGTGCGCCGGTGCGGGCGTTCGATCCGGGGCTGTGCATCGACGGCCCTCCGCTCACAGACGGCGAGCGGATCGACGCGGCGGGCACCGTGATCGAGGTCGTCGGCACTCCCGGGCACACGGCGGACTCCGTCTCGCTGCACCTGCCGCACGATGCGCCGGCCGGCGACCCGGAGGCATCCGCCACCGGCAGCATGCTCACCGGCGACACGATCCTCGGGCGGGGTACGACGATCATCGCCGCGCCCGACGGGTCGCTCGGCAGCTACCTGGCGACCCTCGAGCGGCTGCGGGCGTATGGGCGCATCCCCACGCTTCCCGCCCACGGGCCGATGCTCCCCGACCTCGTGGCTGTGTGCGACGCCTACACGGAGCACCGCCGCGGGCGACTGCAGGAGGTGCGCGACGCGCTCACCGCGCTCGGCCAGTCTGCGGCCACGGATGCCGACCTCGTCGCCGCCGTGACCGACGCGGTGTACGGCGGGGTGGATCCGGCGGTGCGGTTCGCCGCAGAGGCCTCGGTGCGCGCGCAGCTGGCCTACCTGGGCGACGGGTCCGCCGCGGGCTGAGCCGCTGCGCCCGGCCGGGAAGGCGCGGCCGGCTGGCTGCGCCCGTTCCCGGATCCCGGCGCGCACGCTCGACTGAGGAGATCGGCCGGAATGAGGGCGATCCGCCGCCAGACGCCCTCATTCGGGCGGATCCCCTCATCCCGGCCGGAAACCCGTGCCTAAACTGTTCGCACCGCTCACACCGCCTCGGCCACAAGCCTGAACAGGATGGACACGACGATGACGTCGACGATGACCGACCCGCCCGCACTCAGCGACGACGAGAGGGCCGCGATCCTCGACGCCGTCCGTGAGTTCACCGCCGCCGAACTGGCGCCGCATGCGCTCGACCGCGATGAGCGGGAGATCTTCCCCCGCGACACCCTGCGCCGTGCCGGTGAACTGGGCCTCGGCGGCATCTGCGTGCGCGAGGACGTCGGCGGCGCGGGCCTCGCGCGCATCGACGCGGTCGCGATCTACGAGGCGCTCGCCGAGGGCGACCCTTCGATTGCGGCGTACATCTCGATCCACAACATGGTCGCCGGCATCATCGACGTCTACGGCACCGAAGAGCAGCGCACCCGCTGGCTCCCGCGCCTGGTGTCGCTGGAAGACGTGAGCTCGTACTGCCTGACCGAACCGGGGGCGGGGTCGGATGCCGCATCCCTCGTGACCACGGCGGTGGCCGATGCCGAGGGCTATGTGCTCACCGGGGTGAAGCAGTTCATCTCGGGCGCCGGCGAGTCCGCCGTCTACGTCGTCATGGCACGCACCGGCGATGCCACGTCCGGCGCCCGCGGCATCTCGGCCTTCCTCGTGCCGGGCGACGCGCCGGGGCTCTCGTTCGGCCCGAACGAGCACAAGATGGGCTGGCGCGCACAGCCCACCAGACAGGTGGTGCTCGACGGCGTGCGCGTCCCGGCATCCGCCCTCATCGGACAGGAGGGGCAGGGCTTCCGCATCGCGATGGCTGCCCTCGACGGCGGGCGGCTGGGGATCGCCGCGTGCTCGACCGGCGGCGCGCAGTGGGCGCTGGACCGGGCGGTGCGCTACGTGCAGGAACGCACCGCGTTCGGGGAGGCCCTCGCCGAGAAGCAGTCCGTGGTCTTCAGCCTCGCCGACATGGCGACCGATCTGCACGCCGCCCGAGCCCTGGTGCAGGGCGCGGCCCGGGCGCTCGACGCCCGTGCGGACGACGCCGCGGTGCAGTGCGCCATGGCCAAGCGGTTCGCCACCGACGCCGGGTTCCGCGTCGCCAACGACGCGCTGCAGCTGCACGGCGGCTATGGCTACCTGCGCGAGTTCGGCCTCGAAAAGGTGGTGCGCGACCTGCGCGTGCACCAGATCCTGGAGGGCACCAACGAGATCATGCGCGTCATCGTGGGCCGTGAGCTGCTGCGTCGTGGCCGCATGGCACGATGAACCCATGACCCCATATGAGACTCTCATCGTCGAGACCCGTGGCCGCGTCGGCTGGATCACGCTCAACCGTCCCGAAGCGCTGAACGCCCTCAACTCCCAGCTCGCCCGCGAGCTGGCTGCAGCGGCAGCCGGGTTCGACGCAGACGAGGAGATCGGCTGCATCGTGCTCACCGGATCCGAGCGCGCCTTCGCCGCCGGCGCCGACATCAAGCAGATGGCCGACAAGACATCGCACGAGATGACGATGCGCAACCCCTTCGCGGGGCTCGAGGAGTTCTCGCGGCTGCGCACCCCCATCGTCGCGGCCGTCGCGGGCTTCGCGCTGGGCGGTGGCTGCGAGCTGGCCATGATGTGCGATGTGATCCTGGCCGCCGACACTGCGCGATTCGGTCAGCCCGAGATCAACCTCGGCGTCATCCCCGGCATCGGGGGCACCCAGCGACTGACTCGCGCGATCGGCCCGTTCAAAGCGGCCGAACTCGTGCTGACGGGGCGAATGATGGATGCCGCGGAGGCAGAGCGCGCCGGCCTGGTGTCGCGCGTCGTGCCGGCATCCGACCTGCTGCAAGAGGCGGCGACGACCGCCGAGAGCATCGCCGGCAAGTCGCTGCCGGTCGTGTACGCGGCGAAGCAGGCGCTGCGCGCGGCGCAGGAGACGAGCCTGGCCGAGGGGCTGCGGCTCGAGAAGAGCCTCTTCACGTCGCTGTTCGCGCTGGAGGACCAGAAAGAGGGCATGGCCGCCTTCACCGAGAAGCGCCCGCCGCGATTCCAGCATCGCTGAGCGACGGCACCCCCCTAGGATGCCCTCGTGGGTCTCAGGCAGCGCAACGGTCGACCGCAGGGCGTGATCGGTCGCGCCGCGGCCCTGGACGCGGCGCTCGAGCCGATCGACTGGAGCCGCTTTCCGCCGGGCGCCGAGCGCGACACCGTCGCCGCCCCGAGCGGTGGCATGGCCCGCGTGTCGATGGGCCCGGCTGACGGGACGCGGGTCGTGCTCGTCCCGGGGGTCACGGGCTCGAAGGAGGACTTCGTCCGGATGATGCCGCTGCTGGCGGCGGCGGGCTTCCGCGCGGAGTCCTACGACATGGCCGGGCAATACGAGTCGCACGCCGCCGGGCCCGAGAACCTCGACCCGCCGCGCGAGCACTACACGCTCGACCTCTTCGTCGACGATCTGCTGGCGGTGCTGCACGCCGGGTCGACGCCGGCGCATGTGCTCGGCTATTCGTTTGCCGGCACCGTCGTCACCGTCGCCGCCACTCGCTACCCGCAGCTGTTCCTGAGCGTCACGCTGCTGTCGGCACCGCCGGTCGCGGGCCAGGCGCTGCGCTCGTTCAAGATCCTGGGCCCGGTGACGGGCCCGGTGCCCGCGCGGGTGGCCGCGCGGCTGATGATGTGGGCCGTGCGCAACAACGTCCACCGCGCGCCGAAGGATCGGGCGGACTTCGTCAAGCTGCGTTTCGCGCTCACGCGCCGCTCCAGCGTGGAGGACATCTTCGGGCTCATGAAGAACACCCCCGATGTCGCCGATGCGCTGAAGGCCACGGGCTTGCCGGTGCTCGTGATCACCGGCACCGGGGACGTCTGGCCCGTCGAGGCGCACGAAGCGTTCGCGGCGAGGGTGGGCGCGACGATACTGGTGATCCACACCGGCCACAGCCCGTGCGAATCGGCGCCTCACCAGGTCACGGACGCGATGCTGGCGATGATCTGTCCATGACCCGCTGCGCCGTGCGGCGCGCCTCGCGCTGAAGGCGATGCCGCTCCCGTCGCCCCGCGGCGCACTGCCACTGCCGCTGCGCGATGCTCTCCTCGGAGAGGTTCACCGCGATGCCGTGGAAGGCCCAGTTCACGCGCCGGCGAAAGCCGGCCATCGAGTCGAACGGGCGCGCGGAGACACCCACCCGCAGGTCGCGGTCGAACTCCACCCCCATGTCGGGCTGCAGCGCGAAGCTGATCTCGAGGTCATCGTGCATGCGCGGATCGTCCATGTGCAGGTGCGTGCGCATCTCTCCCCACGCCTCGCGGCGCAACGCGAAGTTCGACCCGAACACCGGCACGTGCCCCATCACCACGCGCATCGACCAGAAATACCCCCCGAGGTACGCATATCGCCCGAGGAAGCGCCGTGGCCAGGTGCCGCCGTAGAACCGCCCGGTGCCCGTGATGCCGGTGAGGGTCGGGTCGGCGTCGAAACGCTCTTCCAGGTGCGCAATCCAGTCCGGAGCCGGAATCGAGTCGGCATCCAGCCGTCCGATGATGTCCCCCTCGGCAGCGTCGAAGCCGGCCGCCGTTGCGCGCAGCACCCCGGGGCGCGGTTCGTCCACGACCCTGGCCCCCGCGGCGCGGGCCACTGCGGCGGTGTCGTCGTGGGAGCCGTTGTCGACGACGATGACTTCGTCCGGCGGGCGGGTCTGCACCGCGATCGCCTCGAGGCAGTGCCGCAGCATACGCGCATCATCACGGGAGGGGATCACGACGCTGATGGTGGTCATGGCGCGTCAGCCTAGGGGTTCTCGGGCCTCCGGGGGAGGGGCTCGGGGAGCTTTGCCGACGCGAGGTGTCCGTTTCGGGTGCGTCCCGGTCCTCGCGCCCGGGCTGCCGCGCCCGCCGGGTCAGCGTGCTGAGAGCCCCGCCGCATACCCCTGCGCGTACGCCTCATCGGCGCCGAGGTGGAAGAAGTCGCGCTCGGCGGGACGCACGATCGATCGCGCCCCCGGCAGATCGAGCGCGCCGACCAGGTCGGCCCGGCCGCGCACCACCGCGACGGGCAGGCGAGAGGCCTTGCCCTTGACGAGGTCCGCGGCGGCGGCCAGCTCATCCGCGACGCAGGGCATGGTCACCACGAGCGGGCGACCCTCGGCATCCGTCTGCCCTCGCAGGTCCTCCATCACCGTCACGCCCGCCGCGCCGATGGCGTGGTCGGTCTGACCCTCGCGCCACGCGCGGCCCAGGGTGTCCGACACGATGACGCCGACCTGCACGCCGAGCCGCTCGCGCAGACCTGCGGCGAGGGTGCGGGCGGAGGCATCCGGGTCGACGGGCAGCAGCAGCACGGTGCCCTGCGGAGTGTTGGAGGCATCGACGCCGGCGGCCGCAGAGACGATGCCGAGGCGGTTCTCGACGATGCGGGTGAGATGCCCGGATGCCGACGTGCGCGAGGCCACCACCCGCACCGTCTCAGCGGTGATGGCGTCTTCACGGTCATCGGCGCGGATCATGCGCCCTTCGGCCTTCGAGACGATCTTGGAGGTCACCACGAGGATGTCGCCGTCGGCGAGCGTGCCGCCGGCGGCATCCGCGATCAGCGTCACGAGGTCGTCGCCGGCGGAGATCTCCGGGATGCCCTTGAGGGCCCAGACCCGCAGCACGGCGTCAGCGGACGAAGCGCACCTCGGTGAGCGTCTCACCGAGGAACGGCTCGGTGTGGCTCGCGCCGTCGAGGGTGAAACCGTTGCGCAGGTAGAAGCGGTGGGCGCGCGGGTTGTCCTCGGCGACCCAGAGATAAGCCGGCTCGTCGGGGTGGATCGCGGCGTCGAAGAGGCGCTGCCCGGTGCCGGTGCCGTGCCAGGCGTCGAGCAGGTAGATGAAGTAGAGCTCGCGATTGCGTGGCGCGTCGCGGTCACGGGCCGGGCCCGAGCCGACGAAGCCCACGATCTCGCCGTCAGCGAGGGCGGCGTGCATGCGGAAGTCCTCGCCCTGCTGCGCCCAGTGGGTCCACAGCTCCGCCAGGCGACGGGGTGAGACGTTCTCGAGCGCGGCCTTGCTGATCAGGTGGTCGTACGTCTCGTGCCAGCACTGCGCGTGCACGCGGCCCAGGGCCTCTGCATCGACGTCGCGCACCGGCCGCACCACGATGTGGGTCTGGGTCTCGGCATCCATGCCGCGACTCTACGCGGGGGGTGCCCGGTGACGAAATCCCACCGGATCGGTGTGTGAAAGCCTCTCGCGCGGCGGTCGGGCGGGATCGTGTGCCCGAGGGCGGCGAGCCCTGCGCAGGGGGCCATCTCGTGGGTTTTCCCCAGGTGGCGGATAACCCCCGTGATCTGGCAGTTCTGCCCGGTCGAATGTCGGTGGCCCCCGCGAGAATGAGCGCATGACCACCTTCCTCAGCCGCCTCGAGACGCTGCGCGAGCACGCCGCCGCGGTGGTGGCCGAGGGGGTCCGCGACGGCGAGCTGGGATCCGCGAGCCACGCCGAGATCGCGGAGCTTCTCGCTGCGGCCGGCGGCATCGGGCGGTGGGTGGATGCCGCCTTGATCGAGATCGTGGGAGAGGCGCAGGCCCGCAGCGAGGGCCCCCGCGACGACCGCCTGACGACGCATCTCGGCTGTCATGACGTCTCCGAACTGGTGCAGCGTGCGGCGCTCGTCGGCCCGCAGACGGCGACCCGCCTGCGCAGAGCAGCGTCGGCGGTGCGGCCGCGGGAGTCGCTGCTGACCGGAGAGACGCTTGACCCCCTGCTGCCGGCGCTGCGCGCGGCGGTGGTCGAGGGCATCGTCGGCCTCGACGGTGCGCTGGCGATCGCCGAGCCGCTGCAAGCGATGGGCTCCCGCGTGGGGCGCGAGGCCGTGCTCACGGCCGACGCCGTGCTCGCCGCAGAGGCGCGGGGTGAGGGACCCGACGGTGGGCCACCGGCCTGCCCCGACCTGCTGCGCGTGCAGGCGCAGGTGTGGTCGGTCGCCCTCGACCAAGACGGCGCGGAGCCGCGCGAGCGCGCCACGATGCACCGCCGGTCGCTTCGGCTCGGTTCGCCCACCGCGTTCGGGGTGCCCGTTCGCGGCATGCTCATGCCCGAGGTCGCCGCGCAGCTGGAGCGCATCTTCGATTCCCTGCTCTCTCCGCGCGGCCGCGTCGCCTTCGACGGGCACGCGACAGCCTCGGGCGACGAGGGTGCGTGGAGTGACGACAGCATTCCGCCGCTCGACGAGCGCACGCGGCCGCAGCGGCAGCATGACGCGCTCGCGACGGCGCTGACCGTAGCGGCCTCGAGCGGCGCCCTGCCCACGGTGGGAGGGGCGGCGCCGACCCTGGTCGTGACGGTGCGCGCGGAGGACCTCGCCGCCGACCGCGGGTACGCGCACGTGGACGGGTGCGGGGAACCGGTGTCGCTCGCGGTCGCAAGGCACGCGGGGTGCAGCGGGGTCATCCAGCGCGTGACCCTCACCCGCAAGGGCAGGGTCGTCGCGATCGGCACGGAGGAACGCGTGTTCAACCGCCATCAGCGCCGCGCGCTCGCCGCCCGGGACGGCGGCTGCCTGATTCCCGGCTGCGGCGTGCCTGCTGCCTGGTGCGAGATCCACCACGTCGAGGCGCATGCCCGGGGCGGGCGTACCCATACCGACAACGGCGTGCTGCTGTGCTGGTTCCACCATCGGTTCCTCGACCGGCACGGCTGGCTGATCCGCATGGTCGACGGCGTGCCCCAGGTGCGGGCGCCCGGCTGGAACGACGCCTCGGGGCGGTGGCGACGAGTCACCCGCTCCGCCACGCGCCTGAAGGACGCGGTCCTGCGGAGGTGACCGGGTTGTCGGCATCCCACAAGCGGTTCGTCCGATCGCGGCGGGACCCCGCTAGCATCGCCGCTCGTGAACGTATGGTGGCGGACTGTCCTGACGATCCTGCGCGCGAAGGTGATGCTGCGGCGTAAAGGACCGATCGAGCCGACCTCGGTCGGCAGAGTGCGGCTGCGCACCCTGCCCACCGACATCGATCTGCTCGGCCACATGAACAACGGTCGCTACGCGTCGCTGTTCGACCTCGGGCGGTTCGATCTGCTCATCCGCACCGGTGTGTGGGATCTGGTGAACAAACAGGGCTGGTACGCCGTGGTCGCGAGCGAGACCATCTCCTTCCGCAAGTCGCTCGGGCTGTGGCAGCGCTTCACGATCGAGTCGCGTCTGCACGGCCACGACGACAAGGCGGTCTACATGGTGCACCGCGCGGTCGTCGACGGCGAGATCTACGCCGAGATGCTGGTGCGCGCCCGCTTCCTCAAGCGCGGCGGCGGGCTCGTCCCGATGGAGGAGCTGTTCGAGGCGCTGCACCGCCCCGACAACCTCGCCCCGTTGGAGCCGTGGGTCACAGAGTGGGCCGCGGCATCCGCGCTGCCCTCGAGGAAGAGCCCGGCGCCGAGCGTCTGGAGCTGACGCTCGAACCCGGGGGAGCGACTCTTTCAGCCGGCGCAGCGGACGACGCGGGAGAACGTGGGTTCGCACTTCCACCCCGGGGTCCCGGTGCCGACCTAGGCTGGGCCCATGTCGCAGACCTACGAGGACGGGCAGCGCTCGGACACCCATCCCCTGGCCGAGAACGCGGTAGAGCTGGCCCGACGCTGGGTGCGCGAAGCCGCCGCCGTCGACGTCGACCCTGCCGCCGCCCGCCTCGCCGGCGTGCTGAAGGACCCGCAGGGGCTGCCGTTCACGATCGGCTTCGTCGACGGCGTGATGCGGCCGGAGAGCCTGTCGGCCGCGGCATCCCAGCTCGGTCGTATCGCGCCCCTCGTGCCCGGGTTCCTGCCGTGGTACCTGCGCGGAGCGGTGCGCGTGGGCGGCGCGGTCGCGCCGGTGCTGCCGACGCCCGTCGTGCCGATCGCCCGCCGGGTGCTGCGGGAGATGGTGGGGCACCTCGTCGCCGACGCCCGACCCGACAAGCTCGGCAAGGCGATCGCCCGCATCCGTGAGAGCGGCGCGCGGCTGAACCTCAACCTGCTCGGCGAAGCCGTGCTCGGCGAGGGTGAGGCGGCACGCCGACGGGACGGCATCCATGACCTCATCCGCCGCGCCGACGTCGACTACGTCTCGGTGAAGGTGTCGGCGATCACCCCGCGCATCACGATGTGGGCCTTCGAAGAGACTGTCAAATCCGTGATCGAGCGCCTGCTGCCCCTCTACCTGTCAGCGGCCGAGGACGGCACCTTCATCAACCTCGACATGGAGGAGTACCGCGACCTCGACCTCACCATCGCGGTGTTCACCCGCCTGCTCGAGGACCCCCGGCTGCAGGGGCTCGAGGCCGGAATCGTGCTGCAGGCCTACCTCCCCGACGCGCTGCCGGCTCTGCAGGAGCTCTCGGCGTGGGCGCGTGAGCGGGTGGCCGGGGGCGGCGCGCGCATCAAGGTGCGGCTGGTCAAGGGCGCGAACCTCGCGATGGAGCGGGTGGATGCCACGATGCACGACTGGCCGCTGGCCACCTACGACAGCAAGCTCGACACCGACGCCAACTACCTGCGCTGCCTCGACTGGGCGCTGCACCCCGAGCGCACCGCCGCGGTGCGCCTCGGCGTCGCCGGGCACAACCTCTTCGACATCGCGTACGCGTGGCTCCTCGCGGGCGAGCGCGGCGTGCAGGCCGACGTCGACGTGGAGATGCTGCTCGGCATGGCCCAGGGCCAAGTGCACGCCGTCGCCCGCGAGGTCGGCCCGGTGCTGCTGTACGTGCCGGTGGTCCGTCCCGACGAGTTCGACGTCGCCATCAGCTACCTGGTGCGACGCCTCGAGGAGAACGCCTCGAGTGAGAACTTCCTCTCCGCCGCCTTCGACCTGGCTTCCGATGAGGCGCTGTTCGAGCGCGAGCGAGACCGCTTCCTCGACTCGCTCCAACGCAGCGCCGATCCGTCCCTGCCGCTCGGACCGAAACGGACGCAGGACCGCAGTGTGGCGCCCGGCGCGGGCCCGCGCAGCATCCTCCGCGACGCGCCGTTGCCTGGTGACGGCGACGACGGTCTGACCCAGGCGGTGCTTGGCATCGCGCGCTCTGCGACCACCGACCCCGATGACACGGTGCCCGTGGAGCCCACCGCCGACGCCGTGCTGTTCGGCGGTGGGGAGTTCGTCGAGACGGCGGTCTTCGCGCCGCGCGAGACCCGCAGGGCGTTGGGTGCACCCGGGTTCCGAAACGCCCCCGACTCCGACGCCGCCGTCCCCGCCAACCGCGCGTGGGCCGGGCGTGTGCTCGAGCGCATCGAGGTGAGCGCCGCCGGCGACACCACGATCGACGAGGCCCAGGTGGCCGACGCCGGCGCGCTGGAGCGCGTGATGGCCACGGTCGCCGAGAGCGCCGGCACGTGGGGGGCACTCCCCGCCGCCGACCGCGCCACCGTGCTCATCGCCGCCGGGCGCGCCCTCGAAGCGCGCCGAGCCGAGCTCATCGAGGTCGCCGCGTCCGAAACGGGCAAGGTGTTCGCCGAAGCAGACGTCGAGGTGAGCGAGGCGGTGGACTTCGCGAACTACTACGCCGCCACCGCGCGCGAACTCGACCGCGTCAGCGGAGCGGTCTTCGAGCCCGCCCGCATCACGGTCGTCGCTCCCCCCTGGAACTTTCCGCTCGCGATCCCGGCCGGGGGAGTGCTCGCCGCCCTTGCCGCAGGATCGGGAGTGGTCTTCAAACCCGCCCCGCAGGCGCGCCGCTGCGCCGCCGTGGTCGCCGAGGCGCTGTGGGAGGCCGGCGTCCCCCGCGACGTCCTGGTCCTCGCTGACGTCGAGGAGGAAGGTCTGGGAGAGCGGCTCATCTCGCATCCCGCAGTGGACCGCGTCATCCTCACCGGCTCGTGGGACACCGCAGCGCTCTTCCGCTCGTGGCGGCCCGACCTGCCGATGCTCGCAGAGACGAGCGGCAAGAACGCCATGATCGTCACGCCCAGCGCCGACCTCGACCTCGCCGTGGCGGATCTGGTGCGCAGCGCCTTCGGCCACGCCGGCCAGAAGTGCTCGGCCGCGTCGCTCGCGATCCTCGTGGGTCCGGTGGGGCGCTCGAAGCGCTTCGCCCGTCAGCTGAGGGATGCCACCCGCTCGATGCGGGTAGGTCCCCCCACCGACCCGCGGGCAGAGGTCGGACCGCTCGTCGAGGCGCCCCGGGGCAAGCTCGCCTGGGCACTGAGCACCCTCGAGGAGGGGGAGCGCTGGCTCGTGCAGCCGCGCCCCGTCGACGACGTCGCCCCGGAGTACGCGGGCCGGTTGTGGACGCCCGGCATCCGCGTCGGCGTGCAGCCCGGGTCCCGGACGCACCTCGAGGAGTTCTTCGGCCCGATGCTCGGCATCATGCACGCGTCCTCGCTCGCCCACGCGATCGAGCTGCAGAACGCGGTGGACTACGGCCTGACGGCCGGCCTCTTCACCCAGGCGCCCGCAGACCTCGCCCTCTGGCTCGACCGCGTGCAGGCGGGGAACCTCTACGTCAATCGCGGCATCACCGGCGCGATCGTGCAGCGCCAGCCCTTCGGCGGCTGGAAGCGTTCATCGGTGGGTGCCGGTGCGAAGGCGGGCGGCCCGAACTACCTCGTGGGGCTGGGATCGTGGCGGCCCTCGGCCAGCGGTTCGCAGTCGTCGACCCTGCACCTGCGGGGCCTGGATTCCCGCATCACCGCGATCATCGAAGCGGCCCAGCCGAGCCTCGACTACGAGGGCTTCGACTGGCTGCGTCGCGGGGCGCTGTCGGACGCCATCGCCTGGGACCGCGAATTCGGGCACGTCCGCGACGTCTCGCAGCTCGGCGTGGAGCGCAACCTCTTCCGCTATCGGCCGGTCGACGACGGGGTGGCCGTGCGCGCCACGGGCGACGCGGCATGGCAGTCTGTGCTGCGGGTCGTCGTCGCCGGCATCCGGGCGGGGTCGCCGTTCACTTTGAGCACCCCGGCGGGCTTGCCGGCCGACGTGCGCCGCGCGCTGGGCGACCTTCGCGTGCCGGTGTACGTCGAGACCGACGAGCAGTGGATGCAGCGGATCGCCGGCGCGGGATCAGCGGCAACGGCGGAGTCGCCCACCCCCGAGGCCGCTGTGCGCCCCCCGCGCGTGCGCCTGGTCGGCCCGCGCGCATCGGTGGCGAGCCTTCGTCGAGCACTCGCCGAGGCCATCGCGGGAGACCCGGATCTCGCCGTGTACGACAACGAGGTGACCTCCGCCGGACGGCTCGAGCTGCTGCCTTTCCTGCGGGAGCAGTCGATCACGATCACGGCGCACCGGTTCGGCAACCCCGACCCCTGGAGCGAGTCGGTCATCTGAGCGCGGCATCCGTGTAAAAGATTCTTGACACGGATGCCGCGCGGGTCGATACTCGGGGTGTCAAAGATTCTTGACACCCTCGAGGAGGACGCCGTGGTCTACCAAGAACGCAACACCTGGGCGGGACTCATCGTCCTGCCCGTCGTGATGACGGCCTACGTCATCGCGATCCTGCAGGCTGCCGACGGCGGCCCGCTCGCCGAGGTCCACTGGTGGCCGATCATGCTGTGGACGATCGGCGGCGGCATCGTCGGCACGATCGTGTTGAGCATCGTGTGGGGGATCATCGCCGGTATGCGTGACCCCGACGCGGCCGGCGCCTCGGATCTGCGAGACCGCGACATCGCGCGCATGGGCGACAGGGTCGGCCAGGCCTTCATGGTCATCGCCGGTCTCGGCGTGATCGTGCTGTGCGCCGTCGAGGCATCCTGGTTCTGGATCGCGAACACCATGTACCTCGGGTTCGCGCTGTCGGCTTTCATCGGCGGCATCGCGCAGGTCATCGCCTACCGCCGGGGCCTGGCCTGATGGTCAAGCCCACCAAGGTCACGAACGACATCCGCACGCTGCGTGAGGCGACGGGCCTGACCCAGGCCGAGCTCGCCCGCCGCATCGGGGTGACGCGCCAGACGCTCATCGCCATCGAGCAGGGCAAGTACTCGCCCACGCTCGAACTCGCCTTTCAGATCGCGCGCGTCTTCGAGCGGAGCCTCGACGATGTGTTCCAGTACCCCGAAGGGGGAGCATCATGAACACCGCTGCCGCAGTCCCGCCCACCATGACAGCCTGGACGCAGCACCGCTACGGCGGCGCCGATGCCGTCGCGCCCGAAGAGGTGCCGGTGCCCTCTCCGGGGCCGGACGAAGTGCTGGTGCGCATACACGCGACTGCACTGAACTCCGCCGATGCCCGGGTGATGCGGGGCGACCCGCTGATCCTGCGCCTGGCCTTCGGGCTGCGCCGCCCCCGCACCGCGGTGCAGGGCCGCGACATCGCCGGCACTGTCGTCGGCGCGGGCCCCGCTGTCACGACGCTGCAGGTGGGCGACGCGGTGCTCGGCGAGACCACCGGCGGCGGGCTGGCGCCCTACGTGGCGGTGCCCGCTGCGCGGCTCGTCCGGCGCCCGGAGGGCCTCGACGACCTCGTCGCCGCCACGCTTCCGATGGCCGGAGGCACGGCGTGGCAGGCGCTCGCCCTCGCCGGGATCGAGGGCGACGCGGCCGGCGGGACACGCGTGCTGGTCGTGGGCGCAGGGGGCGGGGTGGGGCACTTCACCGTGCAGCTGGCGGCGCTGCGCGGCGCCGAGGTCACCGCGCTGGCGGGGCCCCGTGCCCTTCCCGTGCTCGCGGCACTCGGCGCGAGCACCGGGCTCGAGCACCGGCGCACCGATCTGTCGCAGCTCGCTGCGGCATCCTTCGACGCCGTCGTGGTCATCGCCGGCGACCATCCGCTCCGGCAGCTGCGTCGCCTCGTGCGGCCCAGGGGCACCGTCGTGCTCGTCAGCGGCGGCAGCCGCCCCGTGATCGGGCCTCTCGGCGTGATCCTTCGCGCCATGGTGCTGTCGGTGTTCGGATCGCGGCGCCTGCGGCCGCTCGCGGCGACGGCGAAGCCAGAGGTCACCGCCGAGCTCGCACGCCTCGCCGCGGCGGGGGACCTGAAGCCGCACATCGAGCGCGTGTGGGCGCAGGCAGAGGCCGGTGCGGCGCTGGCGCACATCGACGCGGCCCACACGGTGGGCAAGGTGGTCGTGCGCGGCGTGTGAGCGCCGCGGCCGGGGGAGGGGCGCTCCGGCATCCGCCATGTCACAATGGTCGCGGCGTGTCCGGATCGACCTTTCCCCGCGGCTGGCGAAGCGCGGGTCGAAGGGCCACCGGGCCTGGAAGGACAGCGTCCGCCCGCGTTCGCGAAGGAGCATCATGTCCACGCACCCGCCCCTCCCGCAGTCCCGGGAGCTCGCCGACACTCAGGTCGTCGAGGTCACCGAGCGCCGCGCGCAGCACCGCCGCTACCTGATGTGCCGCCCCGAGCACTTCACGGTGAGCTACCGCATCAACCCCTGGATGGAACCGGGTCGGCCGACCGACACCGCCAAGGCGCTGCGCCAGTGGCAGGACCTGCACGACACCTACGTGCGCCTCGGGCACGAGGTGGAGCTGATCGATCCGGGCCCCGGCCTTCCCGACATGGTCTACACCGCCAACGGCGGATTCGTCATCGACGGCCGAGCGCTGGGCGTGAAGTTCCGCGTCCCCGAGCGCCGTGGCGAAGAGCGCCCGTTCATGGACTGGTTCGCCGCGCACGGGTTCGACGTGATCGAGCCCGTCGAAGTGCAGGAGGGCGAAGGGGACTTCCTTCTCGTGGGCGACACGATCCTCGCCGGGACCGGCTTCCGCTCGGTCGGGGACAGCCACCGTGAAGTGGCCGACGTCTTCGCGCGGGAGGTCATCAGCCTGCGGCTCATCGACCCGCGGTTCTACCACCTCGACACCGCGATCGCCGTGCTCGACCCGGTCGAGGGGCCCGGCGGGGTGGACCGCGCCAACATCGCCTACCTGCCGACCGCGTTCGACGACCGCTCCCGGGCCGTGCTCGCCGAGCGCTTCCCTGATGCGATCGCCGTCTCCGACAGCGACGGCGCGGTGTTCGGACTCAACACCGCCAGTGACGGGCGAAACGTGATCGTCTCCCCGCGCGCGGTCGGCTTCATCGACCAGCTGCGCGACCGCGGCTACATCCCCGTCCCCGTCGACCTGTCCGAGCTGCTGCTCGGCGGCGGCGGGATCAAGTGCTGCACCCTCGAGCTGAGAGGCTGACATGGCCACCGTCCCGCAGAACCTCGACGCCGACGCCGCCCGATTGATCGCCGTCGAAGACGAGCACGTCGCCCACACCTACCATCCGCTCCCCGTGGTGATCGCCGGAGGCGAGGGGGCCTGGGTCACCGACGTCGAGGGCAAGCGGTACCTCGACCTGCTGTCGGCGTACTCGGCGCTGAACTTCGGGCACCGGCATCCCGACCTCGTCGCCGCCGCGACCGCCCAGCTCGGCCGGCTCACCCTCACCAGCCGTGCGTTCCACAACGACAGGCTGGGCCACTTCGCCGCGGCGCTGGCCGAGCTCTGCGGCAAGGACCTCGTTCTGCCGATGAACACCGGGGCCGAGGCCGTGGAGTCGGGGATCAAGGTCGCCCGGGCCTGGGCGTACCGCGTGAAGGGCGTGGCGCCGGATGCCGCGACCATCATCGTCGCCGGGGGCAACTTCCACGGCCGCACGACGACGATCGTCGGCTTCAGCGACGATCCCACTGCCCGCGACGACTTCGGGCCGTACGCACCGGGATTCGTCTCGGTGCCGTTCGGCGACGCTGCGGCGATCGAGGCCGCCATCGACGAGAACACCGCCGCCGTGCTGCTGGAGCCCATCCAGGGCGAGGCGGGCGTGATCGTGCCGCCAGAGGGATACCTGCGTGCCGTCCGCGAGATCTGCACCCGTCACGGCGTGCTGTTCATCGCCGACGAGATCCAGTCGGGACTGGGACGGGTCGCGACCACGTTCGCGTGCGACCGCGAGGACGTCGTTCCCGACGTCTACCTGCTGGGCAAGGCGCTCGGGGGCGGCATCGTGCCCCTGTCGGCGGTCGTCGCCGACCGCGACGTGCTGGGGGTGCTGCGCCCAGGCGAGCACGGCTCGACGTTCGGCGGAAACCCGCTCGCGGCCGCCGTCGGGGAGCGGGTGGTGCAGCTGCTCGCGACGGGCACGCTGCAGACGCGCGCGGCCGCCCTGGGCGAGCACCTCGAGGCCGTGCTCGCGCCGCTGGTCGGCCATGGGGTGACCGCCGTGCGTGTCGCGGGCCTCTGGGCCGGCGTCGATATCGACGCCGCACGCGGCACCGGTCGCGAGATCGCGGAGCGGCTGCTTGCCCGCGGAGTGCTGGCCAAGGACACCCACGGGCAGACCATCCGCCTCGCGCCGCCCCTGGTCATCCGTGCCACCGAGCTGGACTGGGCCGTGGAGCAGCTGAAGGTCGCGCTCGGCTGATCGGATGCCGCGGCGCCACGACCCCGCGATGTCAAGCCCGCACGGCGGAAACATGGCCGCAATCCGCCGCGGATAGGGTGATCTCATGGGTGACTTGTTCGACGGCTACGGTTCGACTCTGGCGCCGCGCAAGACGCCGTCGGGCGTCCCCGCGTTCGACGAGATGTTCGGCCACCCCGACGCCTCCGGCGCGCCGGTGCCGTCGCGCCGCGCCTACCGCGAGCTGTACCAGGCGCTGGCGCAGATGACCCAGGAAGAGCTGCGCGGCCGCACGGATTCGCTCGCCAGCTCGTACCTCGCCCAGGGCGTCACCTTCGACTTCGCCGGCGAGGAACGCCCGTTCCCGCTCGACGCGGTGCCGCGCATCATCGACTACGACGAATGGTCCCGCATCGAGGCCGGAGTCAAGCAGCGCGTGCTCGCGCTGGAGGCCTTCCTCGACGACGCGTACGGCCACCAGCACTGCGTGCGCGACGGCGTGCTCCCGGCAGGGCTCATCGCCTCGTCGCAGTACTTCTACCGGCAGGCCGCCGGCATCCACTCCGCCAACGGCGTGCGCATCCAGGTCTCGGGGATCGACCTCATCCGCGATGAGCACGGTGAGATGCGGGTGCTCGAGGACAACGTGCGGGTGCCCTCGGGCGTCAGCTACGTCATCTCCAACCGTCGCGTGATGGCCCAGACCCTTCCCGAGCTCTTCGTCTCGATGCGCGTGCGCCCGGTCGGGGAGTACCCGAACAAGCTGCTTGCCGCCCTGCGCGCCTCGGCGCCGCCCGGGGTCGAGGACCCCAACGTCGTCGTGCTCACTCCCGGCGTGTACAACTCCGCCTACTTCGAGCACACGCTGCTGGCGCGGCTCATGGGCGTCGAACTCGTCGAAGGGCGGGACCTGCTCTGCACCGGCGGCAAGGTCTTCATGCGCACCACGCGCGGCCCCCAGCGGGTGGACGTCATCTACCGGCGCGTCGACGACGATTTCCTCGACCCGCTGCAGTTCCGCGCCGACTCGATGCTGGGTTCTCCGGGTCTGATGCTCGCCGCGCGCCTGGGCAACGTCACGATCGCCAACGCCGTGGGCAACGGGGTCGCGGACGACAAGCTGCTCTACACGTACGTGCCCGATCTCATCCGGTACTACCTGGCCGAGGAGCCCATCCTCAAGAACGTGGACACCTGGCGCCTGGAGGACCCGGGCGCGCTGGAGGAGGTGCTCGACCGCCTGGACGAGCTCGTCGTGAAACCCGTGGACGGGTCAGGTGGGAAGGGGCTCGTGGTCGGGCCCGACGCCTCGCCGGCAGAACTCGACAAGCTCCGCTCCCGGCTGCGCGCCGACCCCCGCGGATGGATCGCCCAGCCCGTGGTCATGCTCTCGACCATCCCGACGCTGGTGGAAGACGGCATGCGACCTCGCCACGCCGACCTCCGCCCCTTCGCCGTCAACGACGGCGACGACGTGTGGGTGCTCCCCGGCGGTCTCACCCGCGTCGCCCTCCCCGAAGGCCAGCTGGTGGTCAACTCCAGCCAGGGCGGCGGCTCCAAGGACACCTGGATCGTCGGCGGTGCCGCTCCCCGCAACGTCGAGTACGGTCAGCGCCGCGGCCGTGACATGGCGGATCTCGTCGCCGACCAGGCCACGACCGAGATCCCGGTGATCTACGAAGGCCAGCCCGCGCCCGTGCATTCGCCCCAGGACAATCCGGGCGCCCGCGCGGAGCAGCAGGAGCAGCAACAGCAGCAGCAGGGCGAGCGGGCAGCCGACCACGCTCCTCGCGCAACGACCGAGGAGGCGGCGGATGCTGTCGCGGATCGCTGAATCGCTCTTCTGGATCGGACGCTACATCGAGCGGTCCGACGGCACCGCGCGCATCCTCGACGTGCACCTGCAGCTGCTGCTGGAGGATCCCTGGATCGATGAGGACACCGCGTGCCGGTCGCTGCTGAGCGTCATGGGGTCGATCCCGCCGGACGACGAACTCGAGAAGGTGGAGCGTCAGGACGTGCTGGCTCGTCTGGCCGTCGACCGCACGAACTCGTCGAGCATCGCGTTCTCACTGCAGGCGGCGCGCGAGAACGCCCGCCGCGCCCGCGAGATCGTCTCGACCGAGCTGTGGGAGACCCTCAACACCACCAACTCCCGCATGCCCCGGCGCCTGCAGTCCGAGAAGGTGCACGAGTTCTTCCAATGGGTGCGTGAGCGTTCGGCGCTCGCCGTCGGTATCGTCGACTCTTCGACCAGCCGCGACGAGGCATGGCAGTTCTTCACCCTCGGCCGCAGCATCGAGCGCGCCGACATGACGGCCCGCATGCTCGCGACGCGGTCGCTGACCGAGGCATCCGGACCGTCGTGGACGACCATCCTGCGCTCGTGCGGCGCGTACGAGGCGTACGTGCGCACCTACCGCGGCATGCCGAGCTCCCGCAACGCGGCGGAGTTCCTGCTGCTGGACCGGCTGTTCCCGCGGTCGATCATCTACTCGATCCAGCGGGCCGAGGAGTGCATGAGCGCGATCGACCCCCGCGCTGACCGCGTCGGCCACTCCAACGCGGTGCTGCGGGCGCTCGGCCGCATCCGCAACGACCTCGAGTACAGCCCGATCACCGACATCCTCGGTGAGCTGCCCGAGCACATGGAGCGGGTGCAGACGGTCACCCGCGAAGCGTCCGAGGCCATCCGCCAGCGGTTCTTCCCGACGCAGGCCGAGCCCAGCTGGATCGGAGAGATCTCATGATGCGCCTGCGGATCGAGCACACCACCGGATTCGCGTATCCGGGAGAGGTGTCGGCGTCGTACAACGAGGCGCGCATGCTGCCGGTGTCGACCGAGAACCAGTTCGTGCTGAGCTCTTCGCTCGACATCGAGCCGTCGACGAGCGTCAACCAGTACGTCGACTACTTCGGCACGCGCGTCGCATCGTTCGACGTGCTCTCGGGTCACACCGCTCTCGGGATCACCGCCCGCTCGCTGGTCGAGGTGCGTCCGCGGCCGATGGAGAACTCCGACATGGCCTGGGAGGACCTCGCCGTCGAGGCCCAGCGGTCGATCACGACCGTGGAGATGCTCGCGCAGACGCCGCGCACCGCACCTCACCCAGAGGTGCTGGAGCTGGCCCGCACGATCGTGCAGGAGCACGACAACCCCGGGCAGGCCGCCCGCGCGATCGCGGTGGCCGTGGGGGACGCCGTCGAATACGTCTACGGGAGCACGGGCGTTCACTCCACCGCAGCGGAGTCGTGGGAGAAGCGCTCGGGGGTGTGCCAGGACATGGCCCACATCACCCTCGGCGCGCTGCGGGCGGTGGGGATCCCCGCCCGCTACGTCTCGGGTTACCTGCACCCCGACCCCGACGCCGAGGTGGGCGTCGCCGTGGTGGGGGAGTCCCACGCGTGGGTGGAGTGGTTCGCGGGCGACTGGCACGGGTTCGACCCGACCAACAACGTCGACATCGGCGAGCGGCACGTGCTGGTCGGTCGCGGGCGTGATTACAACGACGTCCCCCCGCTGCGCGGCGTCTACGCCGGCGCGCTGACGAGCGACCTGCACGTGCAGGTGACGATCACCCGCGAGGCCTGACCCGCGCGCTCGCGCTCGCGAGTGAGTATTCGCGCGCCCGAGTGAGTATTCGCGGCGTCGAGTGAGTATTCACGTCCCCGCGGCCGCGCGGCGCTCAGCGTCCCGCCGTGGACGCCCGCACGACAAGCTCGGGCGGGAACACCGTCTGCCGGGGCACACTCTCGGGGTCGGCGGCCTCCCCGAGCAGCACGCGCAGCGCGGTGCGCCCGATGATGCGGCTGGGCTGCCGGATCGATGACAGCGGCACCGCCGCCGCGGCGGCGAACGGGATGTCGTCGAACCCGATCAGTGCGATGTCGCCCGGCACCACGGCGCGCCCGTCGACCACGAGCGACTGCAACAGCCCGAGCGCGAGCAGGTCGTTCGCCGCGAAGAGGGCGTCGGGCCACTCTCGACGCGGCCGCGCCAGCACCCGGGCGCCGGCGGCTACCCCCTCCTCGACGGTCATGCCGGACGTCGGGATGACTTCCAGGCCCACCCGTACCCCGGCGTTGTCGGAGGCCGCGCGGGCGCCGGCGAGCCGGTCGTTGACCTGACGCATGTCGAACGGCCCGCCGACGAAAGCGATGCGCCGCCGCCCGCCCGCGATGAGGTGCTCGACGGCCAGCCCGCCGCCCGCGACGCTGTCGACAGACACCGACGAGAACCGCCCGTCGGCGCTGAAGCGATCGACGAGCACGGCCGGGATGCCGCCGGAGCGCAGGCGCTGCAGGCGTGCGGTGATGTCGCCGTATGGGGCGATCAGGAGGCCACGCACCTGCTGCTCCTGAAAGAGGTCGAGGTAGACCTTCTCCCGCGCGGGATCCTCGTCGGTGTTGCCGTAGAGGATCGCGATTCCATGGCGCGTGGCCTCGTCTTCGGCCCCCCGAACGACGTCGGTGTAGATTCAGGAATTCCGGACCCCGCAACCTCGATGGAGAGGATCGCCATGGCACCCGAAGCCGCCCAGACGGATCACCACGCTCTCGTCCTGCGGCGAGTGGTGAAGTCGTTCGGCGCAGTGGTGGCGCTGCGTTCAGGCAGCCTCACGCTGGACTTCGGCTCGATCCACGCCCTCATCGGCGAGAACGGCGCCGGCAAGTCCACGCTCGTGAAGATTATTGCGGGGCTCTACCGGCGCGACTCGGGTGACTTCCTGCTCACAGGCGAGCCCGTCGACTTCGCCAGTACGGCGCAGTCCAAGGCGGCCGGCATCGCCGTGATCTACCAGGAGCCGACGCTCTTCCCCGACCTCTCCGTCACCGAGAACATCTTCATGGGCCGCCAGCCCGTCACCCGCCTCGGGCGCATCGACCGCAAGGCGATGCGGGACGAGACCGAGCGGCTCTTCGCGCGGCTCGGCGTCTCGCTCGACCCCGACCGCGTCACCGAGGGTCTGTCGATCGCCGACCAGCAGATCATCGAGATCGCCAAGGCCATCTCGTTGGATGCCAGGGTGCTCATCATGGACGAGCCGACCGCCGCCTTGTCGGGTGTCGAGGTCGAGCGGCTGTTCGCGGTGGCGCGGAGCCTGCGCGACGAGGGCAGGGCGCTGCTGTTCATCTCGCACCGCTTCGACGAGGTCTTCGCCCTGTGCGACACCGTCACCGTCATGCGCGACGGCTCGTACGTCGACACCACGGCCATTGCCGACACCACGGTCGACGAGCTCGTCCGTCAGATGGTCGGCCGCGACGTCACCGACCTCTTCCCGAAGTTCCCCACCGAGGTGGGTGAGGTCGTGCTGGACGTGCGCGGCGTCACCCGCGCCGGCGTGTTCCGCGACGTCTCCTTTCACCTGCGCGCGGGCGAGATCGTGGGGCTGGCCGGCCTCGTGGGTGCCGGGCGCAGCGAGGTCGCCCGCGCCGTCTTCGGCGTCGATGGGTACGACAGCGGATCGGTCGTGCTGCACGGCGCCGTTCTTCCCAGGGCGAATCCGCGCGTCGCAATCGCCCGCGGCCTCGCGCTGGTGCCCGAGGACCGCCGTAGGCAGGGCCTCGTGCTCGACGACAGCGTCTCGCGCAACATCACCCTCGCCATCCGCTCGCGCCTGGCGCGCTGGGGTCTCATCTGGACGGGCGCGGAGAACCGGGCCGCCAAGCTCTGGGCGAGCCGCCTCGAAGTGAAGGCCGCAGCGCTGGACACCGAGGCCGGCACGCTCTCGGGCGGCAACCAGCAGAAGGTGGTGCTCAGCAAGTGGCTCGCCACCGAGCCGACCGTGCTGATCGTCGACGAGCCCACACGTGGCATCGATGTCGGCACCAAGGCCGAGGTGCACCGGCTGCTCAGCGAACTCGCGCAACAGGGGATCGCGATCCTCATGATCTCGTCCGAGTTGCCGGAGGTGCTCGGGATGGCCGACCGAGTCCTCGTCATGAGGGAGGGGCGGCTCACGGGGGAGTTCTCCCGCTCCGAGGCGACACCCGAGGCGATCATGTTCGCGGCGACGTCGGATGCCGGTGCGGAGGAAGCGGCATGAGCGCGACTGTGGCCCGCCCGGCATCCGCTGGAGACACCGCCGTCGCCGTGGTGCGCCGCGTCGCCCGCGCCCGCGAGACCGGCATCGCGCTGGCGCTCATCATCGTCATCGTGGCGGCGACCACCGCCAACCCAGGCTTCGTCTTCTCGGGCGACGGATTCCGCGACCTGCTGCTGACCCCGTCGCTGCTGCTGCTCGTGGCCGTCGGCCAGGCCTTCGTCATCATCACCCGCAGCGTCGACCTGTCGGTCGGCTCGGTCGTCGGGCTCACCGCCTATCTCACTGGTCGGCTCTTCATCGACATCCCAGGCATCCCGATGATCGCGGTCTTCTTCGGAGGCATCCTGCTCGGCGGGCTGCTCGGCGCGATCAACGGGGTACTCGTCGCGTGGGCCAAGGTGCCGGCGCTCGTGATCACCCTCGGCACGATGTACGTCTACCGTGGCCTCAACGTCGCGTGGACGGGGTCGGACCGCATCAACGCGTCGGACCTGCCGCGGGACTTCCGCGGCCTGGGCACCCAGCAGCTGCTCGGGATCCCGGTGCTCACCGCCATCGCCGTGGCCGTGCTGATCGCGGCGGCCTGGTACCTGCGCAACACCCGGGGTGGGCGCGAGTTCTACGCCATCGGCTCGGACCCGTCGGCCGCGCACCTCTACGGCTTGAAGGTCAGCAGCCGGATCATCACGGCGTTCGTGGTGTCGGGTGCGCTGTCGGGGCTCGCGGGTGTGCTGTACGCCGCGCGGTACGGCACGGTCAGCTCGGCCGCGGGCACGGGGTGGGAGCTGCAGGCGATCGGCGCGGCCGTCATCGGCGGCGTCGCGATCTCGGGCGGCGTTGGCACGGTGTGGGGCGCGGCGATCGGGGCGTTCCTGCTGCTGACGATCAACCGGGCGCTGCCGATCCTCGGCATCGACGATTTCTGGCAGCGCGCCGTCGTCGGCGTGCTCATCATCGGGTCGATCGTGCTCGATCGGGTGCTCGCGGTGCGTCAGCACCGAAGGCTCGTCGCCCAACGGGAGGAGGCCCGATGACCGTCGCGACCGAGACCGTCCCCGTGCGGCTGTACGCCCCGCACGCCCGCCCGGCGTGGCGCCGCGTGGTGCTCACGCGCGAGTCGGCGATCATCGGCATCCTGCTCGTCGTCGTCGTCGTCGCCCTGCTGACGGTGCGCAATTTCGACAGCCCGCTGACGGTGACCTACCTGCTGCGGGACGTCGCGCCGATCCTGCTCATCGCGCTGCCGATGACGCTCATCATCATCACCGAGGAGATCGACCTGTCGGTGGCATCCGTCGTCGGGCTCGCCAGCGTGATGACCGGCATCCTCACTCAGGGCGGCGTGCCGTTCGCGCTTGCGGCGGTGCTCGCGATCATCGTCGGGGCGATCGCGGGAGCGCTGAACGGGTTCCTCGTCACCGTCGTCGGACTGCCGTCGCTGGCCGTCACGATCGGCACGCTGGCGCTGTTCCGTGGCATCGCCGTGGGGCTCTTGGGTACGACGGCCGTCACGGACTTCCCCGAGGAATGGACCGACCTCGCCAAAGCCAACATCCCCGGCACACCGATCCCCGGGGTCATGGTGCCCTTCATCGTGCTGGCCATCGCCTTCGCGGTGCTGCTGCACTTCACGCCGTTCGGCCGGTCGCTCTACGCCATCGGTCTCAACAAGGAGGCGGCCCACTTCTCGGGTATCGACGTCGGGCGGGCGAAGTTCGTGCTGTTCGTGATGTCGGGGACCGTGTCGGGCTTCGCTGGCGTGTACTTCACGCTGCTGTACTCCAACGCGCGCGGCGACAACGCGATGGGGATGGAGCTGCAGATCATCGCCGCCGTGCTGCTGGGCGGGGTGTCGATCTTCGGCGGGCGCGGGGCCCTCCACGGCGTCATCGCCGGCGTGCTGCTGATCGGGACCCTCGGCAGCGCGCTGCGCCTCGCCGGCGTCACCAGTGACATCATCAACGTCATCACCGGCGTGCTGCTGATCGTCTCGGTCGTCTCGGCCAGCGTTCTGGGCTGGGCGCACGCGCGCCGCACCGCCGCGGTCGGGCGACGGCGCGGGCTGCGGGCTGCGGAGCGTGCCGCCGCCCGCGGCCCAGCCGACTGACACGCGTGCGGCGCGGCATCCACCGGAGCCCGCCCTCGAGACCCCTTACCTGAACACACCCGCGAGAACCTCGCACCACGGAAGGAAACACAGATGTTCGCAATGAAGCGCACGCGGCGCGCAGGAATCGCCGCCGCCCTCGCCCTGGGCGTCACGCTCGCCGCCGCAGGATGCTCCGGCGGAGGTGACGGCGGCAGCGGCGACGGAGGTGGCGGTGAGGATGCCGAGGTGTCGATCACGATGCTGCCGAAGAACCTCGGCAACCCGTACTTCGACACCTCGACCGGCGGGGCCGAGGAAGCCGTGGCCGAGTTCGGCGGCACGTTTGACGAGGTCGGGCCCAGCGAGGCGTCGCCGACGTCGCAGGTCAGCTACATCCAGACCGCGGCGCAGCAGGGTGTCGGTGGTCTCATCGTGTCGGCCAACGACCCAGAGGCGATCTGCGACGCGCTCGACGAGGCACGGTCGGCCGGCGTCAAGGTGGTCACCTTCGACTCGGACACCAACCCCGAATGCCGTGACCTGTTCATCAACCAGGCGACCTCCGACGGCATCGCCCAGGTGCAGGTGGACCTGATCGCGGAGCAGATCGGCGGCTCGGGACAGATCGCGATCCTCTCGGCTTCGGCCAACGCGACCAACCAGAACGCCTGGATCGAGCTGATGGAGGAGGAGCTGGCCGCCAGCCACCCCGACATCGAGCTGGTGCAGGTCGTCTACGGCGACGACGACGACCAGACGTCGTTCGACCGCACGGCGGCGCTGCTGCAGACGTACCCCGAGCTGAAGGGCATCGTGTCGCCGACCACCGTGGGGATCGCCGCCGCGGCGCGTTACCTGTCGACGTCGGAGTTCAAGGGCAAGGTCGCGCTGACCGGCCTCGGCACGCCGAACCAGATGCGCGAATACGTCGAGGACGGCACCGTGACGGCGTTCGCGCTGTGGAACCCGGCCGACCTCGGCTACCTCGCCGCCTTCGCCACGCAGGCGCTGGTGACCGGTGAGATCGCCGGCGACGAGGGCGACACGTTCGAGGCGGGCAAGCTCGGCTCGTTCGAGGTCGGCGCGGACGGCGGCGTGCTGCTCGGCGACCCGTTCGTGTTCGACGCGGAGAACATCGGCGACTTCGACTTCTGAGTCATCGTGGCAGGGGCCCGTCCGGATCCGTCCGGGCGGGCCTCTTGTCATGTCATGTCATGTCAGGACGCGGGGCTGTCGGGGTCGAGGGTCTTGAGCGTCTCCTCCTCGGCCGGGTTGTCGGCCTGGAGCTGGTCCTCGGTGCCCTCGTCACCCCCGAGCGGTGCGTCCTCGTCGATGGGCTCCCGTGCGCTATCGCGATCCTGGTTCATGCCGCCACGGTATGCGCCGTGGCATCCCGCCGTACAGGGCTTGCATTCGCCGCCGAGTGAGTATTCGATGCGGCGAGTGAGTATTCGAGCCGGCTGTCGCGAGAGACCGCGAATACTCACTCCCGAGCACGGATACTCACTCGCGAGCTTCAGACGCCGGAGACCACCGCGTTGTCGAGCTCGTCGGCATCCACTCCTGGTCGCTGCACCTGGTTGGTGAGCAGCACATAGGCGACGCCCGCCGTCGGGTGCACCCAGAACTCGGTGCCGGCCCAGCCGCCGTGTCCGTACACGTCCTGGTCGATCAGGCCGGGCGCGCGCGTGCGCAGGTTCCAGGTGAAGCCCCAGTCCTGGCCGCGCTCGGCGGGGTAGGGCTCGAGCCTCGGGATGTCGCCGGTCAGGGGACGCCGCATCATCGCCAGGGTCGCCGGCTGCACGATCTCGCCCTCGTCCCGCAGCAGCGCCGCGCCGATGGCGAGCAGGTCGGCAGCCGTGCCGATCATCCCGGCACCGGGGTTGCGGTGGCCGGCGAACACCGTTGCATCGAACCCGAGCTCCGGACCATCGACGACCGCATGCGGGTCGGCCGCTTCGTCCAATGTCAGTCCGCTCGCGCCGATGGCGCCGGCCCAGTCCGCCACATCGGCATCCCAGGAGCGGCTCGTCGCCTGCTCGACGAGCGCCGCAACCCCCTCGAACGCGATGGTCGAGTACCGCGATGCGGCGCCGGCGGCGAAATCCCGACCGGGCTCGAGCAGCGCCTGCCGCAACGGCACCGCGCTGTCGAGCGCAGGCTCCGGGATGCCGGACGTGTGGCTGACCAGGTGGCGCAGGCGCACCACGTCGTCGCGGTCGCGCCCGAAGTCGGGGATGGCCGCTGTCAGCGGCGTCTCCGCCGTGACCAGGCCGCGCTCGATCACGCGTGCGGTGGTGAGACCGGTCAGGACCTTGGTGATCGAGAAGAGTCGGTAGGCATCGTCCACCTTCGCCGTCCGGCCGTGCGTGGCTCCGAACGCGTCGAGCCCGACGACGCCGTCGGCGGTCGTGATGCCGAGGACCGCGGAAGGCAGGCGCCCCGCTTCGACGTGCCGCCGCACCCAGTCGAAGGCGGCGCTGTATCCGGTCATCCGTGATCTCCTCGAATACTCACTCGCCGGGGCGGGGGTCGTAACGTGTCGGGGCGTGCGTGCGCGCGACGAGGTCCCGCAGCGACTCCAGGGAGCCTCCCACGAACCCGGCCGCGCGGCCCTGCACCAGCAGGTTGCCGAGCGCCGTCGCCTCGACGGGGCCGGCCAGCACCGGCATCCCCGCTCGGTCGGCGGTGCGCTGGCACAGCAGCCGGTTCAGCGACCCGCCGCCGACGATGTGGATCGTCTCGACGTCCACCCCGCCGATGCGACCCGCGAGCCGCGCGGTGTCGGCGAAGGCCTGCGCGAGCGACTCCACGATCGAGCGCGCGAACTCCGCGTGCGTGTGGGGCACCGCGACGTCATGCTCGGCGCACCAGGCGGCGATGCGGGCGGGCATGTCGCCCGGCGGGAGGAAGCGCGGGTCGTCGACGTCGAACACCGGCACCGTGGCGGGATCCACCTCGGCCGCGGCGCCGAGCAGCGTCGGCAGGTCGATGTCGTGGCCCTCACGCTCCCAGCCGCGCACCGTCTCGCTCAGCACCCACAGGCCCATCACGTTGTGCAGCAGCCGCACCCGGCCGTCCACACCGCCTTCGTTCGTGAAGTTCGCCGCGAGCGCCTCGGCCGTGAGAACCGGCCGCTCGACCTCGACCCCGACGAGACCCCACGTGCCGCACGAGATGTATGCGGCGGACTCGGGCTGCATCGGCACGGCGACGACCGCCGACGCGGTGTCGTGCGACCCGACGGCCGTGACCGAGACCCTCGAGCCGGCACCGAGCGACGCGGCGACCTCCGGCAGCAGCGCGCCCAGGCGTTCGCCCGGGGCGATGAGGGCGGGGAGGATGCCGCGGGGAAGACCCAGCCCGGCCATGAGCTCCTCGTCCCACGTTGCGGTGGTGGCCCGTAGCAACCCGGTCGTCGAGGCGTTGGTGACCTCGGTGCGCGCCTGCCCTGTCAGCCAGTAGCCGATGAGGTCGGGCACGAGCAGCGCCGTGTCGGCGAAGCCGAGGAGATCCGTCGGCTCCGCGGCCAGCTGGTACAGCGTGTTGAACGGCAGGAACTGCAGCCCGTTGCGGCGGTAGAGCTCCGCGTGCGGCATCCGCTCGTGCACCGCAGCGACGCCGCGCTCGGTGCGGGCATCGCGGTAGTGGAAGGGCGTGCCCAGCAGCCGCCCGTCGCGCAGCAGCCCGTAGTCCACGGCCCACGAATCCACGCCGATGCTGGCGACGTCGGGCGCCGCGCGGAGGGCCTCACGCAGCCCGGCGAGGGCCGCGCTGTACAGCCCGAGCAGGTTCCAGTGCATTCCGTCGGGCGTGGCCACCGGGTCGTTCGCGAACCGCGCCACCGTCGTCGCCTCGAGCGTGTCGGGGCCCACCTGCCCGACGATCACCCTGCCGCTCGTCGCACCCAGGTCGACCGCGGCGACGGCGCCGGCCCCCGACGAACCCGCGCCCGCGCTCATCGCAGGAAGGCGGCGGCGACGCCGGAGTCCACGGGGATGTGCAGCCCGGTCGTGCGCGAGAGCTCCGGACCGGTGAGCACGTACACCGCGTCGGCGACGTTCTCGGGCACGACCTCGCGCTTGAGGATCGTACGGTTCGCGTAGAACTGGCCGAGGTCTTCCTCATTCACGCCGTACGTCGCGGCGCGGTTCGCGCCCCAGCCCGACGCGAAGATGCCCGAGCCCCGCACGACGCCGTCGGGGTTGATGCCGTTGACGCGCACCCCGTACTCGCCGAGCTCCACCGCCAGCAGACGCACCTGGTGGGCCTGGTCGGCCTTGGTCGCCGAGTACGCGATGTTGTTGGGGCCGGCGAAGACGGAGTTCTTCGACGAGATGTAGATGACGTCGCCGCCCATCTTCTGCTCGATGAGCGCCTTCGCGGCGGCCTTCGCGACGAGGAACGAGCCTTTCGCCATGACGTCGTGCTGCAGGTCCCAGTCCTTCTCGGTGGTCTCCAGCAGCGGCTTCGACAGCGACAGCCCGGCGTTGTTCACGACGAGGTCGACGCCGCCGAAGGCGAGCACGGTCGCGTCGATGGCGGCCTGCACGCCCGCGGCATCCGCCACGTTCGCCGCGACGCCGATCGCGACGTCGGTGCCGCCCAGCTCGGCGGCCGCGGCCTGCGCCTTCTCGAGGTCGAGGTCGGCGACGACGACGCACGCGCCCTCGGCGGCCAGGCGGGTGGCGATGGCCTTGCCGATGCCGGACGCCGCGCCCGTCACGAACGCGATGCGGCCCTGGTGGCTCTTGGGCTTGGGCATCCGCTGCAGCTTGGCCTCTTCGAGCGCCCAGTACTCGATGCGGAACTTCTCGGCATCCGAGATGGGGGAGTAGGTCGACAGCGCCTCGGCGCCGCGCATCACGTTGATGGCGTTGACGTAGAACTCCCCGGCGACGCGGGCGGTCTGCTTGTTCGCGCCGTAGCTGAACATGCCGACGCCCGGGACGAGCACGATGAGGGGGTCCGCGCCGCGGATCGCGGGGCTCGAGGCATCTGCGTGCGCGTCGTAGTACGCCTGGTAGTCGGCGCGGTACTCGGCGTGCAGCTCCTGCAGCCGGGCCAGCTGCTCGTCGACCGAGGCGGATGCCGGCAGGTCGAGGATCAGCGGCTTGACCTTGGTGCGGAGGAAATGGTCGGGGCAGCTCGTCCCGAGCGCGGCGAGAGCCGGTGCCTTCTCGGAGGCGAGGAAGTCCAGCACCACGTCGCTGTCGGTGTAGTGGCCGACCATCGGCTTGTCGGTGGATGCCAGGCCTCGGATCGTCGGCGCGAGGGCGGCCGCACGGGCGCGCCGCTCGGCGTCGGGGAGCGCCTCGAATCCGGCGCGTACGCCGCCGAACGGCTGGGCCTTGCCATGCTCGGCGATGTAGGCGGCGGCGGTGTCGATGATCCACAGGCTGTTGCGCTCGGACTCCTCGGAGGTGTCGCCCCACGCGGTGATGCCGTGGCCGCCGAGGATGCAGCCGATGGCCTGCGGGTTCTGCGCCTTGATCTCGGCGATGTCCAGGCCCAGCTGGAATCCGGGGCGCCGCCACGGCACCCACACGACCTTGTCGCCGAAGATCTCGGAGGTGAGCTTCTCGCCGTCGGCGGCCGTCGCGATCGCGATGCCCGAGTCCGGGTGCAGGTGGTCGACGTGCGCGGCATCCACCAGGCCGTGCATCGCGGTGTCGATCGACGGGGCGGCGCCGCCCTTGCCGTGCAGGCAGTAGTCGAACGCGGCGACCATCTCGTCCTCGCGCTCGACGCCCGGGTAGACGTTCACGAGCGCGCGCATGCGGTCCAGCCGCAGCACGGCGAGGCCCTTCTCGGTGAGGGTGCCGAGGTCGCCGCCGGAGCCCTTGACCCACAGCAGCTCGACGGGCTCCCCGGTGACCGGGTCGGTCTCGGTGCCCTTGGCGGAGGTGTTGCCGCCGGCGTAGTTGGTGTTCTTCGGGTCGGCGCCCAGGCGGTTGCTGCGGGCGATGAGTTCGGCGGCTGCGGGGTTCGTCATGAGGGAACTCTCTGTGCGAGACGAGCAATGTTAGTTCTTGTGAAGTATTTCAAGAAATGATCAATTTGGCAACGATTCACTTCACCTCGACCACGTCATTGAACGACGCCACGCGCGGGTCCGTGGGCTCGAGTTCCGTCACCAGGAGGTCGATCTGATCCCATGAGAAGCTACGAGCGACGTCGCGCTCGCCGATCTTCGACGAATCGAGCAGGAGCACGACGCGTTGCGCGCTCCGCGCGAACTCCTGTTTCACCTGCGCCTCCGGGAGGGAGACGTCCATTGAACCGAGGTCGGCCTGTACGCCGCTTGCGCTGGTGAACAGAGCGGCATAGGTCATCGATGCGGCGGCTCGGCATGCGACCGGTCCGACGAAGCTGTCCGTCGACGCCTCGGCGTGGCCGCCGGTGAGAATGGCGTTCGTGAAGCCGGCGCGTCGTGCTGCGGAGAAGTTCTCCCACGAGTTGGTGACCACAGTGAGGGCTGCATCGCCTGAGAGTGCCGCCACCAGGGCGCCCACCGTCGTTGAGGCGTCCATCGCGACGGCTCCGGAGCGGGGAACGAGGCTGACTGCTTTTTGCGCGATGATGGTCTTGGCCTCGCGCTGAAGGTTGCTGCGGACGCTAAAGCGCTGTGGACCCGGAAGGGGGATCGCGCCGCCCCGCACGCGTCGCACCAGGCCTGCTGCCTCGAGTTCGAGCAGATCGCGGCGAATCGTCATCTCCGAGACGCCGAAGGCGCCCGCGGCGTCACTGAGGCTCACGGAGCCCTGCTCCTCCACCAGGTGGGTGAGGGCCTGTCGGCGTCGTTCAGTGTCCAGGGAGCTGGTCGTCGACATGATGACGACATTGCTTTATCGGAGGCTCCCGCACAACTCGACCCGTCCGACCGCAGGTTGTTGCATGCACCGGACACCTTTGCTAGATTCACTGAATCGCGCAGGGTTCAATGAACCAAGGTGATTCAGTTGACAGACAGCGGCGTCTTTTCATGACGTCACAAAGGAGTGAGACATGGCGAACGCCGGGCCCTACGAGAACGTGACGAGCACAGAGGCGGCCATCGAGCGTGCCATGGACGCATCGGGCGGCGTGCTCTCCCTCGCCCCCGCCTGGGTGCCGCGCTCGTTCTGCACGCCGGGCCGCCGCATCCGTCTGCACCCGGACGATTACTTCCCGCTCGGCAAGGACCGAGGCGGTATCGACGAGCGCTGGCTCGCGAGTGCGGTGCGCGCCGAGAACGGCCCGCGCACCGACCCGTTCGAAGGTCTGAGCCTTGTGCGCGACCCCGACGGCAACGTCATCCCGTTCGACGAGTTCATCGCGCACTTCCGCGCCGACGCCATCGGCGGTCTGTGGGACTCCCACGGTCTGTGGCCGATGTACTCGAAGTTCTTCGACAACGAATTCCCGCTGCCCTTCCACATCCATCACCGTGACGAGCACGCGGCACTCGTGGGCAAGCCGGGCAAGCCGGAGGCCTACTACTTCCCGCCTCAGATGAACAACCACGGGGGCCAGTTCCCGTTCACGTTCTTCGGGCTGCACCCCGAGGTGACGAAGGACCAGTTGCGTGAGAAGCTTGCCGGCTTCCTCCTCGGCGGAGACAACCGCATCACCGATCTGTCGAAGGCTTACCGGATCACACCGGGCACGGGGTGGGACGTACCCGCCGGAATCCTCCACGCGCCCGCCAGCATGTGCACGTATGAGCCGCAGGCGGCTTGCGACGTCTTCGCGATGACCGAATCCTGGTCGAACAACCGCGAGGTTGGTGACGAGCTGCTCTGGAAGGACGTCCCCGACAACCGCGTCGGCGATCTCGACTTCATCGTGGAACTGGTCGATTGGGAGCGAAACGTCGACCCCGAGTTCTGGAGCCACCGCTTCACTCCGCCCATCGAGACGGTCGCCAGCTCCCGTGCCGCGACCCCCGACTACGTCGAGAAGTGGATCACCTACCGCGCCTCGGCTTTCAGCGCAAAGGAACTCACCGTGCGTCCCGGGGGTGCGGTCACAGTGGAGGAGGGCGACGCCTACGGGCTTGTCGCGGTCGGCGGGCGGGGCTCCATCAACGGCCAGTCTCTCGCGGCGATCAGCTCCATCCGATACGGCCAGTTCTCGTCTGACGAGTTCTTCGTGACTGCATCGGCTGCGGCCGCCGGCACGACCATCGTGAACGAATCCGCGACGGAGGACCTGGTGGTCCTCAAGCACTTCGGCCCAGCAAACGCGCAGCTCGCCGCAGAGCGTGGAGAGCTGGGCCTGTAGATGACGGATTCAGCGGAAGTGTTCGGCGTTGACCTCCCCGAGGCGCGTAGGCGCATCGGCTCGCTCGCGCAGATCGCTCGCATCGACGAGTTCGTCGAGACGCAGGGCTCAGCGCGCGGCGCTCGCCGCCTCCGCGTCGTCACCGGCGGCGGTCTGAGCTTCGACGTTCACCCGGATCGTGCGCTGGACCTCGGACATGTCACTTTCCGCGAGACGCCCCTCAGCTGGATCTCACCGGTCGGCATCGGGGCTCCTGGTCACACTCATGACGTGGGCACGGACTGGCTGCGCACGTTCGGCGGCGGCATGCTGACCACGTGCGGGCTCGATTCCTTCGGGCCTGCGAGCACGCACGACGGTGTGGACTATCCCATGCACGGTCGCATCAGCTCGGTGCCGGCCACGGTCACCCGGGTCCAGGTCGGCGACGACTCCCTGATCATCGAGGGCGAGGTGCGCCAGGCTGCAGTGTTCGGCGAGAACCTCGTTCTCCGCCGCCGCATCGAAGCTCCGCTCGGCGGGTCGAGCATCCGCATCTTCGATACCGTGACCAACGAAGGGGCGCGACAGACCGGGCACATGGTGCTCTACCACTGCAATCTGGGATGGCCGTTGCTGTCGGAGCATGCGGTGCTGCGGATACCTTCCGCAGCGGTGACGCCTCGGGATGCGGCCGCTGAATCCGGTGTCGCGAGCTGGCACGAGATCTCTGCGCCGGTGCGCGGGTACGCGGAGCAGGTGTTCCGGCACGACTTCCGCGAGCAGGGTGTGGCCGAGGTCTCGGTCGACAACCCGGAGCGCGACGTGCGTCTGGCCATCCGCTTCGACACCGCCACGCTGCCCGGGCTGCACCAGTGGAAGATGCTCGGCGAGGGGCACTACGTGCTCGGCCTCGAGCCGGTGAACGTCGACTGGAGCAGGGGCCGCGCCGCCGCGGATGCGGAGGGTGTGCTGCCGGAGCTGATGCCGGGCGAATCGGTCTCCTACGCCGTGGAGATGCACGCCGGACCCAGCCGCGTGCGCGGGTCGAAGAGAAAGGAGACGGCATGAGTGCGCCTGCCCTGGAGATGCGGGGGATATCGAAGTCCTTTCCCGGCGTCAAGGCGCTGTCGGACGTGGACCTCGTCGTCGCACCCGGTGAAGTCCACGCCATCGTCGGTGAGAACGGTGCGGGGAAGTCCACCCTCATGAAGATCCTTGCTGGGCTCTACCAGCCGGACACCGGCACGATCGAGCTCGCCGGCGAGCGGGTTCGCATAGCGGGCCAGCTCGATGCCCTCCGTCGCGGCATCGGCATGGTCTACCAGGAGCTGAACCTGGTTCCCGATCTGACCGTCGCGGAGAACATCGCGCTCGGAGCGACCCCGTCCCGGCTGGGGTTCGTGCGGAGGCGCAGCCTGCTGGATTCTGCGCGAGCGGTGCTGGACGCCCTCGACGCCCGCATCGATCCGCGTGCCCGGCTGGGATCGCTCACCGTGAGTCAGCAGCAGCTGGTCGAGATCGCGAAGGCCTATGCCGCCCGTCCGAAGATCATGGTCCTCGACGAGCCGACCTCGTCGCTCAGCGAACACGAGGCACAAGCCCTCTTCCGCGTCGTGCGCGCGATGCGTGCCGATGGCATTGCCATCATCTATATCAGCCACCGATTACGTGAGGTGCTCGACCTCGCCGACCATGTCACCGTGCTGCGCGACGGGCGTCAGATCGACACCCGGCCGGTGTCCGGTCTCACCGCCGCCGAGATGATCACACTCATGGTCGGGCGCGAGCTCACCGACGTCTTCCCCAAGCGGGAGGTGCCGATCGGCGAGGTCGTGCTCGAGGTCGACGGCCTGAGCCGTGCCGGCGCATTCGACGGCGTCTCTCTCACCGTTCGGGCCGGCGAGATCGTCGGACTCGCCGGGCTCGTCGGGGCGGGCCGCACCGAAATCGCCCGGGCCGTCTTCGGTCTGGACAAGGCCGACGCGGGCACCGTCCGGGTCAACGGTGCGGATATCCGGGCGCGCAGCCCTCGCCAGGCCGTGAACGCGGGCATCGCTTACGTCCCCGAGGACCGCAAGCGCGACGGGATCATCCCGGAGTCATCCATCAGGGACAACATCGCGCTGCCCGTGCTGTCGAAGGTGGGCACCTCGGGCTGGATCTCCTCGCGCCGCGAGCGTGCGCTCGCCACGGAGCAGGTCAATGCCCTCGGCGTGTCCCCCCCAGACGTCGAGCGCGCAGTCAACACGCTCAGCGGTGGCAACCAGCAGAAGGTCGTCATCGCCAAGTGGCTGGCCACGCAGCCAGACGTGCTGCTGCTGGACGAACCCACGCGAGGTGTGGACGTGGGCGCCAAAGCCGATATCCACACGATCATCGGCGAGCTCGCCGGTCGAGGCGTGGCCATCCTCCTTATCTCGTCGGAGCTTCCCGAGGTACTCGCCGTCAGCGACCGCATCTATGTGCTGACCGAAGGGCGCGTGTCAGCAGAGTTCACCCGTGACGACGCCGATGAGCGATCCATTATGCACGCAGCAACCGGAGAGGCATCGCAATGACCTCGTCTACCGCGCCCACTCGGGCACAGAACGCCGCGGCGCGTTCGGTTGACCGCCTGACCAAGGGGAGCGCGTTCTCCCGCATCGGATCCTGGGTCGGGATGCCGGTCGGCATCGCGCTTCTGCTCGTCGTCGGGTCACTCCTATCGGACCGGTTCCTGAGCATCGGCAACCTAACTAACGTCCTCATCAACATCTCCATCCTCGGCGTGATCGTCGTCGGAATGACCTTCGTGTTCATCACGCGCGGTCTCGCCGACCTCTCGGTTCCTGCCACGGTGGCTGTGGGCGCGATCCTCGTGCTCGGCCTTCAGCCCACGATCGGCACGATTCCCGCAGCACTTGTCGCGATCCTCGCCGCACTGGTCGCGGGGGTGGTCAACGGACTGCTCATCGGCTATGCGGGCATCAACCCGGTCATCACCACGCTCGCCGTCGGCACGATCGTGCTGGGGATCGCGCAGTGGAGCGTCGGAGGCGTCATCGTCTACGGCACTGACCCTGCCGCGCAGGCCTTCCTGAACGGACGCGTCTTCGGCATCCCGGTGATCGTGATGGTCTTTCTCGCGGTCGCGGTCATCGGCCACCTCGTCCTCTCCCGCACCACGCTGGGCCGTTGGGTGTATGCCGCCGGCGGGAACCCGGACGCGACGCGCGCCAGCGCTGTGCCGCTGTTCCTCACGCGAGGTTCGGCATTCGTCCTGACCGCGGGTCTTGCGGGGCTGGCCGGCGTCCTTCTGGGCGTCACGCTGCAAACGGCGCGTCCCGGCATCGGCATCGGCTACGAGTTCGACGCGATCACGGCCGTCGTCGTGGGTGGTGTGAGCCTCCTGGGCGGCTCCGGAAGCATCCCGCGGGCGATCGGCGGGCTGCTGTTCGTCGCACTGCTGAACAACATTCTCGTGCTGCAGGGCGTGCCCACCGCAGTGCAGGGCATCGCGAAAGGGACGCTCATCGTGGCGGCGGTCTCGCTCGATGTGTACCTGCGTCGGAAGGGAGGTCAGTCATGACCGGGTCGTCCAATCGGGTCACGGACAGCATCGTGTTCCTGAGCCTTGTGCGCTACCGCGTCGTCGTCATCCTTGTCGCGACGCTGGTGCTGTCGGCCTCGTTCGTGCCGGGCTTCTTCGAGGCGCGCACCTTGAGCCTCGGCGTCGACCGTGTGGCGACCATGGGTCTGCTCGCCATCGGCCTGACCGTCGTGCTCATCGCCGGTCAACTCGATCTCTCGGGAGGGGCGATCCTCGCGCTGTCGGGCATCGCCGCGATCGGATTGCAGCCGGCGCTTGGTCAGGTGCCTGCGGCGCTGGTCGGAATCGCGATCGCCGTGGCCGCGGGTGCGGTCAACGGACTGCTCGTCGTGGTGCTGAAGATCAACTCGCTCGTGGCGACACTGGCGACGATGGTCTTCTTCCGGGCGGTCTGCCACCTGGTCACCGACTCCCGCCCGATCAGCGGCATCGACCCGTTCTTCGGCATCCCGCTGACCCAACCGGTCGCCGGAACGGTGTCGTCGCGCGTGCTGGTCTTTCTCGTGCTCATCCTTCTGCTGCACGTCTGGCTCACGCGGAGCGTTGCCGGACGGAACGTTTTCGCCGTGGGAAGCAACGCCGGGAGCGCGACAGCGAGCGGCGTCCGCTCCAATGCTTACCTGTTCGGAGCCTTCGTCTTCAGCGGCACGATGGCAGGCGTGGCGGGCGTCACGTTCAGCATCGCGTCCAACACCGGATCGCCCATGTTCGGGGACACGATCGTGCTCACCGCGATCGCGGCCGTCGTGATCGGAGGCACCCGCCTCGAGGGCGGTGTCGGTTCCGCGCTCGGCACGCTCGGCGGCCTGCTCACCCTCGCGGCGCTCACGACCGCGATGGAGTACCAGAGCGTGCCCGCGTACGTGCAGAGCATTGCGACGGGCTGCATCCTGCTACTCCTGATCCTGCTCGACCGCTTCACCTTTTCCAAGCAGGGTGTCGACCTCTCCCTGCCGGCACTCGCGCGACGCATTCGGCGGCGCACTGGCGACGCGCAGCAAGACACCACACAAGAGAACGAAAGGACGATCACATGATGAAGAACAAGTACCTGCTCGGCGGAGCCGTGCTGGCAGCGGCGATGCTGCTCACAGCCTGCGCCGGCTCGGGAGACACGGGATCCGGCTCGTCGGACGGCGATGCCTCGGGGGCAGGCAAGGAGATCTGCTACATCACGGCGGCGGAATCGCACGCCTACGCGACGCCCGCCAACGAAGCGTTCCTCGCTGCCGCCGACGAGGCGGGCGCGAAGGTCACGATGCTCAGCCAGGACTTCGACGTCCAGAAGGGCACCGAGCAGCTCTCGACCTGCGTCGGACGCAGCCCCGACGGCATTGTGCTCTGGCCCCTCGACCCGCAGGCCTATATCCCCGGTCTGATCCAGGCACAGTCGGCGCAGATTCCCGTCGTGCTCATCAACTCTCCGATGGACGATGAAGCCCTTGAGCTCGTGGCGAGCTTCACCGGCCCCGACGTCTATGAGGAAGGCGTGCTGTCAGCGGACGCGATGACTGACGTACTCGGTGCCCAGGGCAAGGTCGTGATCATCGCGGGTCAAGCCGGCAACGGCACGAGCATCGGGCGCAGCGACGGGTTCACCGATCGCCTGGAGGAGCTCGGCTCCGAGATCGAAATTCTCCAGTCGGTGAACGCCGACTTCGACCAGCAGAAGGCGCTCGTCGCGAGCCGCGACCTCATCACGCGCTTCGGCGACGACATCGACGGCGTGTACGCTGCCGATGACACGATGGCGCGCGGTTTCATCGACGCGTGGACCGAGTCGGGTCGCAATCTCGACGACATCCCGGCCATCGTGGGCATCAACGGCCAGGCGGACGCCTTCGAGTCCATCAAGGCCGGTCACTTCTACGCGACGATCCTGCAGTCGCCGGTCGAGGACGGAGCGCTCGCTCTGACCACGATCCTGAAGGTCGCCGACGGCGAGACCGTGGATGCGCGTCTGCCGATCCCGCTGACGGTGGTCACGATCGACAACGTGGACGACATCGAGCCTGCCTTCTAGGCCGGACGGGGAGAGGGGGACGGATGCGCGCGCGAGCGGCATCCGCCCCCCTTTCGTGTCAGGTCGAGTCGCGCACGACCAGTTCGGGCTCGAGGACGACATGATTCGTCCGAGGGCTTCGCTGCGGGCTGTCGATGAGGTGCATGATCATCTCGACGGCCGTCCGGCCCAGCTGTGCACGCGGTTGCGCCACGGTGGTGAGCGGTACGGCGCCCACCTCGGACCAAACGACGTTGTCGTAGCCGACGATCGCGAGGTCCTCCGGCACGCGAAGGCCCCCGTGCGTCACCGCCTGGAGCAGGCCGAGTGCGAGGACGTCGTTCGCGCACAAGATGGCGGTCGGTCGCTTGTCCGGCTTCCGCGCGAGCAGGGCCCTGCCGGCCGCGCGCCCCTCCTCGACAGTCCACGACTCGGTGGCGACGAGTTCGAGTGTGATGTCCCCCGCAGTGCGATCGATCATCTCGCGCGCGCCGTCGTAGCGCATCCGTACCTTCTGTGAGTGATGCGGGTGGCCCAGGTAGGCGATGCGCTGGTGACCGCGGTCGATCAGGTGCTGGGCGCCCGCGCGTCCACCGTGTCGGTCATCGACGACGACGGACCAGCAGTCGCGATCGTCGCCTACACGGTCGACGAAGACCATGGGTACGCCGCGGTCTCGGAGCATCTCCAGTCGCGAACTGTTCTCGTCGACGGGGGAGATGATGATCCCCTGCACACGCTGCTGCACCAGGAGATCCAGGTTCTGCGACTCCCGCACCGCATCGTATGCGCTGTTGCACACGACGACGCCGAGTCCCAACTCATGGCTGAGTTGCTCTGCGCCGAGCGCCACATCGACGAAGAACGGGTTGTCGAGGTTCGCCACCGCGATCCCGATTGTGCGCGTGCGTCCGGCACGGAATTGCCGGGAACTCTGGTCGGGGACGAACTGGAGTTCTTCGATCGCTCGGAGAACTCGGTCGCGGGTCTCCTGCCGTACATACGATGGGCGATTGAGCACGTTGCTCACCGTCCCTGCGGACACCCCTGCCAGCCGTGCTACATCCCGGATCGTCGCCACGCTGAGCTGCCCCCACCCGTCTGGTTCATTGAACGATCGTATCCCGGTGTCGGCCGGCCTGTTCGATCGACCTCGCGGCGCTCCCGACTACCCGCGGGGGAGGGCGGCGAGAGCCTCGGCGATGCGGTCGATGGATGCCGTGAACGCAGGCTGATCCGGGCGGTTCAGATGCCCGTGCTGGGTACCCGGTTCGATGATCGCTTGCACCGGACGTCCGGCTGCCTCGAGGGTCGCGGCGAAGACCTCTGCGCCCACGCGGAGCTCGTCCACATCGCCGTTGATCAGAAGCGTGCGCGGGTAGGCGGCGAGATCGGCGGCAGTGGCTCGCGCCGGGACTGCAGCCAGCGGCGCATCCTGGACAGGTGCTCCCAAGAAGTTCTCGTACATCGTGCGGACGACGGCCGGCCCGAAACGGTCGGCGTCGGGCTGTGCATCCAGTGCTGCCCGCAGGGCGGCCCCGGGTGGTGGCTGCACGGCGAGCAGCGTCGGGTAGGCCAGCACGACGAGAGCTGGGAGCGTGGACGTGGCGCCCTCCATCAGTCGCAGCACAGCGCCGGCGGCGAGGTTGCCGCCGGCGCTGGCGCCGCCGATCGCCAGGCGACCCCGGTCGATGGCGAGTCGGGCGGCTGAGTCGAGCGCCCACGACCACGCGGCGAGAACGTCATCGGAGGGCGCCGGGTAGCGGCATCCCTCGCGTACCAGCCGGTAGTCGACGGACATGACCGTCGTACCCCTTGTCGCGAGGGCTGTAGCCACATCCTGGGCCTCCGGCATGTCGAGGTCGCCGGCGTGGAACCCACCGCCGTGCGCCCAGACGAGGCCCGAGCCGTCGGGCTCGGTCGCCGGATAGACCCGCAGGAGCCCGCCGGCGGCGGGGAACGGATCCGTCGTCACGCGCCCCAGCCGGCCTGGGTGCCGCCGACCCGCTCGGCCTCGATCTTCTGCTGGTAGCCCGAGGCTGCGTAGGCGGCCATCGGGTCGGCGGGAAGCCCGCGCGACTCGCGCCACTGGGCCAGCGCCGGGCGCACGTCGGTGTAGAAGGCATCCATGAAGACGGCCTGGGCGCCGAGCACGTCGTTCGCTGACTGCGCCGCCGCCAGGGCATCGCGGTCGACGAGCAGGGCGCGGGCCGTCATCTCCTGCACGTTCAGCACGGAGCGGATCTGACCGGGGATCTTCGCCTCGATGTTGTGGCACTGGTCGAGCATGAACGCCACGTCGGGGTTGTTGAGCCCGCCCCCGCGGATGACCTCGAAGAGGATGCGGAACAGCTGGAACGGGTCGGCGGCGCCCACGATCAGGTCGTCGTCGGCGTAGAAGCGCGAGTTGAAGTCGAACGAGCCGAGCTTTCCGAGGCGCAGCAGCTGCATGACGATGAACTCGATGTTCGTGCCCGGGGCGTGGTGGCCGGTGTCGAGGCACACCATCGCGCGCTCGCCGAGCGCGGCGACCTGGGCATAGGACGTTCCCCAGTCCGGAACATCGGTGTGGTAGAACGACGGCTCGAAGAACTTGTACTCCAGCACCAGGCGCTGTTCGCCGGACAGGCGGGCGTAGATCTGCTGCAGCGAATCCTGCAGGCGGTCCTGCCGGGCGCGCATGTCGGTCTGGCCGGGGTAGTTCGACCCTTCGGCGAGCCAGATCTTGAGGTCACGGGAGCCGGTGGCATCCATGACGTCGATGCACTCGATGTGGTGGTCGATGGCCTTGCGGCGGATCGCCTCGTTCTCGTGCGTGAGGGCGCCGAACTTGTAGTCCTCGTCCTGGAAGGTGTTGGAGTTGATCGTGCCGAGCTTCACGCCCAGGTCCTCGGCGTGGCGGCGCAGCACGCCGTAGTCCTCGACCTTGTCCCACGGGATGTGGAGGGCGACCGAGGGGGCGAGCCCGGTGAGGCGGTTGACCTCGGCGGCGTCGGCGATCTTCTCGAAGGGATCGCGCGGGGTGCCTTCGGTGGTCCAGACGCGGAAGCGCGTGCCGGAGTTTCCGAACGCCCAGCTGGGCAGCTCGATACCCTGGCCCTCGAGCTCGGTGAGGATGGCGGGGGACAACGTCGTCATGATGCGTCGCTTTCGTGAAGGGCGGCGGATGCCAGCTGGTCGTGCAGATTGAAGATCTCGGTTAGGGGGGTCGCGGCCTGGTCGGGACGGCCCTCGAGCCCCACGAAGAAGGGGGCCATCTCGGCCTCCCAGCGGGAGGCGACCTCCGAGGCGGCGAGGTAGGCCTGCGCAGCCTGGTCGTCGTCGGTCTCGTAGTAGCCGGTGAGGCGGCCGCCCTCGCCGAGGAACAGCGAGTAGTTGCGCCGGCCGGATGCCGCGATCTCGGCGAGCATCTCTGGCCAGACGGGAGAGTGTCGCCGCAGGTACTCGTCGAGCATCTCGGGCTTCACCTGCAGCTGGAAGCAGACGCGCTGCGGCTGTGACGGGCTCGTCATCGAGGGTCTCCTGGATCGCCGGGGATGTGAATCGTTTCAAAATTAGTGGACGAAGCCGGGTGACGCAACCGTCCGGTCTAGGATCGCCGGGAGAGCAGGAGGGGGCGCCGATGGTCGTCAGCATCCGCGACGTCGCGGCGGCAGCCGCCGTCTCGGTCGGCACGGTGTCCAACGTGCTCAATCGTCCCGCCAAGGTCGCGCCGGCCACGGTCGAGCGCGTGCAGCGCGCGATCGACGAGCTGGGGTTCGTCCGCAACGACGCCGCCCGCCAGCTGCGCGTCGGCCGCAGCCGCAGCATCGGGCTCGTCGTGCTGGATGCTGCGAACCCCTTCTTCGCCGACGTGGCGCGGGGCGCCGAGGCGCGCGCCGACGAAGCGGGCATGGCGGTGCTGCTGGGCAACGCCGACGAGGACCCGCCGCGCGAAGCGCGCTACCTCGACCTCTTCCTCGAGCAGCGGGTCAACGGCGTGCTCATCACGCCGACGAGCGATGACGTGGGGCGGCTGAGGCGCCTGCGCGATGCCGGCACGCCGGTGATCCTGGTCGACAGGGAGATGACGGGAGAGGGGTTCTCCTCCGTCTCCGTCGATGACGTCGAGGGCGGGCGCCTCGCGGCATCCCACCTGCTGGCGGGGGGACGCCGCCGACTGCTGTTCCTGGGAGGGCCGCGGGCGATCCGACAGGTCGCGGACCGGCTGGAGGGCACGCGGCAGGCCGTGGATGCCGTGGCGGGGGCGACCCTCGAGGTCGTCGAGGCGCCGGCGCTCACCGTGCTGCACGGACGGGCGGCAGGACTGGCCCTGCTCGACCGCCCCGTGAGCCAACGGCCCGATGCCATTTTCGCGGCCAACGACCTGCTCGCCGTCGGCGCGATCCAGGCGCTGTCGATCATGTCGGGGGTGCGCATTCCCGACGACATCGCGCTCATCGGCTACGACGACATCGACTTCGCCGCCTCGACCACCGTTCCGCTCAGCTCCATCCGGCAGCCCGCGTCGCTCATCGGGTACACCGCCGTGGACCTGCTGTTGCAGGAGTTGGCAGACCCGGCGCCGGCCGAGCCGCGCAACGTGCGCTTCCAACCGGAGCTGATCGTCCGCGAATCGACCACGCGCGCCTGAGCGGGCACGCAGGCGCATCCATACAGAAAGGCGACGCAGCCATGACGCACAAGACTCTCGGCTCCACCGGCATCCACGTCGGCGACATCACGCTCGGCACGTCCGCGCTGGGGGAGGGCACCGCTCCCGGCTCGGCGGAGGAGACGGCGGCCGTCGCGGCGGCGGTGGACCTGCTGACGGGCGAGTTCGCACTCGTCGACACCTCGAACAACTACGGCAACGGCCGCTCCGAGGCGGTGCTGGGCCTCGCCCTCGCCCAGGTGGGGCCGTCGCTGGCGACCGCCCGCATCGCGACGAAGGTCGACCGCGACGGGCGCACCGGCGCCTTCGACCGCGACCGGGTGATGCGCTCCTACGAGGAGAGCCTGACACGGCTGGGGGTCGACCGGGTGGAGATCCTGCACCTGCACGACCCGTACAGCATCACGTTCGAGCAGGCCGAGGCACCAGGCGGCGCGCTCGAGGGGATGCGGGAGCTGCGCGAGACGGGCGCGGTCGAGGTCATCGGCATCGCGGCAGGACCCATCCCGCTCATGACCCGGTACGTCGAGACCGGGCTGTTCGACGTGGTGCTCTCGCACAACCGGTTCACCCTCGTCGACCGCAGCGCGGAGGCGCTGTTCACTGAGGCGCGCCGCCGCGGCATGGGCGTGTTCAATGCGGCGCCGTTCGGCGCCGGCATCCTCGCCAAGGGGGCGGCCTCGCGGCCGTCGTACGGCTACAACGACGCGTCGCCGGAGCTCATGGCGTGGATCGCGCGCGCCGAGCAGGTGTGCGCCGATCACGGCGTGCCGCTGGCCGCCGCGGCGTTGCACTTCTCGCTGCGATCGGAGCTCGTGGATTCGACGATCGTCGGCATCGCCAGCTCGCGCCGTCTCGTGCAGCTGCGCGAGCTGCGGGACACCGTGATCCCCGACGCACTGTGGCCGGACCTCGACGCGCTCGGCCCGGCGCCGAGCCCCCTGCCGGAGCGGGACGCCGAGGAATCCCGGCCGCTGCTGTGACCGGCTGCGCGATCGGGGTCATGCTGCCCCGCGACATCGACGCGACGCGGGTGGGGGAGTTCGCCGTGCGCGCGGAGCAGCTCGGGTTCGACGAGCTGTGGGTCGTCGAGGACCTGGGCTTCCGCGGCGGTGTCGCGCAGGCCGCGGTCGTGCTGGCGCTGACGGAGCGGATCCGCGTGGGGATCGGCATCCTTCCCGCCGGTGCTCGCAACGCCGCCTTCGCGGCGATGGAGCTGGCCACGCTCGCGCAGCTCTTCCCCGGTCGGGTCGACGCCGGGATCGGGCACGGGATGCCGGACTGGATGCGGTCCGTCGGCGCCTGGCCGGACCGCCCGCTGCGGGCGCTCGAGGATCACGTGACGACGCTGCGCACATTGCTCGGCGGGGGAGCGCTCGACACCGGGGTGCGACTGGACGCGACGAGCGTGCCGGCCGAGCCGCCGCCGCTGATGCTGGGCGTGCGGGGACCGAAGTCACTCGCGCTCTCGGGGCGCATCGCCGACGGCACCGTGCTCGCCGAGCCCGTGACGCCCGAATACGCGCGGGCGGCGATCGAGCAGATCGCGGCATCCGATCACCGGCTCGTGGCGTACAACGTCGGGGTCGTCGGCGCGGATGCCGGCGCGGCGCTGGCGGCGGCGCGGCCCGCGCTCGCGGCGTTCGGTGAGCCGGATTGGGCGCCGCACATCGCGCCGATGCCGTTCGCCGCGGAGTTCGCGGCGCTGCGGGCGCGGTGCGCCGACGGTGCGGAGTTCGCCCGCGCGATGCCGGACGAGTGGGTGAGGCAGCTGGCGCTCGCGGGCACGGTGCCCGAGGTCCGCGCTCGCATCGATTCGCTGGCCGCCGCCGGCGTGCACAGCTCGGTGTTCATCCCGGTGGGTGACCCCGTCGCCGCCCTCGAGTCCCTAGCGACCGTCCTCGAGTGAGTATTCGCCGCGCCGAGTGAGTACTCGCCTCGAATACTCAGTCGCGACCCCGAATACTCACTCGGCGGGGGTTATGTTGTGGGGGACGCGAAAGAGGCGAGGGGGCGCGGATGGCGCAGAACTGGGCGGGGACCTATGAGTACCGGGCGCCCCGGATCGAGGTCGCGGAGACCATCGACGACGTGCGGCGCCTCGTGTCGGGTGGCGGCCGCGTGCACGCCCTCGGAACGCGGCACTCGTTCACGGACCTCCCCGACACCGACGGCACCCTCATCGACGTCACCCGCATCGACCCCGCGTTCGACCTCGACGTCGATGCGGCCACCGTCACCGTCGGCGCCGGCACGCGCTACGGCGAGCTGGCCCTCTGGCTCGAGGAGCGCGGCTGGGCTCTTCGCAACATGGGATCGCTGCCCCACATCAACGTCGGCGGCGCCATCGCGACCGGCACGCACGGCTCGGGCGACCGCAACGGCGTACTGTCGGGCGCGGTGACGGCCCTGCGGTACGTCGGCGCCGACGGCGACCTGCGCGAGGTGCGCCGCGGCGACCCCGACTTCGCCGCGCTCGTGGTCGGCCTCGGCGCCTACGGCATCACGGTCTCGGTCACCCTCGAGATCCAGCCCACCTTCCGGGTGCGCCAGGACATCTACACCGGCATCAGCTGGGATGCCGCGCTTGCCGACTACGACGAGCTCACCTCAGCCGGCTACAGCGTGTCGGTGTTCTCGCTCTGGGAGTCCGACACCATCGGACACGTCTGGGTCAAGACGCGACTGGATGCCGATGACGACCCGGTCAGCGACACCCTGCTCGACGGCGTGCGCCAGCTCGGCGGGGAATCGCCGCTGGCCGGCATGACCAACGTCACCGAGCTCGCCGGCGTCCCCGGCCCCTGGCTGCTGCGGCTGCCGCACTTCCGCCTCGACGTCGAGCCTTCGTTCGGCGACGAGATCCAGACCGAGTACTTCGTCGACCGGCGGGATGCCGCGGCAGCCCTCACCGCGGTGCGGCCGCTGGCCGATGGCATCCGTCCCCACCTCATCGTCACCGAGCTGCGCACGGCAGCCTCCGACGAGCTGTGGCTGAGCCCGGCCTACCAGCGGGACGTCGCGATCATCCACTTCACGTGGCGCAACCACCCCGACGAGGTGGCGGCGCTGCTCCCCGACATCGAGCAGGCGCTCGCGCCGTTCGACGCCCGCCCGCACTGGGGCAAGGCGCACCGCTTCGACCGTGCGGCCATCGAGCGGGTGCACCCGCGCCTGGCCGATGCCCGAGCGGTGTTCGAGCGCCTCGATCCCGACGGTCGATTCGTCAACGACCACCTCGTGCGCGTCGGCGTGCGCGAGGCCCGCTGACCCCGACGAACCGACGACCCCGAGCCCGCGGGGCTACTGCACGCGGGGCTACTGCACCACGCGCTTGCGGCCTCGCACGCCCGCCCGCACCGCGTCGGCGTCCGGCAGCCGGATCGGCGTCGTCGCGGCGATCTCATCCGAGAAGGCCTCGCGCGGCACGACCGACACCGGCCGGGTCTCGCCGAGCGTGACGCCGAACCGTCGCGACTCCGAGCGCTTCACCCGGCCCGAGACGAGCATCCAGATCGCCCCGATCGCGAAGGCGACGAACGCCGCCGCCGCACCGAGCAGGATCGCCGCTCGCGGCCCGAACTCGTTGGCGACCCATCCCACGATGGGGGCACCGAGCGGGGTGCCTCCCATGAGGATCGCCATGTACAGCGCCAGCACCCGACCGCGAAGCGCCGGGTCGGTGGTGGTCTGCACATAGCCGTTGGCGGTGGTCAGGGTCGTCACGACGGCGAAGCCGGTGAGCATGAGCGTCAGCGCGTACAGCCAGTAGTTCGGCATGAACGCCGAGACGGTGCCGGCGACGGCGAACATCAGCGTGCCGAGGATCACCATGCGGATGCGGGCACGGTCGCGGCGGGCGGCCATCAGCGCGCCGATGAGCGACCCGACGGCGAGAATCGAGCTGAGCAGGCCGTATCCGTCGGCCTCCTGCCCGAATTCCAGCGCCATCGTCGAGGCGAAGATGGGGAAGTTCATGCCGAAGGAGCCGAGCAGGAACACCATCGCGAACGCCACGATGAGGTCGGGGCGCTTGCCGACGTAACGGAAGCCGTCGGCCAGTCGCGATGCACCGGCGTGCTTGATCCGCGGGATCAGCTCGTCGGTGCGGATGAGCATGAGCGCCACGATCATCGCGATGAAGGTGACGGCGTTGACGAAGAACACCCAGCCCGTGCCGACGGCGACGATCACGACGCCCGCCACGGCGGGGCCGATCATGCGTGCGCCGTTGAACGATGCCGCATTCAGCGCCACGGCGTTGGAGGCGTTCTCGCGCGAGACGAGGTCGGAGACGAACGCCTGCCGCGAGGGGTTGTCGAACGCGGAGATCAATCCGAGGAGCACCGCGAAGGCGTACATGAGCGGCAGCGTCATGACCCCGGCCAGCAGCAGCGATCCGATGACGACGCCCACCACGAGCAGCATGCTCTGCGTGATCATGAGCAGCTTGCGCCGGTCGAAGCGGTCGGCCACCCAGCCGGTGACCCCGACGAGCAGCAGCGGCGGGGCGAACTGCAGCGCCATCGTGACGCCCATAGCGCCGGCGTCGTTGTCGGTCAGCTGCGTGAGGACGACCCAGCTGAGCGCGGTCGCCTGCATCCAGGCGCCGATGTTGGACACCAGGGCGCCGATGAACCACACACGGTAGTTGAAGACGGAGAAGGAGCGGAACATCGCACTCATCGCGAAGCCACCTCCCGCATGATCGCCGTGGCACGTGCGAGCACGGCGCGGTCCTCGTCCCCGATCTCGGCGAGGGCGCCCTCGAGCCACGAGTCGCGGCGCCTGGTGGTCTCCTCGACCACGGCGATGCCGGTGTCGGTGAGCGACACGTTGACCTTGCGCCGGTCGTGCTCGTCGGGGGTCCGCGCAATGTAGCCGGACTCCTCGAGGCAGTTCACGGTGCGGTTCATCGATGGCGCCGACACGCGCTCGCGGTCGGCGAGCTCGCCGAGGGTGTGCGGGCCGTGCACGGTGAGAGCCGCGAGCACGGCGAACTGGCCGTCGCTCATCTCGTCGACCGCGCGCTGGGCGCGCAGGCGCCGGGCGAGGCGGAAGGTGGCCATGCGCAGCTCGGATGCCGCTGCGGAGAGGTCTGGGGGCGTTGAGGCGGGGAGGTCTGTCGTAGTCATGCGAATACTTAGCATAGCTCATTAGTTCGGCTAAGTAAATCGGGGTCACTCAACCATTGACCGTGGGGGAGCCGCGCCCATAAGCTCGTGGAGGCGACTGGGGAAAGCGCATTCCGATTCCGATTCGAAGGTGAACCGAATGACAATCCCTGCCCTGCGGCCCGTCCGCACCTCTCCGCGGTGGCGTGCCGCTGCGATCGCGACGGCGACCCTGACCGCCGCCGCCCTGGCCCTCCCGATGTCGGCCGCCTCGGCCGTGCCACCGGATGCCGCGGCATCCGTCCCCACCTCCGGCCCCGGCACCGCCAGCCCTCAGCTCGAGTCGCTCGACCGCGGCGTGGTCGCCGTCGACACTGGATCGGGTGTCTTCATCAGCTGGCGGCTGCTGCAGGGTGAGGCGTACGGCGCGGATGCCACCGGGCTCACGGGCACCGACTTCGCCGTCTACCGCGACGGCGAGAAGATCGCGACGGTCACCGACAGCACCAACCTGCTCGATGCCGCCGGCTCGGCGTCGGCGACCTATCAGGTCGCCCCGGTGCTCGCCGGCCGCGAGGGGGAGCCGAGCGATCCTGTCTCGCCGCTTGCCCAGGGCCACCTCGACATCCCGCTCACGCGCCCGGCCGACGGGGTGACCCCCGCCGGCGAGACGTACACGTACGCCGCCAACGACGTCTCGGTCGGCGACGTCGACGGCGACGGCGCGTACGAGTACGTCGTGAAGTGGGACCCTTCCAACGCCAAGGACGTCTCGCAGGTCGGGTACACCGGCCCGGTGTTCCTGGACACCTACGAGCTCGACGGCACGCTGCTCAGCCGCATCGAGCTCGGCGACAACATCCGCGCCGGCGCCCACTACACGCAGTTCCTCGTCTACGACTTCGACGGCGACGGCCGTGCCGAGACGATGCTCAAGACCGCTCCCGGCACGAAATCGACAGGGTTCGGACCCGACGGCGCCGTGACGAACGAGGCCTTCATCACGATGCCCGCCGAGGACCTCGCCGCGGGCTTCTCGCACGACGACGACTACCGCATGAGCGCCGCCGACTATGAGGAGCACCTCGTGCAGATGTTCCTCGGCTGGTCGGAGCGGCAAGAGGTGGTCTCGGGCCAGTGGCCCGCAACGCTCGAGGAGGCGTTCGGCACCGAGGTCGCGCACGAGTACCCGCTGTCGCGCGAGAGCGCCGAGGAGCTCGTCGACTACTTCATCGACGTCTTCGCCCCAGGGCGCTCGGCCCGCAACGTGCTGCGCGCGTTCGAGGGATTCATCCTCGAGGGACCGGAGTACCTCACCGTCTTCGACGGCGCCACCGGGCAGGAGCTGCAGACCGTGCGCTACGAGCCCGGTCGCGGTGATGACGGACTGCTCTGGGGTGACTATGCGATGAGCCGCATCGAGCCGGGCAACCGCGTGGATCGGTTCCTCTCCGGCGTCGCGTACCTCGACGGCGAGCGGCCGTCGGCCGTGTTCGCCCGCGGCTATTACACGCGCTCGACGGTGGCGACCTATGACTGGGACGGCGAGAGCCTGTCGCAGCGCTGGTTCGTCGACAGCGGGCATGTGCCGCTGACCAACCCGTTCAACGACGGCCCGCACGGGCGCGACGGCACCGACTCCGAATACGGCACGATCACGACGCAGGGCTTCCACAGCCTGAGCGCCGCCGACGTCGACGGTGACGGCCGCCACGAGATCGTCTACGGCTCCGCGACGCTCGACGACGATGGCGGGCTGCTGTACTCGTCGTTCGACGTCATGCCCGCAGGCAGCGGCGCCCCGGGCGAGAACACCCGCCTCGGCCACGGCGACGCCATGCACGTCGCCGACATCGACCCGGCCCGCCCCGGTCTGGAGATCTTCACCGTGCACGAGGGCGGCGCGTGGGCGCCGTACGGTACTGCGCTGCGCGACGCCGCCACCGGCGAGGTGCTCTTCGGTGCGTATTCCGGCCGCGACACCGGCCGCGGCATGATCGGCGACGTGCGCGCCGACGTGCCGGGAATGGAGGTCTGGTCGAGCATGCCGGCGGGAACGGATGCCTCGGGGCTGCTCTCCGCAACGGGCGACGTGCTCGCCCCGACGAACCCCGGGACCAACCAGTCCATCCGCTGGGCAGGCGATCTCACGACCCAGGTCGTCAACGGCGCGGGGGAGGTCACCCCGACGATCGACGACTGGACGCGCGGGACGCTGCTCACGGCATCCGGCACCCTCACCAACAACGGGACGAAGGGGAACCCCTCGCTCGTCGCCGACGTGTTCGGCGACTGGCGCGAGGAGCTGCTCGTGCGCACGGCCGACTCCGCCGCGCTGCGGGTCTACACCTCCACCGAGGTGACGGGTCACAAGCTGTACACGCTCATGCACGACCCGCAGTACCGGGCCGAGATCGCGCGGCAGCAGACGACATACAACCAGCCCGCATACACGAGCTTCCACCTCGCCTCGGGCATGGACTTCTCCGCCGTGCCGCTGCGCGCCGCGCCCCAGCCGGTCGCCGCGCCCGGCCTCGTCGTCGACGGCACCGACGTCACCGTCTCGTGGGAGGGGCCGGCAGAGCCGGGGACCCATGAGGTCACCGGGTACGTCGTGACGCTGACCCCGGAGCAGGGCGAGCCGCTGGTGCAGGAGGTCGCGGGCGACGTGCGCACGGTCACCTTCGCCGCGGTCGCCCCCGGCCGCTGGTCAGCGACGGTGGTGGCCCGAAGCGCCGCCGGAGCGTCCGAACCCTCGGACGCGTCGCCCACCGCGACGGTCACCAAGGGACAGCCGACCAGGCTGCTGACCGACGCCTACGCCCACTGCGTGGGCCGGTCGGTCTACGTGGGTGTGTTCGTGCTCAACGCCGGGCCGCAACGCGCCGACATCACCGTCGCGGTGCAGGGCAGCGAGAAGCACAAGGCCGATGTCCGCCGCGGCGGCATCGTCACCGAGCTCGTGAACACCCGGGAGCGCTCGGTCGCCGCAGGGTCCGCGACGGTCACGGCATCCGCCGTCGTCGACGGAGTCGAGTACCGGTCGACCTACGAGGTGGGCTACCCCGCGGCGGCCTGCCGCCGCTGAGTCGACGGGCGGAGGGGGCAGGCGCCTCCTCCGCCCGCCTAGACTCGTGCGCATGCCCGAGTTCATCGACGCACACGGCATCGCGATCGTGTACGACGTGCATCCTGCCCGCTCCGAGCCGCGCGGAATCGTGCAGGTGCTCCACGGGGTGGGTGAGCACGCCGGCCGGTACGGAGCGCTCATCGAGGCGCTGACGGATGCCGGGTTCATCGTTTACGCGGACGACCACCGCGGGCACGGACGCACCGGCATCCGTCAGCACGGGGGTGACGTCGAGAAGCTCGGCCGCCTCGGGCCCGGCGGGATGCGGGCGGCGAAGGATGCCGTGTGGCAGCTGACCCGCGTCATCCACGACGACGAGGACCCCGGCCTGCCGCTCATCCTCTTCGGGCACTCGTGGGGATCGTTGCTCGCGCAGATGCTCGCGGACGAGCACCCCTTCGCCTACGACGGTCTCGTGCTGTCGGGCTCGGGACTGCGCCGGCCGGACTCGCTCAAGGTCGGCAATTACAACGCGCCGTGGGAGACCGCCGGCGCGCTGGGGACGGAATGGCTGTCCTCGGATGCCGCGGTGGGCCGTGCCTTCGTCGACGACCCGCTTACGACGTCGGTGCCGCTGGCGAAGCTGTTCGGCGTGCGCGAGGGGCTGCGACTCTACGGGCTCCCGCGGCGGACGCCGGGTGTGGACCTGCCGGTGCTGCTGCAGGTGGGCCGCGACGACACCGTCGGCGGCCCGCGCAGTGTGCATCGCCTGGCCGACGCGTACCGCCGGCGCTCGGGCTTCACCGATGTGACGACGCTGGTGTACCCCGAGGCGCGGCACGAGATCTACAACGAGACCGAGCAGGCGCGTGTCCGCGCGGACCTGCTGGCCTGGCTCGACGCCCGGTACCCGCTGCGCCCGGTCGAGCCCGCCCCGTGAGCCCGCCGTCCCGGTGAGACGAATGCCGACGGCCGAGACGGCGGGTGTTCCCCACGGTCTCGGCCGTCAGTATTCGTCTCAGCGCCCCGGGTGCGGGGCGCGCGGGTCAGCCGTGCGCGCGGCGCGAGCCGCGGCCGCGGCCGGTGCCCGAGTTGGCGCGGATGTCCGCGACGGTGCTGCCGGTGGTGGGACGTGCGGGGCGCTGGGTGCGGGTGGATGCCGCGGCGGGCGCGCTCGCGGTGCGCGTGGTGCCCGAGCCCTGACCGTCGCGTCCCCGACCGGCACCGGCGCCGCGGCCGGATCCGCCGGAGCGTCCGCCCGAGCCGGAACCGCCGGAGCGTCCGCCGGCGCCACCGGAACGGCCGGAGCCGCCCGAGCGACCGCCGCCGTTGCCGCCGCTCGAACGCTGCGGTGCGGTGACGACCGCGGAGGGGGTGACGTGCGCGGCGGGCTCGCCGACGAGCACGGACACCTCGGAGCCGCCTGCGGCCACGGGCTCGAGAGCCGCGGAGACCTGGGCCTTGCGCAGCAGATCCTTGACCTCGCCGCGCTGCGCGTCGAGGGCGACCGTCACGACGACGCCCTCGGCGCCGGCGCGGGCGGTGCGGCCCGAACGGTGCAGGTACGCCTTGTGCTCCATGGGCGGGTCGACGTGCACGACCAGCTCGACGTCGTCGACGTGCACGCCGCGGGCGGCGACGTCGGTGGCCACGAGCACGCGCACGCCACCCTGAGCAGTGGCAGCGCCGAACGAGGCGAGGTTGCGGTCGCGAGCACCCTGCGAGAGGTTGCCGTGCAGGTCGACGGCCGGGATGCCGGACGCCGTCAGCTGCTTGGCGAGCTTCTTGGCCTGGTGCTTGGTGCGGGTGAAGAGAATGCGGCGACCCTGGCCCGATGCGAGGTGACGCACGAGCGCGGTCTTCTCGTCGCTGCCGGGAACGACGAACACGCGGTGGGTCATGACGCCCTGCGGGACGCTGGACTCGTCGACCTCGTGACGCACCTCGTTGCGCAGGAACTTGCGCACCAGGGTGTCGACGCCGCGGTCGAGCGTGGCGCTGAAGAGCATCCGCTGGCCACCGGCGGGGGTGGCGGCGAGGATGCGGGTGACGCCGGGGAGGAAGCCCAGGTCGGCCATGTGGTCGGCCTCGTCGAGAACGACGATCTCGACGGCGCCGAGGTCGACGACCTTCTGCTTCATCAGGTCCTCGAGGCGGCCGGGGCACGCCACGACGATGTCGACGCCGCGGGCGAACGCCTGCTCCTGCGCACGCTGGCTGACGCCGCCGAAGACGGTGGTGACGGTCAGCCCCACGGCAGCGGCCAGCGGCGAAATGGTCGCGGCGATCTGCGTCGCGAGCTCGCGGGTGGGGGCGAGCACCAGGCCACGGGGGCGGCCGGGACGACGCGCGGCTGCTCCGGCGCCCGACAGGCGCGCCACCAGCGGCAGCGCGAAGGCGATGGTCTTGCCGCTGCCGGTGCGGCCGCGGCCGAGCACGTCGCGGCCGGCGAGGGAGTCCGGAAGGGTGTCGCGCTGAATGGCGAACGCCTCGGTCTTGCCGTCAGCGGCGAGGACGGCGGCGAGCTTCTCGGGTACGCCGAGGGAAAGGAAAGTAGACATGTGTGCTTTCGGGCAGGCACACGCAGATCATGAAGTGGATCGCGGTGCGGGGGAGGCGACGGCGCGGATTCGCGCATCGGTTCGCCGTTCGAAAAGATGCCGCGATCGGGATCGGGGAGTCGTGACGACGACGTAGTGGCACTGAGGCCACCTGACCACCCTACCAGCGCCGCGCCGTAGGCTTGACCCATGCACGGTGAGTACAAGGTTCCTGGCGGCAAGCTGGTCGTCGTCGACCTCGAGGTGGACGAAGGGCTGATCACCGATTTCCACCTGGCTGGAGACTTCTTCCTGGAGCCCGACGACGCCCTCGCCGACATCGACGCCGCCGTCACCGGGCTTCCCATCGAATCCGACGTCGCCACCATCGCCGCCGCGGTGCGCGAAGCGCTGCCGGAAGGCGCGCAGCTGCTGGGCTTCACCCCCGAATCGGTCGGCACCGCGGTGCGCCGGGCGCTCGTGACCGCTCCCGGCTGGCGCGAGTTCGACTGGGAGATCGTGCACGACCGGCCGCTGTCGCCCAACATGAACCTGGCCCTGGATGAGGTGCTGACCGCGCGGGTCGGCGACGGCCGCCGCAACCCCACCATGCGCATCTGGACGTGGGACTCCTCCGCCGTCGTGATCGGCTCGTTCCAGTCGTACCGCAACGAGGTCGACCCCGAGGGGGCGGCCCGCCACGGCTTCGAGGTCGTCCGGCGCATCTCCGGGGGCGGGGCCATGCTGATCTCCGCGGAGTGGATCATCACGTACTCGCTGTACGTGCCGGCATCCCTCGTCGCCGGCATGACGTTCGCCGATTCGTACGCCTTCCTCGATGACTGGGCGCTGCAGGCGCTGCGGTCCCTCGGCATCGACGCGACCTACAAGCCGCTCAACGACATCTCCTCCCCGGAGGGCAAGATCGGCGGCGCCGCGCAGAAGCGCCTGGCCAACGGCGGAGTGCTGCACCACGCCAGCCTCAGCTACGACATGGACGGCCAGGTGCTCACCGACGTGCTGCGCATCGGCCGCGAGAAGCTCAGCGACAAGGGCACCGCCTCCGCCGCCAAGCGCGTCGATCCCCTGCGCAGCCAGACCGGACTGCCGCGCGAGGAGATCATCCAACGGTTCAAGGACACCTTCGCGACGCTCTACGGCGCGACCGAGGGCGCCATCACCGACGAGGAGTACGCCGAGGCCGAGGCCCTGGTGCAGTCGAAGTTCGCCACCGACGCGTGGCTGCACCGCGTTCCGTGATCGACCTGGCGACAGCACACCCACCCGGCCGCGTCGACATCCACCAGGGCGACAACCTGGCGGTCGCACGCACTCTGCCGGATGCCTCGTTCACCCTCATCTACCTGGATCCGCCGTTCAACACCGGGCGTCGGCGCGAGCGCGCCGTCGAGTCCGCCGTCGACGTGACCCCAACTCCTCACGAACCCGCGTTGCACGCGGCTCCCGGGGCGGAAACCGGCGCATCCGAGCCGTTGTCGAGGAGTTCGGCATCCGGCCCGGTCAAGGCGGGCTTCCGCGGCCGCGAATACGCGCGGCTGCGCGGCGACCTCAGCCGGTACGACGACCGGTTCGAGGACTACTGGGACTTCCTCGAGCCCCGCCTGGCCGAAGCCTGGCGCCTGCTCGCCGACGACGGCACCCTGTACCTGCACCTGGATTACCGTGAGGCGCACTACGCCAAGGTGCTGCTGGACGCCCTCGTCGGCCGCGAGCGGTTCCTCAACGAGCTGATCTGGGCCTACGACTACGGCGCGAAGAGCCGCCGCCGCTGGCCCACAAAGCACGACACTATCCTGGTCTATGTCAAGGACCCCGCGGGCTACCACTTCGACTCCACCGCGGTGGACCGGGAACCCTACATGGCCCCGGGCCTGGTGACACCCGAGAAGGCGGCACGCGGCAAGCTCCCCACCGACGTGTGGTGGCACACGATCGTGCCGACGTCGGGGCGGGAGAAGACCGGCTACCCGACGCAGAAGCCCGAGGGGATCCTCCGCCGCATCGTGCAGGCCTCCAGCCGCCCCGGCGACCGCGTGCTCGACCTCTTCGCCGGCAGCGGCACGACCGGCGCCGTCGCCTCGGCGCTCGGCCGCGACGCGGTGCTGGTGGATGCCAACCCCGAAGCGATCGCGATCATGCGACAGCGGATGCCGCACGCCACCGTCCACGGCGATTGACACGTGCCCTGAACCGCCGTCGTCCGTAGGGTGAGCACATGCGATTCGGACTCTTCATTCCCCAGGGCTGGCGTTTCGACCTCGTCGGCATCGACCCGGCCCAGCACTGGACCACCATGCGCACCCTCGCCCAGCAGGCCGACGCCGGCCCCTGGGAATCCCTGTGGGTCTACGACCACTTCCACACGACGCCCGTGGCCAGCGACGAGGCGACGCACGAAGCGTGGACGCTGATGTCCGCCTTCGCCGCCTCGACCGACCGCATCCGGCTGGGCCAGATGTGCACGTGCATGAGCTACCGCAACCCCGCCTACCTCGCCAAGGTCGCCGCGACCGTCGACGCGATCTCGGGCGGTCGCACCGAGATGGGGATCGGCGGTGGCTGGTACGAGCACGAATGGCGCGCCTACGGCTACGGCTTCCCGCCGATCGGCGAGCGGCTCGGGCGCCTGCGCGAGGGCGTGGAGATCATGCACCAGGCATGGACCACCGGCTCGGCCACCCTCGAGGGCCGCTACTACACCGCCGACGGCGCCATCGTGCGGCCGCTGCCGCTGCAGCAGGGTGGCATTCCCCTCTGGATCGCCGGCGGGGGCGAGAAGGTGACGCTCAAGATCGCCGCCACCTACGCGTCGTACACGAACTTCGCCGGATCGATCGAGGAGTTCACCCACAAGTCCGAGGTGCTGCGCGGCCACTGCGATGCGATCGGGCGCGATGTCAACGAGATCACCCGCTCCTCGAACTTCAACACGATCGTCGCCGACACCGAGGCCGAGGTCGCTGACCGCGTCGCCGCCGTCGTGGCGCGCATCGCGCCGTTCGTCGGGCCCGAGCGGGCCGGGGTCATCGAGCGGGACTATCGCGAGTCACCCGCTGTCGGCACGCCGGAGCAGGTCGCGGAGCGCCTCGCGGCGCGGGCGGACGCGGGCCTCGGCTACGCCATCCACTACTTCCCCGAGGCGGCGTACGACCGCTCCGGCATCGAGCTGTTCGAGCGCGAGGTCGTGCCCGCGCTCAGCTGACCAGCGGCCGGGCGCTCGCGTAGCCGTCGGGCACGACGTCGGGGGCGGATGCCGGTCCGCCGAAGACCCGCGTGGTGCCCGGCTGCGCCGACCACGGCGTCCATCCGGGGGCGCCATCGCGCACGAACGCGACCGCCGTGCCGTGCATCGCCGACGCGAGCGCGGGCGGCGGCACCGGGCCGGCGACGTCGGCCACGCCCACCGCGTCGAGGCAGTCGAACCAGAACGGCACGTCGAGGCAGTGCAGCGACCACCGCCGGGTGGGGGAGGGCCACGAGAAGCTGTAGGTCCAGGTGGGTGCGCCCGTCGCGGTGCGGGCGTCGGCGACACGCAGCACCAGCGACCGGAACAGCCGGTCGGTGACGTAGCGGCCGGCCATCGCCGCGGTGCCGAGGCGCCGCTGCGGCCGGTTGGCCGCGAGGTACGCGCGACGAACGGACCGGCCGGAAAGGAAGAGCCCGAGGGCGAGCGGGGTCGGGACCAGGCGAAGCACGCCGCGCAGCCCGTCGGTGACCATCGTGAACTCGTCGTCGGTGGTGCCCAGCATCAGCGGCTTGTCCGCGCCGATGCCGGCGGCGAGAGCGTCGACCGTCGGCATGGTGAGCAGGTCGCCGTCGACGAGGGGTCCCCACGGCAGGCCCTCGTGCAGCAGTTCCCGCACCACCGTGAGGGCGCCGGCGTCGTCCGGCCGGCCGGCGGCATCCTGCAGCGACCAGAGGCGCTCCTCGGGAACCGAGGTGAACCCCTCCCGGGTTGGTTCGACGCCGGCCAGCGCCGCCAGGCGCCGCGATGCGGCAGCGGCTCGGTCTGCCGCGACGTCGGCGATGGCCCCCGAGAACGAGATGGCGGCGTGGAACAGATGCTGGGCAGCGGGCAGACCGAGGAGGGTGAGCACCGCCCCGCCGCCGGCGGACTGCCCCGCGAGGGTGACCCGCGACGGGTCGCCGCCGAACGCGGCGATGTTGCGCTGCACCCACTCCAGGGCGGCGAGCCAGTCGCGCACGCCGCGATTTGCGGGCGCCCCCTCGATCGCACCGAAGCCATCGAAGCCGAGCCGGTAGGCGACCGTGACCGTGACGACGCCGTCGCGGTTGAAGGCGGCGCCGTCGTACCAAGGACTGGCCGGCGAGCCCGAGGTGAAGCCACCGCCGTGGATGTAGACCATCACCGGCAGGCCGGGTGAGCGCTCCGACGGGTCGGGGGTGAAGACGTTGACGTTGAGCGTGTCCTCACCGGGGATCGACGGCTCCGGGATGAGGGTCAGCCCGTCGTCGGAGCGATGCGGCGTGGCCCCGTAGGTCGTGGCATCCCGCACACCCGTCCACGGAACCACGGGCGCGGGCGCGGCGTAGCGGAGCGGCCCCACCGGGGCGGCGGCGTAGGGGATGCCGAGGAACGCGGCCGAGCGGTGGCCGCCGCGGGTGCGCCAGAAACCCCGCACGCGTCCCGCGTCGGTGGTCACCAGGGTGGGCGTGGCCATACCTCGAGCGTAGACCGCCCCCCGCGTTCGCGGCGGCCGATGGCTTATGGTGTGCGCATGACACCGCGGTCGCGCACGGCATCCGATCTCACCGTCCACGAGCAGGCCTCGCTGACCAGTGGCGCCGACTTCTGGAGCACCAAGGCGGTACAGCGCGTCGGGGTGCCCTCGATCACGCTGACCGACGGGCCGCACGGCCTGCGCAAGCAGACCGGCGCGGGCGACCACCTGGGGCTCGCCTCGAGCGTGCCGGCGACCTGCTTCCCGCCCGCGGCCGGCCTGGCCTCGTCGTTCGACGCCGACCTTGTGCAGCGCGTCGGCGCGGCGATCGGGCGGGAGGCGGCGATCGAGGACGTCGCCGTCGTGCTCGGCCCCGGCATCAACATCAAGCGCTCGCCGCTGTGCGGCCGCAACTTCGAGTACTACTCCGAGGACCCCGTCGTCGCCGGAGTGCTCGGTGCGGCCGCCGTGCGCGGCATCCAGTCCCAGGGTGTGGGCGCGTCGCTGAAGCACTTCGCCGCCAACAACCAGGAGACCGATCGACTGCGGGTGAGCGCGGACGTCGACCCGAGGCCGATGCGCGAAATCTACCTGCGCGGCTTCGAGCGGGTGGTGACCCAGGCCCTGCCCTGGACGGTGATGTGCGCCTACAACCGCATCAACGGCGTGTACGCCTCGGAGGATCCGTGGCTGCTGACGCAGGTGCTGCGGGAAGAGTGGGGGTTCGACGGGCTGGTCGTCTCGGACTGGGGCGCCGTCGAGGATCGCGTCGCAGCGCTGGCGGCAGGGCTGGACCTCGAGATGCCGGCCAGCGGCGGGCGCACCGATGCGCAGCTGGTCGAGGCCGTCGAGGCGGGGCGCCTTGCCGAGGGATCGCTCGAGACGGCGGCGCAGCGGGTCATGAACCTCGTGGCGCGGGCCGGCGAGCGCCCCGCCCCCGCCCCGCTCGACGTCGACGCGCACCACGCGCTGGCGCGCGAGGCCGCGGGGCGCTCGATCGTGCTGCTGAAGAACGACGGTGGGCTACTGCCGCTGCGGCGCGATGCGCGACTGGCCGTCATCGGCGCCTTCGCCGCCGCGCCGCGCTATCAGGGCGCCGGGTCGTCGCTGATCAACCCGACCCGCCTCGACAGCGCCCTGGAAGAGATCCGCGCCCTGTCCGAGGGTGTGGTCGTCGCGGCCGTGGGCTTCGCGCTCGACGGGGGCGGAGCGGACGCCGCCGACCATCCGGATGCGGGGGTGCTGGTGGCCGAGGCCGTCGCAGCCGCGCGCGACGCCGAGACGGCGGTGGTCTTCCTGGGGCTGCCCGCCGCCGAGGAATCGGAGGGCTTCGACCGCGAGCACATCGACCTTCCGGCAGAGCAGCTCGCACTCCTGGACGCGGTGCTCGAGGTCAACCCCCGCACGGTCGTCGTGCTCTCGCACGGCGGCGTGGTGGCACTTCCCTTCCGCGACCGGGTGCCGGCGATCGTCGAGGCGTGGCTGCTGGGACAGGCCGGCGGCGGCGCGACCGCCGACGTGCTGTTCGGCGAGGTGAACCCGTCCGGCAAGCTCGCCGAGACCATCCCGCTGCGACTGACGGACACCCCCGCCTACGGCAACTTCCCCGGCGAATCCGGCCACGTGCGCTATGGCGAGGGCCTGTTCGTCGGCTACCGCTGGTACGACGCCCGGCAGATGGACGTCGCCTATCCCTTCGGTCACGGGCTGTCGTACACCGCGTTCGACTACGGGTCGCCGACGGCATCCGTCACCGCCTCCGGTGACCTGCGTGTCGCGCTGACGGTGACCAACACGGGAGCCCGGGCAGGGCGCGAGGTCGTGCAGGTCTACACCTCCCTTCCGGGCTCGACCATCGTCCGCCCGCCGCGGGAGCTGAAGGCATTCACATCGGTGGCGCTGGAGTCGGGCGAGACGCGCGAGGTCGAGCTCGTGATCGCGCGCGCGGACCTTGCCTACTGGAACGTGCAGGTCGACCGGTGGATCGTCGAGGGTGGCGACTACGTGGTGGCGGTGGCCGCCTCGAGCCGTGACGTGCGCGGCACGGTGACCGTTCCCGTCGCGGCGGACGAGGTGCGCACGCCGCTGACCATGTCGTCGTCGGTGGGCGAGTTGCTCGGCCACCCGGTCGTCGGTCCCCTCGTGCAGAAGGCCATGGGGATGATGCTCGGGGGCTCTGCCGGCGGCGGGCTCATGCCCGACGAGGCGATGCAGAAGATGATGGCCTCGTTCCCGATCGGCCGGCTGGCGGGCTTTCCGGGGGTGCCGGTCTCATACGGGCAGCTCGAGAAGCTGGTCGCCCTGGCGAACGGTCTCTCGGGTAGATGACAGAGGCCCCGGGCGCGATGCGCTCTCGGGGCCCCTCGTCGGCAGCGGGTTCGGGTCAGGCTGCCGACCAACCTCCGTCGCTGGCCAGGGTGACACCGTTGATGTTCACGCCGTCATCGCTCAGCAGGAAGGTGATGGATGCCGCCAGGGCGTCTGCCTCGGCGGGGTCGGGGAGGATCGTCATCGCCGCGCGCACGCGCTCGGCGCCCAGCGGCGAGGCGAACTTCGCCTCGATGTTGGTGATGGTCGCTCCGGGGGCGACGGCGTTGCAGCGGATGCCGCTCGGGCCGTACATGAACGCGGTGGACTTGGTGAGCCCCACCACCGCGTGCTTCGACGCGGTGTAGGCCGCTCCGGCCGCCGAGCCGCGCAGGGCCGCCTCGGATGCGGTGTTGACGATCGAGCCGCCGCCCTGGGCGAGCATGGCGGGGATGACCGCTCGCGTGAGCTTCATCGTGCCGGTCACGTTGATGGCCATGACCCGGTCCCAGACGGCGTCGGTGACGTCGCCGATGGGGGTCATGTCGTCCATGATCCCGGCGACGTTCGCCAGCGCGTCGATGGTGTCGCCGGCGGCCTCGACGATGCGGGCGATGCCGGCGTCGTCGGTGATGTCGGCGACGACGGTGACGATGTCGGCGCCCGGGTGCTCGCCGGTGAACTCGGCGAGGCGCTCCTCGCTGACGTCGACGGCCACGACGCGGCCGCCTTCACGGGCGACCCGCGACGCGGTGGCGCGACCGATGCCGGAGCCCGCACCGGTGACGATCACGGTCTGTCCGGTGAAGCGGCCCTGGTCGATGCGCTCGGTCCACTCGCGCAGCGGCACGGCGGGTGCGCCGGCGTCGTCGGTCGACTCCACGGGGGTGGGAGTGACACCCTCGGGCACCTCACCGGCGGCGACGCGACGAACGAGCTCGTCGAGCATCTCCTGGGTGAACGAGCCGCGGCTCAGCTTGACGAGACGCTTGATGGCGAGGCGCCTCACCGGCTTGAAGACCTCGGGGGTCTGGCCGCTCTGCGCGAGCATGTGGGTGAGGATGGCGTTGCCGGCCGGGTCGGCCAGCCAGTCGGCAATCGCAGAGTCGCCGGTGAGCGGGGTGGTGCCCATGGTGTAGTCCTTTCTACCGGACAAAAGTGTCCGGTATTAGGTTATACCCGTGGGCAACGACGTGGAAGTGTCTCGCAAGGTCAACCGCGGCCGCGCGGCTGGGCCCGAGAACCGTCGTGCGCTCCTCCGCGCTGCCCGCGAGGTGTTCGCCGAGTACGGCCTGTCGGCGCCGTTCTCGGCCGTCGCCAAGCGCGCCGGCGTCGGACAGGGCAGCCTCTATCGCCATTTTCCCGACCGCACCGCGCTGGCCGCGGCGCTCTTCGAGGAGAACGTCGCGGCGATCGAGGCCCACACCGCGCCCGATGACCGCACGCTCGAGGACCTCTTCGACGTCATCGTGGATCAGGCGGTGGTCTCCACCGCGCTCATCGACCTCATGGTGCGCAACCGCCACGACGCGCACGTGGTGGCCCTCGGCGATCGCTTCCGCCAGGTCGTGGACCGCCTGCTGGTTCGTGAGCGGCAGGCCGGTCACGTCGGCGCCCACGTCGACACCGCTGACATCATGCTCGCCGTCGGCATGCTCGCCGGTGAGCTCGCCCGCACCGATGAGGCCGACCGTGCCGATGTCGCGGTGCGTGCGCGGCGGCAGTTCCGGCGCGCGTTCGCTCCCTGACGCCCGCCGCACGCGCGCGAAAGCAGTTCCGTCGCGCTTTCGCAAGGGCGAGATATCGGATCACCGCCGCACCGTACACTTCCCGAGGCCCGAACGACCCGGGCCGAGGGTGGAGAACGAAAGTGGCGGAGATCCGTGAAGCGCACCAGTCGCAGGACAAGCTCAGGCGGGGGATTACCGGGCCGCTGCTGTTCGTCTTCATCCTGGGAGACGTGCTGGGTGCGGGCATCTACGCGCTCATGGGCGTGCTGTCGGCCGAGGTCGGCGACGCGCTGTGGGCACCGCTGCTCGTGGCGCTGGCCCTGGCCCTGCTGACGGCCGGTTCCTACGCGGAGCTGGTCACCAAGTACCCCCGGGCGGGCGGTGCGGCGGTTTTCGCGGAACGCGCGTTCAAGGCGAAGTGGCTGTCATTCCTGGTCGGGTTCAGCATGCTCGCCGCGGGGGTCGTGAGCGCGGCGGGACTGGCGCTGGCCTTCGCCGGGGATTACCTGACCTCGTTCATCGATGTGCCTCCCACTCTGGCGGCGGTCGTCTTCCTGGCGCTCGTCGCGGCGCTGAACGCCCGCGGCATCCGCGAATCGATGCGCACCAACATGGTGATGACGTGCATCGAGCTCAGTGGACTCGTGATCGTGATCGTCGCCGTGGCGATCATGATGGGCTCCGGCGGGGGAGACGTCTCGCGCGTGGGCCAGTTCCCGACCGACACCTCGCCTGCCATCGCGGTGCTCGGCGGGGCGATCATCGCCTATTACTCGTTCGTGGGGTTCGAGACCTCGGCGAACATCATCGAGGAGGTCACCGCCCCCTCGCGCGTGTACCCCCGGGCGCTGTTCGGCTCCCTCATCGTCGCGGGAATCGTGTACGTGCTGGTCGGGCTGGCCAGCGCCATCGCGCTGCCCGCAGCGGAGCTGCAGGATTCCAGCGGGCCGCTGCTGGATGTCGTGGCCGCCACCGGCGTGCCGGTGCCCGCGCTGCTGTTCAGCCTCATCGCGCTCATCGCCGTGGCCAATGGCGCGCTGCTGACGATGATCATGGCCAGCCGGCTCGCCTTCGGCATGGCCGAGCAGGGGCTGCTGCCCCCGGTGCTGGGGAAGGTCCTCCCGCGCCGCCGCACGCCGTGGGTCGCCATCGTCACCACGACCGCGGTCGCGATGGTCCTCGCGCTCATCGGCGACCTCGCCACCCTCGCCGAGACGGTCGTGCTGCTGCTGCTGTTCGTCTTCCTCAGCACCAATATCGCCGTGCTGGTGCTGCGCCGGGAGAAGGTCGACCACGACCACTTCCGGGTGTGGTCCTTCGTCCCGGTGCTGGGTGCCGCCTCGTGCGTGCTGCTGCTGAGTCAGCAGAGCGCACAGGTGTGGATGTTCGGCATCCTCCTGCTGGCGGTGGGCGCCGTGCTGTACCTCGCCGCGCGGGTCGTGGGACGCCGCCGGACGGGCGCGGGCTCGGCCCAGGAATGACCCCGCCCGCGCGCCTCAGGAATTCAGGAACGCCAGCAACGCCTCATTGACCTCGGCGCCGTGCGTCCACAGCAGGCCGTGCGGCGCGCCGTCGAGCTCGACGTAGGTGGCATCGGGCAGCATCTCCCGCAGCCGGCGGCCGGTGGCGTCGATCGGCAGGATGCGGTCGGCGGTGCCCTGCACGACGAGCATCGGCACCTTCAGCTCCGCGATGTCGGCGCGGAAGTCCGTCGGCCATGCGAGGGGCGCGGCGATGATGGCGGTGTTGCCTGCGAGGTTCGCCACGGCCACGCTCGCGTCGACGACCTCCTGCGAGATGCGCTCGCCGAGCATCTCGTCGAGGTTGTAGAAGTCGTGGAAGAAGCCGGTGAGGAAGGCGTACCGGTCGGCCCGGACGCCGTCGGAGGTCTCCCGGAAGTACTCTTCGGGTGCGGCGCCGTCAGGGTTGTCCTTCGTGACGGCGAGGTAGGGCTGCAGCGGACCCATCAGCGCGGCCTGCGACACCCGGCCGGAGCCGTAGCGGGAGAGGTACCGCACGACTTCGCCGGTTCCCATCGAGAAGCCGACGAGGGCGGCATCCTCCAGCTCCAGCTCCTCCATCAGCCCGTTGAGGTCGGCGGCGAAGGTGTCGTAGTCGTACCCGGACCCCGCCTTGCTCGAGGCGCCGAAGCCGCGGCGGTCATACGCGATGACGCGGTACCCGGCGTCCAGCAGCGCGGCTTGCTGCTTGCCCCAGGATTCTCCGTTGAGCGGGAAGCCGTGGATCAGCACGACCGGACGGCCGGTTCCCTGGTCGGTGTAGTACAGGTCGATGTCGGCCGAGTTCTCGGTCCCGACGGTGATGTAGGCCATGGTCTCTCCTCGCGCCGAGGGGGCGGATGCCTCGACTCACGTCGACGCTAGGGCTCCGCCGCCCCCGGGCGCCAGGCCTTGCGGAGCTGCCGTCGGCGGGCCGCCCAGGTCGCTACAGGGGAGGGGCGCTGTCCGCGCTCACGCAGGCAGGAGATCTCACCAGGACAGGACGATCCGGGGTGGAAGGTCCTGGTGTGGCGAGATCTCCTGTTGTGGTGCGTGGTGCGTGGTGCGCGCGGCGGCGGCGGGCGGATGCCGCGGCTCAGGCGTCGCGACCGGCGCCCGCCGACGGGGTGACGGTGAACAGGTGCGGTGCGGCGAAGCCGGCGTCGGCGAACGCGCGCGTGACGGCATCCGAGACGGCGTCGACCCGGTCGTGCTGCACCAGCGCGATCGCGGAGCCGCCGAAGCCGCCGCCGGTCATGCGGGCGCCGATCGCACCGGCGGCCACCGCCGCCTCGACGGCGGTGTCGAGCTCGGGTACCGAGATCTCGAAGTCGTCGCGCATCGACGCGTGCGAGGCGTCGAGCAGATCGCCGATCGCGCGCGGGCCGTCGGCGCGGAGGGTGGCGACGGTGTCGAGCACGCGCTGGTTCTCGGTCACGACGTGGCGGACGCGCCGGAAGGTGACGTCGTCCATCAGTTCCTGGGCGCGGTCGAGGTCGTCGACCGACACGTCGCGCAGCGACGAGGCGCCCAGGAGCTCGGCGCCCTTCTCGCACGAGGCGCGGCGCTCGCCGTAGCCGCCGGTGGCGTGCGCGTGCTTGACGTGCGTGTCGATGACGAGCAGCTCCAGGCCCGCTGCGGCGAAGCCGAGGTCCACCACCTGGGCCTCGAGCGTGCGGCAGTCCAGGAAGATCGCGGCATCCGTCTGCCCGAGCATCGACGCCATCTGGTCCATGATGCCGGTGGGAGCACCCACCGCCTCGTTCTCGGCCCGGCGGCCGACCTGGGCGAGGGTGACGCGGTCGGCGCTCACGCCCCAGGTGTCGGCCAGCGCCGTCGCGGCAGCGCCCTCGATGGCCGCCGACGACGACAGCCCGGCTCCGACCGGCACGTCGGAGGCGAAGGCGAGGTCGACGCCCGTCACGGCGTCGGGGGAGAGGCCGGCGGCGTGCAGCAGCGCCCACGCAACGCCCAGCGGGTACGCCGACCACTCCGGCACCCGCGGCGCGCCGTCGCTCGGGAAGAGCAGGTCGAGGTCCGCGAGCGGCACCTCCACGGGCACGGGGTCGAAGGTCGAGACCACGCGGATGCGGCCGTCGGTGCGCGTCCCCAGCGCGACGTGCGTGCGGTGGGGCGTGGCGAAGGGGAAGACGAAGCCGTCGTTGTAATCGGTGTGCTCGCCGATGAGGTTCACACGTCCCGGTGCCGACCAGGTGCCGATCGGCTCGTGGCCGGTGAGCGTGGCGAAGAGGTCGCGAGCGGCGGCGGCGGTCTCGGGGGTGGCGGTCTCGGTCACAGGGACACTCCTTCGACGGCGGCGCGCAGGCGCTCCGCGGCGGTTTCTGGGGGAACGTCGCCGATCCAGGCGCCCATGGCAGCCTCGCTGCCGGCGAGGAACTTGAGCTTGTCGGCGGCGCGGCGGGGACTCGTGAGCTGCAGGTTCAGCCGCACGGTGTCGCGTCCGTGGTGCACCGGCGCCTGGTGCCAGGCGGCGATGTAGGGGGTGGGGGAGTCGTAGAGGGCATCGATGCCGCGCAGCAGCCGCAGGTAGAGCGGTGCGAGTTCGTCGCGCTCGGCGTCGGTCGTCCCGGCGAAGTCGGCGACGTGCCGGTGCGGCAGCAGGTGCACCTCGAGCGGCCAGCGCGCGGCGAACGGCACGAAGGCGGTCCAGTGCTCGCCGGCGAGGATGACCCTGGGGCCGGTGCGCTCGAAGTCGAGGATGCGCTGGAAGAGGTCGGGCGCAGTGCGGTCGATCGCGTCGAGCAGCCGGGTCGTGCGCGGTGTGATGTACGGGTAGGCGTAGATCTGGCCGTGCGGGTGGGGGAGGGTGACCCCGATCGCCTCGCCGCGGTTCTCGAACGGGAACACCTGCTCGATGCCGGGAAGCGTCGACAGGGCCGCGGTGCGGTCGGCCCAGGCCTCGATCACCGTGCGTGCGCGGGTGACGGACTGGGTGCCGAACGAGCCGGAGTGCTCCGGACTGAAGCAGACGACCTCGCAGCGGCCCACCGAGGTGCGGGTGCGGCCGAGGCCCAGGTGCTCGAGGTCCTCGATGCCGCGGGGCGGGTCGCTCGCGGCGGGTGCGTCGCCGTGGGCTTCGGCCAGGGCCGGACCGAACGACGGCGACTTGTTCTCGAACACCGCGACGTCGTAACGCGAGGGGATCTCGGACGGGTTCGTCGGGGTCTGCGGCGACAGCGGGTCGAGCTCGGCCGGCGGCAGGAACGCGCGGTTCTGCCGCGCGGCGGCGATGGAGATCCAGTCGCCGGTGAGGATGTCCTGACGCATCGTGGCCGTGGCCGGGCGTGGGTCGAGCTCGCGCGCGTCGACGGCGCGCTCGGGGCCGAGCGTGGTGTCGGGGTCGTCGTAGTAGAAGAGGTCGCGGCCGTCGGCCATGCGGGTGGTCCGCTTGACCACCCCGGCTCCCAGCGTGACCGGTTCGGGGGTTTCGGGCGTGCCGAACTCAGCAATGTTCACGTCAACATGGTACGTCGGTGCCTGTGTTATCGTCAACACGATCGTGGGATGAGGAGAACGCGCATGGCTCGCGACCCGATGAAGGACCTGGACCGGTTCGAGCGCGCGCAGGCGACGGGCGCCGGTTCCAGCCCCGCCGCCAAGCGCGTGTCGATGCTGGACGTCGCCGCGCGCGCGGGCGTCTCAGGGCAGACCGTCTCGCGGGTGGTCAACGGCAGCCCGCGGGTCGATCCCGCCACCCGGGCGCGCGTCGAAGAGGCGATGGCCCGGCTCGGCTACCGCCCGCACCGCGCCGCCCGGGCCTTGCGCACCGGCCGCACGCACACGATCGGACTGGTCGCGACGACCCTGGCGACCGTCGGCAACTCCCGCATGCTGCAGGCCGTCGTCGAGGCCGCGACGGGCCGGGGCTACGCCGTCGCGGTCGTGACGCTGGATGAGGCATCCGGCATCGCCGACGCCTTCGCGCGGCTGCGCGATCAGGGGGTGGACGGGGCCATCGTGCTGAACGAGGCGACCGCGGTCGTGCGCGACGCCCTCGCGCCGGCGGACCTCGCGCTCGTCGTGGTCGACTCGCCCGTCGACGACCGGTTCGCCGTCGTGCAGACCGAACACGCCGCCGGTGCGCGCGCGGCGACCGATCACCTGCTCGGCCTCGGGCACACGACCGTCTGGCATCTCGCCGGTCCCGAGGCGTCGTACGCTGCCGCCGAGCGCGAGGGGGGATGGCGGTCGGCGCTGGTGGATGCCGGGATCGAGGTGCCGTCGCCGGTGCGGGGCGACTGGACTGCGGCATCCGGGTTCGCTCTCGCCTCTGATCTTCCCGCCGCCGCGACAGCGGTGTTCGCTGCGAACGATCAGATGGCCCTCGGCGCGCTGCGGGCGCTCACCGAGGCCGGGCGGCGCGTGCCCGAGGATGTCAGCGTCGTGGGATTCGACGACGTGACGGATGCCGCGAACTACCGGCCGCCGCTGACCACCGTGCGCCAGGACTTCGACGCCCTCGGGGCCGAGGCGCTCGCTGCGCTCGTCGCCGCGATCGACGGTGACGAGCGGCGGCACGTGCTGCTGCCGGCGCCGCTGGTGGTGCGGTCGAGCACCGCGCCGCCGCCGGCGTAGGCGGTGCCGGGGCGGTGCCGGGGCGGCGCCGGGGCGGCGCCGGGCTCAGCTCGCCGCGCGGCGGGCCTCCCAGCCGGTGCGCACCATCTCGTCGACCGAGTAGCGGTTCTCCCACTGCAGGTCGCGGGCCGCGAGCTCGCCGGTGGCGACGATGCGGTCGGGATCTCCGGCGCGGCGCGGCGCGATCTCGGGCGTGAAGTCGATGCCGGTGACGCGGGCCATGGCATCCATGATCTGGCGCACCGACAGGCCGTTGCGCGACCCCAGGTTGTACGCCGCCTCGAGCGGCTTGCCTGCGGCCAGGCGCTCGGCGGCCACGACGTGGGCGGCGGCGATGTCGGCGACGTGCACGTAGTCGCGCACGTTGGTGCCGTCGGGGGTGGCGTAGTCGTCGCCGTTGATGCGCGGGGTGCGGCCCTCGATGAGCGCCTCGAACACCAGCGGGAACAGGTTGTGCGGGCTGGTGTCGTAGACGGCGAGGTCGCCGGAGCCGACGACGTTGAAGTAGCGCAATGACGTGTGGCGCAGCGGCCGCTCGTCTTCGGCGGTCGCGACGGCCTGGTCGCGGATCAGCCACTCGCCGATCAGCTTCGACTCGCCGTAGGGCGATGCCGGGCGCTTGGGGAGGTCCTCGGTCACGAGTTCGACGTCGGGGGTGCCGTAGACGGCGGCCGACGACGAGAAGACGAGCTTGTCGACACCGGCATCCGCCATCGCCTGCAGCACCACGCGGGTGCCCTCGACGTTCTGCTCGTAAGTGTGCAGCGGGCGCTTCACCGACACCCCGGCGTACTTGAAGCCGGCCACGTGGATGACGCCCTCGACGTCGTGCTCGCGCAGGGTCTGCTCCACGAGCGCGCGGTCCAGGATGGTTCCCTGTACGAAGGGCACCCCCTCGGGCACGAACGACGCGTGGCCGCTGGAGAGGTCGTCGATCACGACGGGGCTGAGCCCCGCAGCGCCGAGCGCGCGGACGATGTGGGCACCGATGTAGCCGGCGCCGCCGGTGACAAGCCAGGACATGCTTCCATCCTGCCCGATACCGGGGCGCCGGAAAGCAGGGCTACTCGACCTCGTGGCCGAGATCCGGGCGTGCGACGAAGCGTGCGGTGGCATCCGTCATCGCCTCGAGCTCGACCACGACGATCTCGTTCGCGCCTTGCCGGGTGACGGGGCCGGGCACATAGAGCGTGCGCTGCGGACCGCGGCGCCAGTAGCGGCCCAGGAAGAACCCGTTGACCCACGCGTAGCCCTTGCCCCAGCCGGCGGTGTCGAGGAAGAGATCCGCGGATGCCGCGAGCTCGAACGTGGCGCGCAGGCCCACCGGCCCCGCGGCTCGGCCGCCGGTGACGGGCAGGCCGGGCGCGGCATCCGCCACCGCCCGACCGAGGGCCGGGACGTCGAACGTGCGCACGTGCCAGGGGCCGGGGATCGGGTCCCCGTCGAGCCGCACGTCGCCGACGAGACCCTTGGGCTCGCCGATCTTGGTGTCGTAGTTGACGCGGCCGGTTTCTTCGACGAGCAGCCGCAGCTCGCGGCCGGCGGGAAGCGGCATGGCCAGGTCGCCCACCGTGCGCTGCAGGATGCCGATGGGACGGTCATCGAGCGCCACCCAGGCGTAGTCGCGCACGTCGGCGTCGAGCACGCGGGTGCGGTCGGTGTCGACAGCGGCGGTGTACTCGGCGAGCACGAGGTCGGAGCCGAGCGCGTCGAGCGTCGGCGGAGCCTCGAACTGCCCGCGGTCGGAGGCCACGAGCGGCAGCGGGTCGCCGACCGACTGCAGCGCGACCTGCAGCACGGGCGCGTCGACGGGCTCGGGCAGCGGCTCGTCGGGCACCGGGGCGTGCTTCGCGATCACCTCGCGGAAGGCGCGGAACTTCTCGGTGATGTCACCGGACTCGCTGATCGGGGAGTCGTAGTCGTAGCTCGTGACCATCGGCAGGTAGCGGCCGGAGTCGTTCGCCCCGTTGGTGAGGGCGAAGTTCGTGCCGCCGTGCACCATGTAGATGTTCACCGATGCGCCGGCCGCCAGCAGCTCGTCCAGGTCGCGCGCGGCGTCGGCGAAGGTCGTGGTGTGGTGCTTCTCGCCCCAGTGGTCGAACCAGCCGCACCAGAATTCCATGCACATGAGCGGCCCGGTCGGCTGGTGCTCGCGCAGGGTCGCCAGGCGCTCCGAGATGCGGGAACCGAACGACCCGGTCTTGTGCAGGCCCTCGTGTGCGCCGCCCTCGAGCATGTGCGGGATGGGCTGGTCGACCTGGGTGAGGGGCACCGTGATGCCGGCCGCGCGCGTGACGCGGATGAGCTCGGCCAGGTACGCCTTGTCGGCGCCGTACGCGCCGTACTCGTTCTCGATCTGCACCAGGATCACGCTGCCGCCCCGGTCGATCTGCCGGGGCGCGACGATCGCGTTGATGCGGTCGAGGAAGCTCGTCACGGCCTCGAGGTAGCGCGGGTCGGAGCTGCGCAGCTTCATGTCGGCGTCGGCGGTCAGCCACGTCGGCAGGCCGCCGTTGTGCCACTCGGCGCAGATGTAGGGTCCAGGGCGCACGATGGCGTGCATGCCCTCCTCGGCGACGAGGTCGAGGAACCGGCCGAGGTCGAGGCCGCCCGCGGCATCCCACTGGCCCTGCACCGGTTCGTGCGCGTTCCACGCGACGTAGGTCTCGATGGCGTTGAGGCCCATCAGCCGGGCTTTGCGCAGCCGGTCGCGCCAGAGGTCGGGGTGCACCCGGAAGTAGTGCAGGGCGCCCGAGATGATGCGGTGGGGCTCGCCGTCGAGCAGGAAGTCGGTCTCGCCGATCTGAAAGCGCGAAGTCATGCCCCCAAGCGTACCCGGCAAGCGTTTTCCGGCGGAGCGGATGCCGGGGCGGACGCCGGGGCGGACGCGAGGGGCCTGCACAACGTGGCCGATCGGCTACGGCACCGTCAGCACGCCGTTTCGGCGGTGCGGCAGCGTCGCCAGGACCTCGTCGCGCAGCACCGGGGGGAGGAGGCGCGGTGGGGCGTCCTGGAAGACGATGGGCCGCAGGAACCGGCGGATCGCCGTTGCTCCCACCGAGGTGTGCAGCGACGTCGTCGCCGGCCACGGACCGCCGTGGTGCTGCGACCACGTGACGGCGACGCCCGTGGGCCACCCGGCGAAGAGCACGCGACCGGCGCGGTCCTGCAGCAGCGCCAGGGTCTCGGTGACGTCGTCGGTGTCCTCGGCGTGGAGCGTCGCGGTCAGGCACCCCTGCACGGCGCGGAGCGCCCGGTGCAGATCCTCGTCGCCGTCGTAGCGGATGAGCAGCGTCACGGGGCCGAAGCACTCCTCGAGGAGGGTCTCCGCGCGTTCGGCGACGGCGGCGGCGTCGGTCGCGAGCACGACCGGTCGCGCCCCCTCGGCCGTCTCGGCGCCGTGGGCGACGACGATGACCGACGGGTCGGCCGTGAGGGCGTCGACCCCCGCGGGGAACGCCTCGGTGATGCGGTCGGTCAGCAGCGGTCCGCCCGCGATCCCCGTCACGGCGGCGGCGACCGCCTCTTCGAAGCCGGCATCGCGGGGTACGAAGACGACGCCGGGCTTGGTGCAGAACTGGCCGACGCCGAGCGTGAACGACGCGGCGAGGCCCTCGGCCAGCTGCGCGCCCCGTGCGGCGGCCGCCGCGGGGGTGATGACGACGGGGTTGATGCTGCCGAGCTCCCCGTAGAAGGGGATGGGATCGGGGCGCGAAGCGGCGAGGTCGAACAGTGCCCGGCCGCCCGAGAGCGAGCCGGTGAATCCTGCGGCCTGGATGACCGGATGCCGCACCAGTGCGTTGCCGGCCTCGCGCCCTTCGACGAGCGCGAGCGATCCCGCAGGGGCGCCTGCGGCCTCGAGCGCCGCGGCGGCGATCTCGGCGGTGCGGCGCGACAGTTCGGGGTGCCCGGAGTGGGCCTTGACGATCACGGGGTTGCCGGCGGCGAGGGCAGAGGCTGTGTCGCCGCCGAGCACCGAGAAGGCGAAGGGGAAGTTCGAGGCCGAGAAGACCGCCACCGGGCCGACACCGGTGAGCATGCGGCGCAGCTGTGGCCGCGGCGGGGTGGCGTCGGCATCCGCGTCGTCGACCGTGAGCTCGAGGTACGAGCCCTCCTCGACGACCGTGGCGAAAAGCCGCAGCTGCCCGGTGGTGCGGCCGACCTCGCCGCGCAGGCGCCCGGCGCCCAGGCGCGTCTCGCGGTCGGCGATCTCGACGACCTCGTCCGATGCCGCCTCCAGCGCGTCGGCGATGGCACGCAGCCACGCCGCCCGGTCGGCGGCGGGCGCGGCGCGCCACACCGGGGCGGCCGCTGCGGCGGCGGCGGCGATGGTCTCGAGCTGCTCGGCGGTGGTGGTCATGGGAGTTCCTTTCGTGGCGGGAACGAGGATGTCACGCGAAGCGCAGGCCCAGGCCCGCGTGCGGTGTCTCGGTGAGCTGTCCGTCGGCGATGGCGACGGGTGAGGGGTTGACGAGGGCACCGAGCGCGCCGAAGCCGGCGTCTTCGACGTCTTCGACCAGCGGCGCCGGCACGCCGTCGACGGGCGGGAGGCACAGGGCGATCTGGCCGGAGAGCTCCGGCAGCAGGTGGGGATGCAGCGCCGCACCGTGGTCGGCGGCGAGGGCGGCGATGCGCAGGAACGGGGTGATGCCGCCCACACGCACGACGTTGGGCTGCATGATCTGCGCGGCGTCCGCGCGCAGGTAGTCCGCGAATCGGTGGGCGGTGTGCAGGTTCTCGCCCACGGCGATCGGCAGTCGCGACGAGGCGCCCAGCCGCCGGGCGAGTTCGGCGTGCCCGGCGAGGTCGTCGGCGCGCAGCGGCTCCTCGATCCACGCCGGCTGCACGTCGGCCAGCACATCGAGCACCCGCGTCGCGCGGTCGAGGTCCCAGCGCTGGTTGGCGTCGATCATGAGCGCGCGGTCGGGTCCGATGACCTCGCGCACGGCGCGCAGGCGCTCGAGGTCTTCGGCCGCGTCGGGCTTGCCGACCTTGACCTTGACCGCGTCGAACCCTGCCGCGACCCACCGCTCGGCCTGCGCGACGAGCTCGGGCAGCGCGTAGTGCAGGTTGACGCCGCTGCCGTACACGCGCGCCGTCTGGCGATGCCGGCCGAGCAGGTTGGAGACCGTGCCGCCGGCCGCGCGCGCCGCGGCATCCCACACCGCCAGATCGAGCCCGGCCAGGGCGATGGTCGTGAGTCCGCCGCCGCCCGCCTCGTGCAGGTGCTCCCATAAGCCCAGCCACGCCTCGCCCGGATCGGCCGAGCGGCCGATCGCAGCCGGCGCGACATCGTGCTGCAACAGCGCCAGCACCGCCTCGGCGCCGATCTGCGGCGTCCAGGAGAATCCCCAGCCCTCGGCGCCGTCCGAGCGCACGAGGTGGGTCGCTACGACGCCGACGCTGGTGACGTCGGCTCCCCACGGGCGCCGCAGCGGCACGCGCACCAGGCGCGCGTCGAGCGAGGCGATCGTGGTCACAGGAGGGCCCGACCGGCGTCGAGGATGTCGGCCAGCCGCGCCTCCTGCTCGGGGGTCGGGTCGACGAGAGGGGGCCGGACGCCGCCGACGGGCAGGCCCCCGAGGCGCAGCCCCGCCTTGATGAGCGACACCCCGAAGCCGGGGGTCTCGTCGCGCAGGGCCACGAGGGGCGCGTAGAAGCCGTCGACGAGGGCGAGGCGCCGGGCCTCGTCGCCGTCGACGTAGGCGCGGTAGTGGGCGCCCGCCACCTCGGGGATCATCGCGAACGCCGCCGACGAATACAGCGGCATGCCGATGCCGCGGTAGGCGCCCTGGGTGAGCTCGGCGGTGAGCAGACCGTTGAACAGCGCGACGTCGTCGCGGCCCGATTGCGCCACTGCGCGCACGATCAGCTGGGCGGTACCGATGTCGCCGACGCCGTCCTTGAAGCCCATGACCTTCGGGTTCTCGAGCAGGCGACGCACCGACGCGGGGGTGAACTGCGCGTTGCCGCGGTGGTAGACGATGACCGGCAGGTCGGATGCCGCGGCAATCGCCTCGACGTAGGCCACGAGCCCGGCCTGCGGTCCGCCGACGAGGTATGGCGGCAGCACCAGCAGTGCGTCGGCTCCGGCGTGGGCCGCACCGCGGGCCACCTCCAGCGCGTGCCCGAGCGGGCCTCCCGCCCCCGCGACGACCGGCACGGCGCCGGCGACGGTCGCCACGGCCGTGCGGGTCACCGTGGTGGCCTCGGCGGCGCTGAGGGCGTGGAATTCGCCCGTGCCGCAGGCGGGGAAGATGCCGCCGGGGGCGTGGGAGAGCCCGGTGGCGACGTGCGTGGCCAGCAGGTCGGTGTCCACCCGCCCCGCGGTGTCGAACGGGGTGACGGGGAAGAAGAGGATGCCGTCGAAGTTCATGCGGGCACGTCCTTTCGGGTGGTGAGGGGGTCGCAGGCGTCGGTGCGGGCGAGTTCGTCCCGCCAGCGGTGCTGCGGAGCCCAGCCCAGCAGCCGCAGCGCCTTCGCGCTGGAGAAGGCCGGCGCGGTGCCGGTGAGCTCGGCGGCGACGTCGTCGGTGCCGGGGTGGAACCGCGGGATGAGCATGGCGAGGGGCTCCCGGGCGAGGGCGTCGTCGGCGCCGACGAAGAAGGTCTCGCCGTTGGGGATGTCGGGGAGGGCGGCCAGCAGCGTGTCGGTGAAGCGGGCGACGTCGCGCGCGTCGACGTAGTTGAACAGTGCCGGCGCCGACAGCGCGGGATCGTCCAGGCGCTCGCGCACCGTGTGCCCCTGCTGTGTCGGGGCGCCGGCCCACTCCTCGGGCGTCAGCACGTAGCAGGGCCGGAACGAGGCGAACCGCACGGCGTCACCCGTCTGCCGGCGCAGCATGTCGACCGTCTGCTCGATGACGAGCTTCGACAGCGCGTACGCGTTCCACGGGCGGGGCGGGGTCTGTTCGTCCAGCGGAAACCGGTCGGGCACCCACCCCGTGGGTGCGTTGTAGCCGAGCACGGTCGGGCTGGATGCCGCGACCACCTTGCCCACGCCTGCGGCCACCGCGCCGCCGAGCACCGAGACGGCGAGGGCGGCGTTGGTGCGCAGGATCACGTCTTCCGGAGCGCTGAAGGGCACGGCGATGGCGGCGAGGTGCACGACCGCGTCGCTGCGGGCGGCTTCGAGGGCGTCACGGGTGGCCTGCGCGTCGCACAGGTCGATCGACACCTGGTCGACGCCGGCGCGGGCGAGCTCGGGGGAGGTGTCGCGGTCCAGCGACAGCACGTCGTGCCCGGCCGTGGCCAAGCCCGCGGCAAGGCTGCGGCCGAGACGGCCCGCGCCGCCGGTGACGACGATGCGGCTCATCGGGTCGGCTGTCCGAGCAGGGCGATGCCGAGTTCGTCGATCCGCACCGGCAGGCCGGTCTCGAGCGAGCGGTTGCCGGCGATCCCGACGGCGATCGAGCGCAGGCCGTCTGTCCAGTCCGCGGGCCGGGACAGCGGATCGTCACCGGGGCCGACGAAGACGTCCGACAGCAGCAGCGCGTCGCCGCCGCCGTGCCCACCTGCGGCGTTCTCGATCGGCACCTCGACGGCCTCTTCCCAGTGGCGCTGCACCAGCAGGCGCTCCCCCTGGGGGCGCAGGGATGCCGAGCCTGCGGCATCCACCGCGCTCGGATCGATGACGGGGTGAAGGCCCTCGTCCACGAGCACGGCGCCGCGTTCGACGACCTCGAGCTCGGCGCGGCCGAGGGTGCCGTTGACGGCCACTCGGTAGCCCTCCCAAGGCGCGTGCGCGTTGAGGGAGTACGACAGCGTCGCGCCGCCGGAGTAGTCGACGACCAGGGCGAGGTTGTCCTCGATCGTGATGCCGGGGCCGAAGACGTCGCGGTCGCGCAGGTAGCCGTCGTGGTGCTCGGCGTCGAGGTACAGCGCCTGCAGACGCGGGTCGTCGCGCAGGTCGAGCTCGAACGGGTCGTGGTCGCCCCCGTGCGTGCCGCGGTCGGGTCGATCGCCCAGTCCGCGGCGGGCGGCGTTGTCGGCGCCGTAGAACCGCAGCCCGCCCGAGGCGTAGACGCGGCGCGGCTGCTGCCGGATCCACCAGTTGACGAGGTCGAAGTGGTGGCTGGATTTGTGCACGAGCAGGCCGCCGGAGTGCTCCTTCTCGCGGTGCCAGCGGCGGAAGTAGTCCGCGCCGTGCTTGGTGTCGAGCATCCACGAGAAGTCGATCGAGGTGACCTCGCCGATGAGGCCGTCCTGGATGACCTGGCGCAGCGCGCTGTTGCGGGGCGAGTACCGATAGTTGAAGGTCAGCACCACGGAGCGCCCGGTGCGCGCGACGGCATCCTCGATCGCGGCGGCGCTGGCGGCATCGATCGTGAGGGGCTTTTCCACCACGACGTCGGCTCCGGCGTCGAGGGAGCGCACGATGAGCTCGGCGTGCAGGTCGTCGCGGGCGCAGATGACAACCCGGTCGATGCGCTCGGCGGCGATCATCTGCTCGAGGCGGTCGGGCTCCCACGCCGTGGGGGCGGCGGCGCCCCGAGACACGGCCCGCTCGACGGCGTGGGCCGCGCGCACCGGGTTCGGCTCGCAGACGGCGACGAGGTCGGCCCGGTCGGCATAGTCGCCCGTGATCGCATCGACGTACATCTGCGAGCGGTGGCCGGCGCCCAGAAGCGCGTAGCGGGTCTTCGTCATCGGTCGCCCTCGTGTGTGCTGGTCAGGAAACGTTTTCTCAGCGTAGCACGGAGGATTGGCGGGGTGCCGGGCAAGCCCCGGGATCTCCCGGCGGAGGGCTCAGGCGGGGACGCGGCCGGTGCTCGCGCGCACGATGAGGCGCGGGATGAGCGAGACCGCCGCCTCGGCGTCGCCGCCGGTGAGCAGCGCATGCATCGCCTGCCAGGCGCGGGCGCCGAGGTCCGACGCCGGCACGGCCGCCGTCGTCAGCGGCGGAGTCGTGTACTGCGCGAAGGGGATGTCGTCGAAGCCGGCGACGGAGAGGTCCTCGGGTACCCGCACCCCTCGGTCGGCGAGGGCCGACAGCAGGCCCATCGCGACGAGGTCGTTGAAAGCGAGCACGCCCGTCGCACCGCTGCGGCGAACGGCCGCTGCGGCGGCCGCGCCGCTGTCGAAGTCGACGCCGCACGCCACCTCGGTGATCTCGAGGTCGGTGTGGGCCGCGCGGGCATCGGCCAGAGCGGCGAGCCGTGCCGCGTTGGAGGCGCTGCGCGCGAGGCCGGCGAGATAGACCAGCCGGCGATGGCCGAGCCCGTACAGGTGGTCGATGAGGTCGGCGAAGGCGGTGCGGTAGTCGGCGGCCACCACGGGGGCACCGGCCTGCGGCGGCCGGTTGACCACCACGGCGGGGGAGAGAGCGGGAAGGAGGGCGCCCAGCTCGTCGTCGGGCATGCGCGGGGCGCACAGCACCACGCCGTCGGTGCGCCGTCGCGTCTCGGCGGCGAGCACCCGCTCCTCATCGACCTGCTCGGCGGAGTCGGCGATGAGCACGTGATAGCCGTCGCCCGCGGCCGCCCGGCTGAGGCCCCGCAGGATCTCCTGGAAGGTCGGGTTGGCGAGGTCGGGCACGACCACGGCGATGGTCTGGGTGCGCCCGAGCACCAGGCTCCTGGCGAGCGGGCTGGCGGTGTAGCCGAGTTCGACAGCGGCGGCGCGCACGCGCTCGGCCAGTCCGGCATCGACCGTGGCATTGCCGTTCATGACGCGCGACACCGTCGACAGGGACACCCCGGCTCGGCGCGCCACGTCGGTGATGGTGGCCTTGCTCGTCGTCCTGCGCATGACGCGCTCCGTTCCGATCTGGTGTCCCGAGACCATACTATGGCGAGAAATCGTTTTCCCTAGAACGGACGCGTGCATGCCTTCCCTCGCCGATCGAAGAGTCAAGCAGCAGCGCCTCGCCCGGGTGCGCTCCGAGGCCGGCGCCGACGCGCTTGTCCTCACCTCGCACGAGGCGGTGTCCTGGTACCTCGACGGCGTGCGCACCCACGTCTCGCTGGCGGGCCCCCCGGTGCTGGCGGTGCGGGTCGGCGCAGACGGCGACCACCTCTTCGTCGCGGCGAACGAGGCCGAGCGTCTGGCCGAAGAGGAGCTGCTCCCGGGCGACGCGGCGCGCATCGTGCGCGTGCCGTGGCAGACGCCTCCCGCAGATGCGGCTGCGGCCGCCGGTCCTGCCGCGGCCGAGGCCGCACTCGCCCAGTCGCTGCGCGCCGCGCGGGCGACCCTGCTGCCGGGGGAGCGCGACCGGTATCGGCTGCTCGGTCGCCAGACCGCAGAGGCGATGACGGATGCCGCGGCCACGCTCACCCCTGAAAGCAGCGAGCGCGGTGCGGCGTCGGTGCTGGCTGCGGCGCTCGCCGGACGAGGCATCGACCCGCTGGTGATCCTCGTGGCGGGCCGCTCGCGTCACGCGCACCGTCACCCCTTGCCGACTGACGCGCCCCTGGGCGACCGTGCGATGCTCGTCGTCTGCGGTCGGCGGCACGGCCTCATCGCGAACGTCACGCGGTGGGTCGGGGCGGCCGGGCCGGATGACGAGCGGATCCTCGCCGTGGAGAAGGACTTCTTCGCGGCCACGCGGCCCGGCGCCGTTCTGGCCCACGCGTTCGCCCGGGGCTGCGCGGCCTACGGTGCGCACGGGTTCGACGCCGAGGAGTGGACCCGCCACCACCAGGGCGGGCCGACCGGCTACGCCGGCCGCGACCCGCGGGCAACGGCCCAGACTCTGGACCTGATCGCCGTGGACCAGGCGTTCGCGTGGAATCCGAGTGCGCCGGGGGCGAAGGTCGAGGACACGGTGCTGGTCACCGACAGCGGCGTCGAGGTGCTCACCGTCGACCCGCGATGGCCGAGCGTGACGCATGCGGGAAGGCAGCGTCCCACGGCGCTGCCCTTCGCCTGAGCCGGATCAGCTGACCAGCTGCGACCCGCGGGCAGGCGCGTCGCCGTCCCGGCGCTCGATCGCGCGCAGCGAGCGGGCGACGAACGCGGCGATGCGCCGTGCCCCCTCCAGGCGGAAGTGCGTGTCGTCCGCGAGCCCCTCGGGCCACGCGACGGCCTCGCCCGGGGCGTAGTGCGACAGCAGGCGGGTGGATGCCGCAGGCCCGAGATCCTCGTAGAGCCACGTCGTGAAGACGGTGAGGTCGATGAGCGCCGCCCCGAGGTCGGCGGCGAGATCGCGTACGGCGTTGGGGTAGTCGCCGTGGGTCGGGGTGACCCGCTCCCCGTCGAACCAGCGGCGCTCGCACGGCGTGCACAGCACCGTGACGGCGTCGTGCGCCCGCACATCGTCGACGAATCCGCGCAGCCTGTCGGCGTAGCCGCCGCGGGCGGCGAGCTGCGGGTCCTTCTGATCGTTGTGACCGAACTGGATGACGACCGTGTCACCCGCGACGACCTCGGACAGGAGCGTCGCCCATGAGCCGGACGCGACGAAGGACGCCGTGGTGGCGCCGCCGAAGGCGAGATTGCGCACCGGCTGCCCGAGCGCGTCACCCAGCGCCTCGCCCCAGCCCGCCATCGGCTCTTCGCCGCGCTTCATGGGGGCGACGGTCGAGTCGCCGGCGAGGTGATAGGTCATGGTGTCTCCCGAGAGAATCCGTCGAGGGCGTGCCACGGGCGAGGTGCCCTCACTACGATGGACATCGTGCCACGGAAACCGCTTTCCAGCTCGTTGGACCTGATCGACGGCGCTCATCCGGCCCGATCGGTCCTGCGGCTGCTCGCGCGCCGACCCGGGCGCATGGCGCTGGCGGTGAGCGCGTTCGCCGTCAAAGAGATCCCGATGTGGTTTCTCCCGGTCATCACCGCCGCCATCATCGACATCGTCGCGGGCGGGGGCGAGGTCACCGCGGTGCTCTGGTGGTTCGCGCTGGCGGTGGTGCTGCTGCTGCAGAACTACCCGAACCACATCCTCTACACGCGCAGTTTCATGACGGTCGTCCGCGACACCGGCGCGGACCTGCGCAACGCCCTCGCGGCGCGCCTGCAGAGCCTGTCGATCGGCTACCACACGCGCATGAGCGCCGCGATCGTGCAGACCAAGGTGGTGCGCGACGTCGAGAACGTCGAGCTGATGCTGCAGCAGGTGACCCATCCGCTGCTGTCGGCCACGATGGTCATGATCGGCGCACTGTCGATGACGGCGATCGCCGTGCCCCAGTTCCTGCCGGTGTACGCGCTCGCGGTGCCGATCGCCATCGGCATCCGCTGGGGCATGCGCAACCGCTCCCGCACTCGCAACGAGGTCTTCCGCCGCGAGGTCGAGACGCTGTCGGCGCGGGTGGGGGAGATGGCCTCGCTCATCCCCGTCACCCGCGCGCACGGCCTGGAGGAAACCGCCGTCACCCGCGTCAGCTCCGGCGCCGAGGGGGTGCGCCGCGCGGGTCTGCATCTCGACATGCTCAACGGCCACGTCGCCTCGATCTCGTGGGTGGCCATGCAGCTGCTCGGGGTCGGATGCCTCGTGCTCGCAGCGGTGTTCTCGCTCACCGGCATCCTTCCCATCTCGCCGGGCGAAGTCGTGCTGCTCTCGACCTACTTCACGCTGCTCACCCAAGGGCTCACCCAGCTGCTGATGCTGATCCCCGTGGGCGCGCGAGGCCTCGAGTCGGTGCGCTCCATCGCCGAGGTGCTGCAGGAGCCCGACCTCGAGCAGAACGAGGGCAAGCGGGCCGTGTCGGCCGTGACGGGCGACATCGTGCTCGAACGCGCCTCGCACCGCTACTCCGGCGCCGACGACGACGCCCTGCACGACATCGACCTGCACATCCCCGCCGGCCGCACGTTCGCCTTCGTCGGATCCTCCGGGTCGGGCAAGTCCACGCTGCTGAACATGGTGCTGGGGTTCCTGCGGCCGACGACGGGGCGCATCCTGCTCGACGGCGCCGACATGCAGCAGCTGGACCTGCGAACGGTGCGGCGGTCGGTGTCGGTCGTGCCGCAGGAGTCGGTGCTGTTCGAGGGCACCATCCGCGAGAACATCGCCTACGGCCTCCCCGACGTGAGCGACGAGCGCATCGAGCAGGCGCTGCGCGACGCCAACGCGTGGGAGTTCGTCAGCGCGCAGCCGCGCGGCTGGGACGCCGTCGTGGGCGAGCGCGGAGCGCGCCTGTCGGGCGGTCAGCGCCAGCGCCTGGCCATCGCCCGCGCGCTCGTGCGGGACCCCCGCATCCTGCTGCTCGACGAGGCCACGAGCGCCCTGGACCCCGAGTCCGAAGAGCTGGTGAAAGAGGCGCTCGGCCGCCTCATGCGCGGGCGCACGACCCTCGTCGTCGCCCACCGGCTCTCGACCGTGCGCATGGCCGACCGCATCGTCGTGCTGGAGCAGGGCCGCATCGTCGAACAGGGGACGCACGACGACCTGCTCGCCGCCGACGGACGCTACGCGCGCCTGCACATGACCCAGACCGGGCTCACCTGACACGCGCCTCACGACGACCGACGATCACCAGGCGAAGGAGCGAACATGACGGATGCCAGACCCCCACTGCGGGCGGCGATCATCGGAACCGGGGGCATCGCTCACGCCCACGCGCAGGCCCTCGACGACCTGGCGCCGCGCATCGCGCTCGCCGCCGTCGTCGACCTCGACACTGATCGCGCGCGGGAGTTCGCTCAGAGCTTCGGCGCCGACGCGGTCTACCCCGACGCCGACGCCCTGCTGGCATCGGAGCAGCTGGACCTCGTGCACATCTGCACCCCGCCGCAGACGCACGTGCCGCTGGCGATCGCGGCGCTGCGCGCCGGCGTGCCGGCGCTCATCGAGAAGCCGACGGCGCTGAGCCTCGCCGAGATGGACGAGCTGGTCGCGGTCTCGCGCGAGACGGGGGTGCCGGCGCTCACGGTGTACCAGCACCGCTTCGGAGCGGGTGCACAGCGCCTGATGCGCCTCGTCGCAGACGGTGCGCTCGGCCGCCCGCTCGTGGCGACGTGCGAGACGCTGTGGCATCGCGGCCCCGAGTACTTCGACCTCCCCTGGCGCGGCCGCTGGGAGATCGAGGGCGGTGGGCCGACGATGGGTCACGGCATCCACCAGTTCGACCTGCTGCTGGCCGTGCTCGGCCCCTGGTCGCGCCTGACCGCGTTCGCCGCCCGCAGGCAGCTGCCCACCGACACGGAGGACGTCTCGATGGCGCTGGTCGAATTCGACAACGGTGCGCTGGCGACGGTGGTCAACTCCATCGTCTCGCCGCGGGAGACCTCTCGGCTGCGGTTCGACTTCGCGCACGCCACCGTCGAGCTGGAGCACCTGTACGGCTACACCGACGCCGACTGGACCTTCACCCCCGCCCCCGGGCACGAGCACCTCGCCGAGCTGTGGGAGAGCGAGCCCGACGGCGGGCCGAGCGGCCACCGGGCGCAGATCGCCGCGATCGTCGACGCGCTCGCCGCCGGGGAGACGCCCGGGGTGGATGCCGACGACGCCCGCCGCACCCTCGAATTCGCCGCCGCCACCTACGCGTCGGCCTTCCGCGGGGTGCCGGTGCGTGCCGGCGGGATCGCCGGCGACGACCCGTTCCTGCAGTCCATGGCCGGCGGCGCCGTGCCGTGGCCGCCCGTCAAGCCCGCGATGGAGACCACCCGATGACCCTCGAGATCGACCACGACGACGCCACCGCGTTCACCGTCCGCGACGGCGACGTCGAGCTGCTGCGCTACACGTACGTGCCCGATTCGCCCCAGCTGGAGTCCCCCAAGCCCTACCTGCATCCACTGCGCACCCGTTCGGGACGGCTCATGAGCCTCTACCGCCCGTGGGACCACGTGTGGCACAAGGGCATCGCCTGGTCGCTGCCGGTCGTCGGCGAGGAGAACTTCTGGGGCGGCCCCACCTACGTGCAGGGTCAGTCGTACGTGCAGCTGCCCAACGACGGCACCCAGGCGCACCGCCGCATCGAACAGCTCGACGTGGCTGCCGGCGGGGTCGTGCGCTTCGCCCACGAGCTGGACTGGGTGAGCGAGGGCGGCATCCACCTCTTCACCGAGCGGCGCGCCATCACCGCACGCACCCTCGAGGGCGGCGCCTGGGCGCTCACCGTCGACACCGCGATGACGAACGTGACCGACGCCCCGATCCCGATCGGCTCGCCCACCACCCGGGGGCGTGAGAACGCCGGGTACGGGGGACTGTTCTGGCGCGGACCGCGCTCATTCACCGGCGGCACGCTCGTGACGGCATCGGGCACCGGCTCCGGCAACGATGTGCGCGGCCAGCGGCACGAGTGGATGGGCTTCGTCGGCCGGCATGACGAGATCGACGGCGAGTCGCTCATCGTCATGGTGGATGCCGCCGACAATCCGCAGCACCCGCCGCAGTGGTTCGCCCGCTCCGAGGAATTCGCGTGCCTGAACCCCGCGCCCTTCTTCAGCGACGAGCTGGTGGTGGCGCCGGGGCACACTGCGGCGTTCCGGTACGGCGTCGGCATCGCCGACGGCGGCGCCGACGCTGCCGCCGGGCTCGCAGACACGGTGCGCGACGTGATCGCGGCCGGCGCATGACCACGCCGCTCTTCCCCGGCGGGGTGGCGGTCAGCGACCTCATGGTCTACGACGCCGAGGCCGTCGACGGTCGGTGCGGCGGCTCACCGCACCTGCACACCGCCTCGAGCGAGGGCTACATCGTCGTCGGCGGCACGGGCTCGGTCGAGACCCTCTCGGCCGCCGGTGCCGAGGTGCATCCGCTCGCACCGGGGGACGTGCTGTGGTTCTCGCCCGGAACCGTGCACCGCCTCGTCAACGACGGCGGGTTGCGGCTGCTGGTGGTGATGTCCAACGCCGGGCTCCCCGAGGCAGGCGACGCGGTGCTGACGTTCCCGCCCGAGGTGCTCGCCGACCCGGCTGCCTACGCCGCGGCGTCGACGCTGCCCGAGGGGGAGGGGCGTGCCCATGCCGCCCGCGCCCGTCGCGACCTCGCCGTCGCCGGCTACCTGGCTCTGCGCGACGCGGTGCAGCGCGACGGGGTCGCGGCCCTCGCCCCGTTCCACGCGGCTGCCGTCGCTCTCGTGCGCAGCCGGGTGGAGCACTGGCAGGAGCGGTGGGACCGGACCGTCGCCGCCGAGACCGAGCGCACCCGCGCACAGCTCGTCGCGCTCGCCGCGGGGGAGCCTGGGCTCATGACCGCGGCATCCGTCGTGCGCGGCCAGCCCACGCCCGGCGAACGCGGCTACGGTATGTGCGGGCGCCTGCAGACCTGGGAGTGGCCGTCGCCCTGATCGCCGCTCAGGCGCGTGTCGTCGCCGCCGTCCGGCGCGGTGGCAGCGGCACCAGCATCGACGTGCGCCGCTGGTAGTCGGCGTACGCGGGGTACTTCGACGCGCTGATCGACTCGGTGAAGATCGTCGAGCCGATGAACAGTACCGTCAGCAGCACCGCTCCGACGATGGTGGGGTTGATCAGGCCTCCCCAGACGCCCAGGCCTGCCGAGACGGCGGCGACCGCGCCGATGAAGTAGAACACCCACCACTGGGCCTGCTCGAAGAAGAAGTTCGGATGCCGGCTGAGTCGGAAGAGCCCGGTGGTGGCGAAGCCGGGTTCCAGCGTGCCGCCCGCGCGCTTCTTGGCCTGGTGGAAGTCCCATTGCTCCTGGTCGGCGACGGTCTCGCCGACCAGGAACGCCAGGAACAGCGCGGCCAGGGCGATGTCCCAGCCGGTGAGCGGTGTCGGGTGCTCCCACGCCATGAGCGCCGGCAGTGAGATGAGTACGAGCAGGGCGTTCTGGTACAGCACGATGAAGAACAGGTTGAACAGCTGGAACTGCACCGGGGTCATCCGCTTGCGCAGGATCGCCCAGCGATAGTCCTCCATGCCCGAGTAGCCGCCCTTGCGGGCGAAGTTGAAGGTCAGTCGCGCTCCCCAGAGGGTGACGAGGGCCGCCATCAGCACCGAGCGGGCGGCATCGCCGCCGTCGGTGATCACGGCGATCGCGAAGATCCACGTGTAGGCGATGGGCACGATCGACCAGACGCGGTCGACCCACGAAGTGTCCTTGGTGATGAGGGACAGGAGCCAGCAGGCCGCGGACGTGACGGCAGCCAGCAGCAGGACGAGCAGAAGGGGGTCCATAGGCCTCAGGCTAACCACGTGGCGTCTGCTGTCCAAGGGGTGGCGGGGGAGTGTGCGGATAGCGCTTTCCCTCCGACGCTTCTAGGGTGGAGTGCGTGACTTCCTCCCTTCCCTGCGTGATCGTCGGCACCGGCGCCGTCGCGCACTTCCACGCCCGGGCTGTGCAGGCCTACCCCCACGCCGAGCTGGTTGCCGTGAGCGACATGAGCCGCAGTGCCGCCGACGCGTTCGCCGCCCAATGGGGCGCGCCGACCGTGTACGACACCCTCGAGGACATGCTCCAGGCGGAGCGCCCCGACGTCGTGCTGATCTGCACGCCTCCCGGCGCCCACGCGCCCCAGACCCTCGCCGCCTTCGCCGCCGGCGCGCACGTCGTGGTCGAGAAGCCGCCGGCGCCGTCGCTGGCCGAGCTCGACGAGATGCGGCGTGCCGCAGACGTCGCGGGCCGGCAATTGGCGGTGGTGTTCCAGCAGCGCACCGGCACCGCGGCGGCGCACGTGCGGGGGCTTCTGGGCAGCGGCGCGCTGGGCCGGCCCCTCATCGCGGTGTGCCAGACCCTGTGGTTCCGTGACCCCGCCTACTTCGCAGTTCCGTGGCGAGGGTCGTGGGAGACCGAGGGCGGCGGGACGACGCTCGGTCATGGCATCCACCAGATCGATCTGCTCGCGTTCCTTCTCGGCGAATGGACGAGCGTGCAGGGGCGGCTCTGGCGGCTCGATCGCGAGACGCAGACCGAGGATGCTTCGACGGCCACCGTCACCTTCGCCGGCGGCGCGGTGGCGCAGCTGGTCACCAGCGCGGTGTCGCCGCGTGAGGTCAGCTCGATCCGCATCGACACGCAGAAGGCCACCGTGACCGTCGATCACGTCTACGGCCACGGCCACGAGAACTGGCGCATCACCCCAGCGCCGGGGTTCGAGGACGAGGCGGCGGCGTGGGCGCTGCCGGATGCCGAGGAGCGCAGCGACCATGCGCCGCTGCTGCGTGACGTCTTCGACGCCCTCCGCACCGGGTCGCCGCTGCCGCCCACCGCCGACGCCCCGGCGCGGTCGCTGGAGCTCGTCGCCGCGATCTACGCCTCGGCTGCCGCCGACGGCGCCGTCATCACCCCTGCTGACCTCGCGGCGCACCCGACGCACCGCACCGGGTTCGCAAGCCCCGTCGCTGACATGCGCGGGGTGGGCGCGTGAGCGTGGATGCCGCGCCCGCGGTGCCGGCCGAGCTGTACCGGGACCCGATCTACGACGGCGCGACCGACCCGACCGTCGTCATCGCGGACGGCACGTGGTGGATGTTCTACACCCAGCGCCGCGCCACCCACCCCGATCCCGGGCCGGGCGTCGCGTGGGTGCATGGCAGCCGCGTCGGCGTCGCGCGCTCCCGCGACGGTGTGGCCTGGACCTATGCGGGAACGCTCGAGCCGGATGCCGCGGGCCTCGCGCTCGAGCCGGGGCCGCCGCCGGCCGACGTGGATGCGACCCACTGGGCGCCCGAGGTCGTGCACGACGGCGAGCGGTGGCGCATGTATCTCACCGAGATCGACGGCGTGCCCGACCGGTGGCCCGGTTTCGCGCGGTCGATCGTGGAGTACGTGTCCGACGACCTCGCGCGCTGGGAACGCCGCGCGCCACTTGCGCTGGCCAGCGACCGGGTGATCGACGCCGCCGTCGCCCGCACCCCGGACGGCCGGTGGCGCCTCTGGTACAAGGACGAGGCCGCCGACAGCGTCACCAAGGTCGCGGCATCCGATGACCTGTCGAACTGGCGCGACGAGGGCACCGCCATCGGAGGCAGGCCCCACGAGGGTCCGTACGCGTTCGAGCTCGGCGGCTGGTGGTGGATGATCGTGGACGAGTGGCGGGGGATGGGCGTGTACCGCTCCGACGATGCCGTCGCGTGGGAGCGCCAGGGTGGGCCGGATGCCGTCATCCTCGGCGCCGGCGCGGTCGCCGGGCCTGGATTCGGCCACCATGGGGCCGCCGTGCGCGACGGCGGCGACGTGTGGTTCTACTACTTCGGGCATCCGGCCCGGGCGGCGGAGCCCGACCCCGAGCGCGAGAGCGTCGACGACCGGCGGTGCGCGGTCTACCGCGCCAGGCTGTGCGTGCGGGGTGGCGTGCTTCAGTCGGTGCGAGAAGCCGCTGACTGAATGATCTCGGCGAGCTCGCGGGGCCGGCTCCACATGGGCCAATGCCCCGTCGGGAGGTCGATGACGTCGAGGTGCTCGAGGTTCGCGACCTCGGCGAACATGGGATGGCCTGCTCGGGCCAGCTCCAGCACCTGCGTGCTCGGCATCGAGCAGCACACCAGGGTGGTGCGGACCGTGCGGCGGGCCTCGTCGGGGAGTTCGACGGGCTGGCGGAGCACGGGGCCGGGCTCGGGGACGGCCTGAGCCCGAAACCGCGCGAGGACCTCCGCGCTCAGACCCTCGAGGCTCGCCTGCTGGGCAAGGACGTCGAAGGGCGGCAGCGGAAGGTCTTCCACCTCCTCCGGCAGATCCGGCGCGAAGACGCTGCCCGTCGCCGCAGGGCCGGAGTCGACCCACACCACCCGATGGACGAGCTCAGGGTGGCGGTCGAGCACGAGGCTGACGGGCGCGTTCGCGCCGCTGTGCGCGACGATCGTCGCGGGTTGACTCTCGGAGACTTCGAGTCGAGCGATCGTGTCGAGGATCGCTGCGGCTTGATCGTCGAGGGTCCTCGACGCACGCTCCGGATCGTCCGCGTCGAGACCGGGAAGGGTCATCGCCGTGGCGCGAGAGCCGTGGGCGTCGAGGCGCTCGAGGACCTCATCCCACGCCCAGGCGCCCAGCCAGTGGCCGGCGATGAGGATGATGGTCGGGCGGCTCGTGCTCGTTGTCATGTCTCGACTTTCGCACGCGCTGCGGACAGGTGTATGTCACTGTTTATGTCATGAATTCTCGGTCCATGACGTCGCCACGGGTGCAGCGATGAAGCGAACCGAGCGGCTCCATGCACTGTCGGAGATGCTGCGTCGCAACGGATCGCGGGGCTGCTCTGCCGAACGGCTGGCGAGGGAGTTCGGCGTATCCGTGCGGACGATCAAGAGAGACCTCGACGCGCTCGAGAGCAGCGGGTCTCCGATCTGGTCGCGCCCCGGTCCCGGCGGCGGCTACGGCATGGTGGTGGGAGCCTCGCTGTCACCCGTCACCCTCTCGCCGACGCAGGCCGTGGCGCTCATGGCGGCCGTGTCCGCCGCGCCCGATGCCCCGTACGCCGACCTGGCGAGAGTCGGGGTCCAGAAGATCCTGGACGTCCTCGATCCCCGAACGCGAGCACGAGCCGACGAGCTGGCCGGCCGCGTCTGGGTGAACGCGGTTTCCCCTTCTTCGCGCGTCGTCAGGTCGGCGCTGGAGGAGGCGATGGCCGAGCAGCGCGTCGTTCGTCTTCGCTATACGGCTAGAGATGGGACGACGACCACCCGCGACGTCGAACCCGTGCTCTTCGCCTCCACGAACGGCCAGTGGTACCTCGTCGCGTGGTGCCGACTGCGCGAGGCGATGCGCTGGTTCACTGTGTCGCGCATCGAGCGGGCCAGCGTGACCCGGACGGCCTGCGCCGGCCACACCGTCGACGAGGTCGGAGAACCTCCGGCGAACGCCAGACCGGTGCACGGCCGGGGCGAGTGAACCGAACCTAGAACGGCGCGGGCTCTTCCGCCGCGGCGAGGGCCATGAACTCCAGCACCCGCCTCGGGATGTCGACATAGACCCGCCCTGTCGGACTCGTCCACTCGAGGATGCCGTCGGGTTTCTGCACCACGCTCCACGCGGTGCCGTGTTTGACGGGGTGATGTCGGCCGGGGCAGAGGTTCGCGAGATTCGTGACACGGGTCGGTCCGCCGAGGGCGGCGTCGATGGTGTGGTCCCCGTCGCAGAGTCTGGCGGGCCTTCGACAGCCGGGGAACCGGCAGTGCTCGTCGCGGGCGTCGAGGAGCCGGCGCATCTGGGCGCTGGGCCGGTAGCTGTCCACCTGCAGCACCGCCCCGGTCGTGGGGGAGGTGAACAGTCGCTCCCAGACCTCGGCAGTGGCGGCGAGGTGCCGGGCGGTGTCGGGGTCGATGGGCCCGGATCCGATGAGTTCGGCGGGTTCGGTGCTATCGCCGGTGAGGGTGGCGGCGGGGATGGTGATCTGCACGTGCGCGGTGATCGCCGTGGTTTCGGGGATGCTCCCGGCGGTCACCGGCGCGGTGGCGTGCCCGGTGAGGAGAAGGTCGGCGAGCACGTCGGCGCGGACCTGGTCGGTGGTGCGCCTGTCGGTTGCGAGGACGTCAACGCCCGCAGTCTCCGTCCCGTTGACATCCGCTTGCGCGGCCTTGGCCGCCGCAAGGATCTCCCGCGCATGCGCGGTGAGCCGTTCCCGGATCGCGTATGCCAGGGGTGCGGGAAGCACCGCGGCGAGCTCCGCCATGCCGTCGTCGAGGTCCCGCACCCATACCCGCCGCCCGGCCGCGGCTTCGGCGTGCCGTTCTTCCAGCGGCACCGGGTCGAGCTTCTGGGCGAGCATCAGGATGATGGGCTTCGCCCGGCCGGGGGTCTCCCGCTCCGCGACGACCAGCGCGGCCTGCTCGAACCGGGCTCGGGCGTCGGGGTCGGTGATGCGCGCCCCGGCATCCTGGATCACCCGCACATGGGCGACGTCGATGCGGCCCGATTCCAGCGCGGCCAGCGTCGCGGGGAACCCGTCCACGAGCACCGCGGCGTCCCGCATCCGCTCCTGCATGCCCCGGTCCGATCGCCGCAGCACCGCCGCGAGCTCGGCCGCCATCGCCCGCCGCGGCATCTCGCGTTCCCGCCCTTCACTCGACGGCACCCGCGCGGTCTCCTCGGCGGCGATCGCCTCGGCCCGGGCCAGCCACTGCAGCTCTTCCGCCTGCAGTGCCGCGATCGCCTGGCGCGTGTGCTCCACGCCGGTGATCACCGCGCCGTGCGAGGCAATGCCGATCGCAACGGTGCTGATCGAGACCGGGGCGATCGAGACCGGGGCGATCGAGACCGGGGCGATCGAGACCGGGGTGATCGAGCCGGTGACCGGGGAGCTGTTCATACCCCGATTCTGCCGACCCCCTCCGACATCAGCGCCGCAACAATCCCCAGGCCAGCGGATGATTGTGGATAACTTTAGGCGCGCTCCGCCTGGGGAGAGGGCGGCGGTGTCGCCCGCCCGATCCGTCCCCCGTCGCCCTCGGAATTCGCCCCTGTCGGTCGGTGGATCCGCCGCCTCCGCCGCCTCCGCCCCCTCCGCCCCCTCCGCCCCCTCCGCCCCCTCCGCCCCCTCCGCCCGCTACCGTCGCGCCCACCCCCGCGGCGGCCGTTCGTCGATATCCTCATGGCCGCGACGCTGTCAAGCGTCGGGTGAATCGTTCCATCAGTCGCTGCTCGGCCCCTCCCGACGTCGCCGCAGCAGAATCGCCGTGATGACCGCGTGCTTTTCCGTGGCGCCCTCGCGATGGCGGCACGCCCATACGATGGGCGGGCTGGGACCGGTAACGGGTCACGATCCGGCAACAGCCGGAAAGCGTCTTCCGGGATCTCTTGCCAATCGATTCCGGCCGTAGTAGCGTAACCGGCAAGCGCTTTCCCGTGCCCTCTCGCAGGGCTCGGCGCCCACACCGCACAACCACACGGACAACGAACGTCCCGCGGAGCACCACGGACACGGACGTTCCAGGAAGGACAAGGATGTTCAGCACAAAGCGGGCCATCACCGCCGTCGCCATCGCGACCGGCGCGGCCCTCGCTCTCGCCGGCTGCGCCGGCGGAGGGGAAACCGAACCTGCGGCCGAATTCGACCCCGACGAGAAGGTCAGCATCGACCTGGCGTTCTGGGGTAACGACGTTCGCGCCGAGCTCTACAACGAGGCGATCGCGGCCTTCAACGAGGAATACCCGAACATCACGGTCAAGGCGACGTTCCTGGGGTTCCCCGAGTTCTGGGAGAAGCGCCAGACCGAGGCCGCCGGCGGCGGCCTGCCCGACGTCATGCAGTTCGACTACTCGTACCTGCGCCAGTACTCCGAGAACAACCTGCTGCTCGACCTCGACCCGTACCTCGGCGAGATCATCGAGACCGAGCCGCTTCCCCAGAACATCCTGGACATCGGCGTCGTGAACGACACCACCTACGCGATCCCCACCTCCACCAACGCATGGGGCCTGTTCACCAACCCGGTCGTGCTCGAGAAGGTCGGCGTGGAGAACTTCGCCGGTGGTTCGTGGGAGGACTACGCGGACTGGATGGGCGAGGTCACCGCGGCCGGCGCGGGGGAGATCTACGGCGGCGGCGACTACACCGGCCGCATCCAGAACTTCGAGCTGCAGCTGCGCTCGGAGGGCTCCCACCTCTTCAGCGAAGACGGCGAGCCCGGCTTCGATGAGGAGCGCCTCACCGAGTTCTGGGAAGAGGGCACCGCGATGCGCGACGGGATCTCCTTCCCGCAGCAGCTCGTCGAGGAGCTCACCCCCCTCGGCCCGTTCGACACCGCTCGTGCTGCCAGTGAGCTCACCTGGGACAACTTCGGCGCCGGATACCTGGGCAACCTGGGCGAGGGCTACACCGAGCTGAGCCTCATCGAGCCGCCCGTCACCAAGGACGGCACGCAGGACCTGTACCTGAAGCCTTCGATGCTGCACGCGATCTCGGCCAAGACCGAGCACCCCGAGGCGTCGGCCACGCTGGTGAACTTCCTCATCAACTCGCCGCAGTCGGGTGAGATCTTCGGCACCAACCGCGGCCTGCCCGCCTCGGAGACCGCTCTGGCAGCGGCCGAGCTCGACCCGCTGAGCCAGCAGGTCGCCGACTACGAGGCATCGATCGCCGACCGACTGGGCGACGCCCCGCCGGTTCCGATCGTCGGCTACGGCACGCTCGAGGAGAAGTTCCGCCAGCTCGGCACCGAGCTGAACTTCGGCACGATGACCGTCGAGGATGCCGTCGCGCAGTTCTTCAGCGAGATGGACATCGTCCTCAACCAGTAAGCAACGGCTGCCGGGGGTCCGGACGGTCACATCGTCCGGGCCCCCGCTGCATCCACCCCCTCACCACTTCAGGAGCACCCGTGAGCACGACTGCGACCAGGGTCATCGTCACCGAGGATTCGTCGTCCAAACGGCGTCTCATGCGCAAGCAGCGCCCCGAGCTCGTCTCCCGGCCCGGCCAGCGTCAACGTGCGCGCAAAGAAACCGCCGCTGGATACGCCTTCCTCATCCCGTGGCTGCTCGGGTTCTTCGGCCTCACCCTCGTTCCGATGGCGTACTCGCTGTACCTGTCGTTCACGAGCTACAACATCTTCTCCCCGCCCAAGTGGATCGGCCTGGACAACTACGTCCGGCTCTTCACCGCGGACCCCAACTTCATGCAGTCGGCGCAGATCACTTTGATCTACGTCCTCGTGGGCACGCCGATCACGCTCTTGGCGGCTCTCGGGGTCGCCATCCTGCTCAACTACCGTGACAAGGGCGCTGCGTTCTTCCGCTCCGCCTTCTACGCCCCGTCGCTCATCGGCGGATCGGTGTCGGTGGCCATCGTCTGGCGCGCCATGTTCAACACCGACGGGCCGGTCGACAGCGGACTGAACCTCTTCGGCATCGACCTGGGCGGCTGGATCGGCCAGCCCGGTCTCATCCTGCCCATGATGATCCTGCTGTCGGTGTGGCAGTTCGGCGCCACGATGGTGATCTTCCTCGCCGGGCTCAAGCAGGTGCCCAGGGAGCTGTACGAGGCGGCCGAGATGGACGGCGCGAACGCGTGGCGCCGCTTCCGCGCCGTGACCATCCCGCTGCTGTCGCCGGTCATCTTCTTCAACCTGCTGCTGGGACTCATCGGCGCGTTCCAGGTCTTCGCGTCGGCGTACATCATCTCCAACGGCACCGGCGGCCCCGCCGGCATGACGAACTTCATCACCGTCTATCTCTACAAGACGGGCTTCGCCGACGGTCGCATGGGATACGCCGCGGCGATCGCGTGGGTGCTGCTGGTCGTCGTCGCGATCATCGCCTTCATCCTCTTCCGCACCCAGAAGTCGTGGGTGCACTACTCGGGAGACAACCGATGACCATCTCCTCCTCCTCCCCGAACGCGCTCGTCCAGCTCGAGAACCAGGTCGACCCCGACCCCAAGACCGCTCCGCGGCGGCGCGTCAAGCGCAAGACCTGGCAGACGATCATCTGGTTCGTCGCCCTGCTGACCATCACCGCGGTCGTGCTCTACCCGCTGGTGTGGCTCTTCGTCTCGACCTTCAAGCCGAACTCGGAGTTCGGTCAGAACCAGGGACTCATCCCGAACAGCCCGACCCTGGACAACTACGCCAAGGTGATGGAGGGCATCGCCGGCGTGCCGATGGGCCAGTTCTTCTGGAATTCCTTCGTGCTGGCCGCGCTGTCGGTCGTCGGCACCGTGATCTCCTCGGCCCTGGCCGCCTACGCGTTCGCGCGCCTGCAGTTCAAGGGGCTCGGCGTGCTCTTCGCCGCGATGATCGGCACGCTGCTGCTGCCGTTCCACGTCGTGATCATCCCGCAGTACATCCTGTTCAACAATCTCGGCCTCGTCGACACGTTCGTACCCCTGCTGCTGCCGAAGTTCCTGGCCACCGAGGCGTTCTTCGTCTTCCTGCTGGTGCAGTTCATCCGGCAGATGCCGCGCGACATGGATGAGGCGGCCAAGATCGACGGCGCCGGCCACTTCCGGGTGTTCTGGTCGATCATCCTGCCGCTCATCCGGCCCGCCCTCATCACCTGCGCGATCTTCTCCTTCATCTGGGCGTGGAACGACTTCCTGGGTCCCCTGCTGTACCTCACGAGCCCCGAGAACTATCCGCTCCCGATCGCGCTGCGGCTGTACAACGACCAGACGTCCTCGAGCGACTACGGCGCGACGGTGACGGCGTCGTTCGTCGCGCTGCTGCCGATCCTGCTGTTCTTCATCGTCTTCCAGCGCTTCCTCGTCGACGGCGTCGCCACGCAGGGCCTCAAGGGCTGAGTAGGATGCCGACGATGACCAGCCGTCGCGAGTACAAGGCCGCACTGCGCGCCGAGCGCTCGGGCGCCGGTCCGGTGCGCACCGAGGGGCCGCCGCCGCGGTTCCCCGGCGCGTCCGGCCGGTTCGCGCTGTTCGGCGAGGTGCTGCAGGTCGGCCTGCTCATGACCCTCGTCGCGCTGCCGGTCGTCACCCTGCCCGCGGCGCTGGCCGCCGGCATCCGCCACCTCCGCCGTCTCGTGGCGGCGGAGGACTCGCGGCTGCAGTTCTTCTGGGTGGACGTCCGCCGCGCCGTGCTCCCGGGTTCGGCGGTCGGCGCGGTGTCGCTCGTGGCCACCCTCGTGCTGCTGCTCGATATCGACCTGGCGCGATCGGGGTTCCTCCCCGGTGGCGCGGTCATCGAGGTCGTCGGCTGGGCGGGGCTCGCGGGCGTCGCGGTCGCCGTGCTCGCGGCGGCCGGCGCCTGGACGCCCCAGACCGGCTGGCTCGCCGCGGTGCGCGCGGTCCCCCGCGCGGTCGCCGTCGACGTCGCCGGCGCGCTGTATCTCGTCGCGACCGCCGTGTTCGTCGTCGTCTCGACGTGGGCCCTCGTGCCCCTCTTCATCCCCGCCATCGGCTGCGCCGCCCTCGCGGTCGTCGCCATCCCCACGCGCCGGCGCAGACGCGCCTGACGCAGCCCCGACCCGCCGCCGCCGGCGGGCCCGACCGGAAGGAACACCGTGACGTCAGCCCACGGGTCCGTCGACCCCCGCTTCGCGATCTCCGACGTCGACCGCCGCCTGTTCGGCGGCTTCGTCGAGCATCTCGGTCGGCACATCTACGACGGCATCCATGAACCCGGTCACCCCTCCGCCGACGCCGACGGCTTCCGCACCGACGTGATCGAGCTCGTCAAGGAGCTCGGCGTCTCGACGATCCGCTACCCCGGAGGCAACTTCGTCTCGGGCTACCGGTGGGAGGACGGCATCGGCCCGGTCGACCAGCGCCCTCGCCGCCTCGACCTCGCCTGGCATTCCACCGAGACCAACGAGGTGGGACTTCACGAGTTCTCGGACTGGCTCGACAAGGTCGGCAGCGACCTCATGCTCGCCGTCAACCTCGGCACGCGCGACACCCAGGAGGCCCTCGACCTGCTGGAGTACGCCAACGTCGACGCCGAGACCGAGTGGACGCGCCAGCGTCGCGCGAACGGTCGCGACGAGCCCTTCGCGGTGAAGATGTGGTGCCTGGGCAACGAGATGGACGGCCCGTGGCAGCTGGGGCACCGCAACGCCGACGATTACGGCAAGCTCGCCTCCCGCACCGCCAAGGGCATGCGCATGGTCGACCCCGGCATCGAGCTGGTCGTCTGCGGCTCGTCCGGCAGCGGCATGCCCACGTTCGGGTCGTGGGAGCGCACCGTGCTCGAGCACACCTTCGACGACGTGGACTTCATCTCGTGCCACTCGTACTACCAGGAGATGGGCGGCAACGCGCAGGAGTTCCTCGCCTCGGGTGTCGACATGGCGCGCTTCATCGAGTCGGTGATCTCGATCGCCGACGCGGTGGCGGCGACGAAGAAGAGCGACAAGCGCATCATGATCTCGTTCGACGAGTGGAACGTCTGGTATCTCCACGCCGAGGACGGCGGTCAGAACGACAAGCCCCGCGAGCCCGGATGGCCGGTGGCCCCGCGACTGCTCGAGGATCAGTACCACGCACTGGATGCCGTCGTCTTCGGCGACCTCATGATCACGCTGCTGCAGCACGCCGACCGGGTGCGCTCGGCATCCCTCGCGCAGCTGGTGAACGTGATCGCCCCGATCATGACAGAGCCCGGCGGCATCGCCTGGCGCCAGACCACGTTCTTCCCGTTCTCGATCACGTCGCGCTTGACCGGCGACCGGGTGGTGCGGGTGCCGGTGACGGCGGGCACGTTCACGAGCGAGCGCTTCGGCGAGGTGGCTGCGGTCAACGCGGTGGCCACCGTCGATGACGAGGGTGTGAGCCTGTTCGTGGTGAACCGCTCGACGACCGACGCCGCCGACCTGCGGCTGGACCTCGCCGCCGTCGCCGCGCAGTTCGGCCGTCAGCTGCAGGTGACCGAGTCGCACCTGCTGCACGAGGACGACATGTACGCCGCCAACACCCTCGAAGAGCCCGAGCGGGTCGGCGTGCGGCCTCTCGACGGCCTCTCGCTCGACGGGGATGCGCTCACCGCGAGCCTGCCGCCGGTGTCGTGGGTCGCGGTGCGCCTGGCGTGACGGCCCGCGCGTAGGGGAACCCCCGGCGTAGGACGGATCGCCCCCGTTCGTCCTACGCCGGCCACATCCCCTCCGGTCACGACCTCGACCGCCGACGGCGGCGTCGGACGCTTGCGGAAAGCGTCTTCCGATGCCAGGATGAGATGACGGAAAGCGCTTACCCGTATAAGAGCGCAGAGAAGCGCCGAGCAGAAGGAACAACAGTGTCAGAGACGACCACCCTGGACGCCCCCGCAGTCGCGACCACTCCGCAGGTGCGTGAGATCGGCATCATCATGAACGGCGTCTCGGGCCGCATGGGATACCGCCAGCACCTCGTGCGCTCGATCCTCGCGATCCGCGAGCAGGGCGGCATCGAGCTTCCCGACGGCTCGAAGATCACGGTCAAGCCGCTGCTGGTCGGACGCAGCGAGCCCAAGCTCGCCGAACTCGCCGCCCGCCATGGCATCGAGGACTACACGACCGACCTGGATGCCGCGCTGGCCGATTCCCGCTGGGAGATCTACGCCGACTTCCTCGTCACCAAGGCGCGCGCGTCGGCCCTGCGCAAAGCCATCGCCGCCGGCAAGACGATCTACACCGAGAAGCCCACCGCCGAGTCGGTGGAGGAGGCCCTGGAGCTGGCGAAGCTCGCCGCCGAGGCCGGCGTCAAGACCGGCGTGGTGCACGACAAGCTCTACCTGCCCGGCCTGCAGAAGCTCAAGCGCCTCATCGACTCCGGGTTCTTCGGCCGCATTCTCTCGGTGCGGGGCGAGTTCGGCTACTGGGTGTTCGAGGGCGACTGGCAGCCCGCGCAGCGCCCCAGCTGGAACTACCGCGCCGAGGACGGCGGCGGCATCATCGTCGACATGTTCCCGCACTGGAACTACGTGCTGGAGAACCTCTTCGGCGAGATCAAGAGCGTCTACGCCCAGGCGGCCGTGCACATCGCCGACCGCTGGGACGAGAACGGCGAGCACTACACCGCCACGGCGGAGGATGCCGCGTACGGCGTCTTCGAGCTCGAGGGCGGCGTCGTCGCCCAGATCAACTCCAGCTGGACCACCCGAGTCAACCGCGACGAGCTGGTGCAGTTCCACGTCGACGGCACGCACGGCTCGGCCGTGGTCGGTCTCTTCGGTGCGAAGATCCAGCACCGCAACGCCACGCCCAAGCCGGTGTGGAACCCCGACCTCGCCGACGATCACGACTACGACGCCGACTGGGCGGATGTTCCGACCAACGACGTCTTCCAGAACGGGTTCAGGCAGCAGTGGGAGGAGTTCCTCGTCTCCTACGCGACCGGCACCGACTACGCCTTCGACCTGCTCGCGGGCGCCCGCGGCGTGCAGCTGGCCGAGGCGGGACTGCGTTCCAGCAGCGAAGGCCGCAAGGTCGAGCTGCCCTCCCTCACCCTGGAGTGACGATGAACCTCACCCTCCTCGGCGCCGACGGCGCCGTGCACTCGGCGGACCTGCTCTCGGCCCCCGGCTACGCCAAGCCCACCGGCCCGCTGCAGAGCCGGGTCGCGTACGCCGCCGCGCATGTGATCCCGGTGACCTGGGGGGACAACACCCCGGGGCGTCCTGCCGAGATCGACTGGGATGCCACCCTCGACTTCCGCCGCAGCGTGTACTCGTGGGGGCTGGGCGTCGCCGACGCCATGGATACCGCGCAGCGCAACATGGGGCTGGATGCCGCAGCCACCCGTGAGCTCATCGCCCGCTCTGCCGAGGTCGCCCGCGAAGAGGGCGGGTCGGTCGTCGTCGGCGTCAACACCGACCACATCGACGCGGAGTCCTTGTCGATCGACGAGATCATCGCGGCCTACCTCGAGCAGCTGCACTTCACCGAGGAGCAGGGCGCCGGCCCCGTGCTCATGGCCAGCCGTCACCTCGCGCGTGCGGCCGAGTCCGCCGACGACTACCGCCGGGTGTACGGCGCGGTGCTGCGGGCGGCGTCGGCTCCGGTCGTGCTGCACTGGCTGGGGACGGCGTTCGACCCGCAGCTGGCCGGCTACTTCGGGTCGACCGACTGGCGCGCGGCATCCGATGTGCTGCTGCAGATCATCGGCGAGAACGTCGACAAGGTCGCGGGCGTCAAGATGAGCCTGCTGGATGCCGCGTCCGAGGTGTCGGTGCGCGAGCGCCTTCCAGAGGGCGTGCGCATGTTCACCGGTGACGACTTCAACTACGTCGGCCTCATCGGCGGGGCCGACGTGCCCGAGGCCCCCCAGCCGCAGCGCGACCCGGCGAGCCCGCGGCAGCACTCCGACGCCCTGCTCGGCGCCTTCGCCGCGCTCACCCCCGTGGCATCCGCCGCCATCCAGGCGCTCGACGCCGGGGACCCGGCGCGCTACCTCGAGATCCTGGCGCCCACCGAGGAGCTCAGCCGGCAGGTGTTCGCCGCGCCGACCTTCTATTACAAGACCGGCGTCGCCTTCCTGTCGTGGCTCAACGGCCACCAGAGCGCGTTCCAGATGGTCGGCGGCCTTCACTCCGCCCGCAGTCTGCCGCACCTGTCGCGCATCGTCGAGCTCGCCAACGCCGCGCACGCGCTCGAGCAGCCGGAGCTGGCCCAGGAGCGCTGGCACGGCATGCTGCGTATGAACGGGGTGTCGGCATGACCGCGCCCGACCCCCGCCTGTCGATCAACCAGGCGACGATCAAGCACGCCGATCTCGCGACCGCCCTGCGGGTCACGGCCGAAGCCGGGGTGCAGGCCATCGGGCTGTGGCGGGAGCCGGTGAACGAGGTGGGTCTCGCGACCGCCGCGCAGATGCTCGCCGATTCGGGGCTGCGCTTCACCACGCACTGCCGCGGCGGCTTCTTCACCATGCCCGAGGGTCCCGCGCGCCGCGCGTCGATCGATGACAACCGGGTCGCGATCGACGAGACCGCCGCCCTCGCCGCCGCCGGCGCCGAGGGCTCCACCGCGGTCCTCGTGCTCGTGGCCGGGGGCCTGCCGGACGGCTCGCGCGACATCGCCGGTGCGCGGGAGCGCGTGCGGGACGCGATAGGAGAGCTGGTGCCGCACGCGGCCGCCGCAGGGGTCACCCTCGCGATCGAGCCCCTGCACCCGATGTTCGCCAGCGACCGGTGCGTCGTGTCCACGCTCGGGCAGGCGCTCGACATCGCGCGGGACTTCGACCCCGCCGTCGTCGGGGCGACCGTCGACACGTTCCACATCTTCTGGGACCCCGACGTCGAGGCATCCATCGCCCGTGCCGGGGCCGAGGGACGCATCGCGACCTACCAGGTGTGCGACTGGAAGACGCCGCTGCCGGCGGACGTGCTGCTCGGCCGCCACTATCCCGGCGACGGGGTGATCGACTTCGCCGCGCTCACGCGCGCGGTGCTCGAGACCGGGTACGACCGGGACATCGAGGTGGAGATCTTCAACGCCGACGTCTGGGCGACCGATCCGCTCGTCGCGGTGCAGCGCACCGCTGCCGCATTCGGCGACGTGGTCTCGCCGCATCTGCGCGCCGCCATAGAATTTCGATCGTGACCGAAGCCACCGAACGTCTGCGGTCCGGCTCCGCCACGCTCCACGACGTGGCGCGTGAGGCGGGTGTGTCGCTGGCGACGGCGTCCCGTGTGCTCAACGGCTCCACCCGCAAGGTGGCCGACGCTTATCGCACGCGCGTGGAGGCGGCAGCGGAGCGGCTCGGATACAGCGCGAACCTGTCGGCGCAGGCGACGGCGCGGGGCACCTCGGCGATCATCGCCCTGCTCGTCGCCGACATCGCCGACCCCTACTTCGGCGAGATCGCCTCGGGGGTCGCGCAGGGCGCCGACGAGGCGGGGCTGGTCGTGACGGTCGCCATCACCGAGCGCGACGCCGAGCGGGAGGTGCGTCTCGTACGGACCCTGCGCGGTCAGCGCCCGCGCGGGCTGATCCTCGCCGCCTCTCGCACCTCGCCCGATATCGCCCCGGAGCTGCTCGCGGAACTCGACCACGTGGTGGCCGCGGGTGGCCGCGTCGTCTCTCTCGGAGCGGGCACCGACACCGTGCGTGCGGTCATGATCGACAACCGCGAAGGCGCCCGCGCGCTCGGTGCGGCGCTGGCCGAGCGCGGCTACCGCAGCGCCGTTGCTCTGGCCGCGGCGGAAGGCGTGCTCACCAGCGACAGCCGTGTCGCCGGTTTCAGCGAAGGCTTCACGGCGGCCGGCGGCCACACGCCCCGCGTGTACCGGGGCGCCTTCAGCAGGGCATCCGGCGCCGACCTCATGGCCCAGGTGCTCGCCGACGGCGTGGAGCCGGGGACCGTCGTCTTCGGCGTCAGCGACGTCGTCGCCATCGGTGCGATGTCGGCGGTGCGCGAAGCGGGCCGCGAGCCGGGGGCCGACATCGCGTTCGCCGGCTTCGACGACATCCCCACCGCCCGCGACGTGACCCCGGCCCTGTCGACCGTCGCGGTGCCGCTGGTCGAGGTCGGGCTCGAGACCTTCCGCGCCGCGACCGATCCCGATTGGACGCCCCAGCCGCTCCGCCTCGAGGTGAAGCTGCGCGACAGCACGCCACCGCGCCCATGACCGTCGTCGTCGCGATCGACAGCTTCAAGGGCTCGATCGCCGCCGCGGCCGCTGCCCGGGCCGTTGCCGACGGCTGGCTCGACATCCGCTCCGAGCCCGCGGTGCTGCGCCCCATGGCCGACGGCGGGGAGGGCACGCTCGACGCCTTCGCCGCCGCCGTGACCGGAGCGGAGAGGATGCCGGTGCGAGTGACCGGGCCCGACGGCGCTGCGGTCGACGCGTCGTGGCTGTTGCTGCCGCCCACCCCCGACGCCCCCGCGGGGACCGGGGTGGTCGAGCTGGCATCCACCTCGGGGATCGAGCTGCTCGGCGACCGCCGCCTGCCGTGGGATGCCGACACCACCGGCTTCGGCCAGGCCATCGCTGCGGCGCTCGATCACGGCGTCTCGCGGCTCGTGCTGGGCATCGGATCCAGCGCTTCCACCGACGGTGGGGTCGGGATGCTGCGGGCGCTCGGGGCGCAGTTCACCGACGCCGCCGGGCTGCCGATCGCGCCGGGAGCGCGGGGGCTCTCCGAGGTCGCGGCTGTCGACCTCTCCGAGCTGCGCCCACCGCCGCCGGCAGGTGCCCTCGTGCTGACCGACGTCACGAATCCGCTCCTGGGACCCGCCGGGGCGGCCGCCGTCTTCGGGCCGCAGAAGGGGCTGGATGCCGCCGGCGTCGCGACCGCCGACGCCGGGCTCGCGCGCCTCGCCGTGCTGGTCGGTGCCGGTGGCGGTGCCGATGGTGGTGCCGATGGTGGTGCCGATGCTGCTGCCGATCCCGCCGCGCCCGGCACCGGCGCTGCGGGCGGAACCGGGTTCGGTCTCGTCGTCTGGGGCGCCCGGCTCGTGCCGGGGGCGCCCGAGGTGGCGGAGCTGATCGGCCTGCGCGAAGCGGTCGCTTCCGCCGACCTCGTCGTCACGGGGGAGGGGGCGTTCGACGGGCAGTCCGCGGCCGGCAAGGTGCCCACGTTCGTCGCGGCCCTCGCCGCCGAGGCGGGCGTGCCGGTGGCGCTGGTCGCGGGCCGCATCGCCGCCGATGCCGACACGAGCGCGTACGCGGCATCCGTGTCGCTGACCGCCCTCGCCGGGAGCCCCGAGGCCTCGCTCGCCGAGCCCGCCCGTTGGCTGCGCGCCGCCGGCGCCGCGCTGGCCCGGCGCGCCTGACCGTCGCCGGCCCGCCTCACGGTTCAGGCGCGGCCGGCGCTCACATCCAGCGGCGGGACTTGAAGACGAGGTACAGCGCTACCGAGGTCGCCGCCATCGCGAGGAGCGCCAGCGGGTATCCCCACGGCGAATCCAGCTCGGGCATGTGTGTGAAGTTCATGCCGTAGATGGTTCCCACGAGCGTCGGACCGAAGAGGATCGCCGCCCATCCGGAGATCTTCTTGACCTGCTCGCTCTGCTCGAGCGCGGTGTCGGTCTGGCGGTGGGTGACGAGCGTGGCGTTGACCGTGAGCGCGTTCTCGAGGATGGCGCGCAGTGACGCCACCCGCTCGGTGACGCGGATGACGTGGTCCTGAACGTTGCGCAGCTCGCGCTGCAGCTCGATGTCGACACGGTACTTCTCGGCGCCCCGCAGCACCGCTTCGAGCATCTCGGTGAGGGGCTCCGTGGCGCGCTGGAAGAGGATGACCTCTCGCGACAGCTCGTAGATACGGCGGGACAGCTCGGAGCCGGTGTCGCTGAACAGCGAGTCCTCGATCTCGTCGACGTCGTTCTGCAGCCCCGCGGTGACCGGCGCGTACTCGTCGACGACCTCGTCGAGGATCGCAGCCAGCACGACCTGGGGGCCCTTCGCCAGCAGCGCCGGCTGCTGCTCCAGGCGGCGCCGCACGACCGCGAGGTCGGGGACCTCGGCGTGGCGGATGGTCACGACGAAGTCCGGGCCGACGAACACGTGCAGCTCGCCGAACTCCACGGTCTCGGTCGCGTCGTTGTATCGAGCCGGCCGCAGCACGGTGAACAGGATGTCGCCGTAGCGCTCGATCTTCGGGCGCTGGTGGCCGGTGAGGGCGTCTTCGACGGCGAGCGGATGCAGCGAGAACTCGGCGGCCACCTGCTGAAGCTCTTCCGGCGTCGGCCGCAGCAGTCCGATCCACGCCATCCCGTGGTTGTCCTTCATGTGCTCGAAGGTCTGCTCGAGGTTCTCGGGGTTTGGGATCCGCTGCCCCGCGACGTACACGGCGTTGTCGATGATCGGCATCCCGCCAGTCTGCCCCTCCCCGCCCCGGCCGTCCGCCACCGCCCCGCCCCGCCGGCGCGCCTTTTCCCGGTGAAACGACTACTGGCGGACGAGACAGTGGGTGACAACCGCCGTCTCGTCCGCGAGCATTCGTCTCACGGACAGGACAGACGCGGCCGCAGGCGCGGGCGCGGAAGCGGCAGGCCGCCGCGCGACCGCGCGGGGTCAGCCCCCGAGGGCGGCGGCGACCACGGCGCGGGCCTCGGCCTGCACCTCGGCGAGATGCTCCGGGCCGCGCAGCGACTCGGCGTACAGCTTGTAGACGTCCTCGGTGCCCGAGGGGCGGGCGGCGAACCATGCGTGCTCGGTCTGCACCTTGAGCCCGCCGATCGGCGCGCCGTTTCCGGGCGCGTGCGACAGCTTCGCGGTGATGGGCTCGCCGGCCAGCTCGGTGGCGGTCACGGCGTCGGGCGAGAGCTTCGCCAGCGTCGCCTTCTGTTCGGGCGTCGCGGGGGCGTCGACGCGCTCATAGGCGGAGGCGCCGAATTCCGCTTCGAGCTCGGCGTAGCGCTGCGACGGCGTCTTGCCGGTGACGGCGAGGATCTCCGCCGCCAGCAGGCAGAGCAGGATGCCGTCCTTGTCGGTGGTCCAGACGGTCCCGTCCTTGCGCAGGAACGACGCGCCCGCCGACTCCTCGCCGCCGAAGGCGACCGAGCCGTCCAGCAGACCGGGCACGAACCACTTGAAACCGACCGGCACTTCCAGCAGGGGGCGGCCGAGTGAGGCGGCGACGCGGTCGATGATCATCGACGACACCAGGGTCTTGCCGATCGCGGCATCCGCCGGCCAGCCCTCGCGGTGCCGGAACAGGTAGTCGATCGCGACGGCGAGGTAGTGGTTGGGGTTCATCAGGCCCGCGTCGGGCGTGACGATGCCGTGCCGGTCGGCGTCGGCGTCGTTGCCGGTGAGGATGTCGTACTCGTCGCGGCGGGCGAGGAGCGAGGCCATCGCCGAGGGCGACGACGGATCCATGCGGATCTTCTCGTCCCAGTCCAGCGTCATGAACCGCCACGTCGGGTCGACGTCGGGGTTGACCACGGTGAGGTCCAGGCCGTACATCTCGGCGATGAGGGCCCAGTACTCCACCGAGGCCCCGCCCAGCGGGTCGGCGCCGATGCGCACCCCTGCGGAGCGGATCGCATCGATGTCGATGATGGTCGCCAGCTCCCGCACATACTCCTCACGGAAGTCGTACGTTCCGAGAAGAGAGGTGTCGATGTCGGCGAACCGCGTGCGGGTGACGCCCTCGAGTCCCGCGGCGATCAGCGCGTTGGCACGGTCGGCGATCCAGCCGGTCGCGTCGGTGTCGGCGGGGCCGCCGTGGGGCGGGTTGTACTTGAAACCGCCGTCGCGGGGCGGGTTGTGCGAGGGGGTGACGACGATGCCGTCCGCACGGCCCGGGTCGGTGGCATCCAGCGCACGGTTGTGCGCGAGGATCGCGAGGCTCAGTGCCGGGGTCGGCACCCACGCATCGCGGGAGTCCACGCGCACGTCGACGCCGTTGCCCACGAGCACCTCGATGGCGCTGCGCTCGGCCGGCCGCGAGAGCCCGTGCGTGTCGCGCCCCAGGAACAGCGGGCCGGTGATGCCCTGCGCGCGGCGGTAGTCCACGATCGCCTGCGTCGTTGCGAGGATGTGGTCCTCGTTGAAGCTGGTCGACAGCGACGATCCGCGGTGGCCGCTGGTGCCGAACGCGACGCGCTGGGCGGCGATGGACGGGTCGGGCTTGCGGTCGTAATAGGCGGCGACGAGTTCGTCGATGTCGACGAGATCGGATGCTTCGGCGGGCTGTCCTGCTCGGCTCATCCTCCCAGTCTGCCCCCTGTGGGCGATGGGCGCACGCTGACTTGACAGACCGTGCCGGGGAGCAGGATGGATGCCGCGCCCCGCAGGCGTCGTACACGCCAGGACTAGGCTTGCTCCCCGTGACCCCCGAGCCCACCGTTCCCGCCCGTCGCACCTACAGCTATCTGGGTCCGGCAGGCACCTTCACCGAGGCCGCGCTCGCGCAGGTGCCCGAAGCCCGCGACCAGAACTGGCGTCCGGTGCGCAACGTCGGCGAGGCGCTCGCCGACGTGGTGTCTGGGCGGTCGGATGCCGCGATGATCGCGATCGAGAACTCGATCGACGGCGGTGTGTCCACCGCGCAGGACGCCCTGGCCACCATGCCGGGTCTGCGCATCGTCGGGGAGTACCTCGTCCCGGTGAACTTCGTCCTGGTCGCGCGCCCGGGAACGACGCTTGAGGACGTCTCGCTCATCGCGGCGCACCCCGTGGCCTACGCCCAGTGCCTCGGCTGGCTGTCCGAGACGCTCCCCGCCCACGCGCACCTGCCCGCCCCCAGCAACGTCGCCGCCGCCCTCGACATGATCGACGGGTCGAGCCAGGCCGACGCGGCCATCGCGCCCCCCGGCATCCTGGAGCACCACGACCTGCAGCTGCTGGCCCGTTCCATCGGCGACAACCCCAACGCCGTCACCCGCTTCGTGCTCGTCAGCCGGCCCGGCACACTCCCGAACCCGACAGGCGCCGACAAGACGTCCCTCATCGCGGAGCTGCCCGAGGACCACCCCGGCGCGCTTCTCGAGCTGCTCGAGCAGTTCTCCACCCGCGGCATCAACCTGTCGCTCATCGAGTCGCGCCCCATCGGCGACGCCCTCGGCCGCTACCGCTTCGTCATCGATGCCGACGGCCACATCGAGAACGAGCGCATGGCCGACGCGCTGATGGGGCTGCGTCGCTTCAGCCCCCGGGTGACGTTCCTCGGGTCCTACCCACGGGCCGACCGCGCCATCGTCCGCTACCCCGACCGCTACTCCGACGAGGTGTTCGTCGAAGCGCGCGATTGGCTGCGGGGGCTGCTGTCGGGCGAACCCGAGGGCTGACGCCCCCGCCGGCGCGGCCGGTCAGCCGGCGAGGGCCGCAGCGAGCAGCTCGAGCGTGCGGTCGCGACCGGTGGGGGCATCCATCGGCTCGTCCTCGCGCGCCGCGGCGATGGGCGAGACCATGATCTCGTCGACGCCGTGGGCGTGCGCGAGCGTGCGCAGGTCGGATGCCGCCTGCTCGCCGGTGCCGATGATCCAGCGTTCCCGCATCGCGTCGATGAGCGGAGTCATCGCATCATCGGGCGCGGCCGCCAGCGCCGCCTCCACCGTCTCCATCGGACCCATCGGGCGGTTCAGTCGCAGGCGGGCCATCGCCCGCAGCTGCGGCAGCGCGCGGGCATCGGCCTCTTCGGCCGTGTCGGCGGCGACGACGTTGGCGGTGAGGAACGTCACCGGCTCCGGGTGCGCCTCGCTCGGGCGGTACTGCCCGCGGTACAGCCCCAGCGCCCGCTCGAGCCCCTCGCCGGCGAAGTGGTTGGCGAAGACGTAGGGGAGCCCCATCGATGCGGCCAGCTGTGCGGAGTAGTCGCTCGACCCCAGAAGCCACACCTCGGGCGCGCTCACGGCGGCCGGTGTCGCGTGCACGTCGTACGTGCCGCCCGAGGTGAACGTCAGCGTCGCGCCCTCGGGCGACACCAGGGCGAGGATGTCCTCCACGTGCTGCGGGAAGCGCTCGACGTCGCTGGAGGTCCCCGACATGCGCAGCAGTTGGGTGATCACCGGGTCGCTCCCCGGGGCGCGGCCGATCCCCAGGTCGATGCGCCCGGGCGCGAGGGCCTCGAGCGCGGCGAACTGCTCCGCGACGATGAGGGGCGCGTGGTTGGGCAGCATCACCCCGCCGGAGCCGACGCGGATGCGGGAGGTGCGTGCCGCGGCGGCGGCGATGAGCACCGGCGGCGTCGTCGAGCCGACGGACGGCATGTTGTGGTGCTCGGCGAACCAGTAGCGCCGCAGCCCCAGCCGGTCGGCGGTCTCGGCCAGCGACAGGGCGGCGGCGACGGCTTGGGCGCTGGTCTGGCCGGTGCGGACCGGTACGAGATCGAGGACGGAGAGGGCAGGGGCGGGGGTGGGGGTGCTCATCACCTGATCCCAACCGCCGCCCCGGCCGCCTCATTCCCGGGGTGGCCGCCGACCGCTCACCTCAGCACCAGCAGCGCGGACAGCGACGCGGACGGTGCGAATCCTGTCCCGGTGAACTCGGCGCGCAGCAGATGGATGCCGCGGGGGAGCCGGGGGAGGGTGATCGCCGCACGGCCGTCGTCGGCGGCGGTGAGTTCGATCGTGGCGAGGGGCCGGCCGTTGTCGGTCACCGCGACCGTGCCGACCGGGGTGGAGCCGCCGACGGCGCTGACCGCGACGGTGTACGTCACGGGGGTGTCGCCGGAGACGAGCAGGCGGCTCGTGGCGGCCCGGGTGACGGTGGCCGCGGGGCGCAGCTGCGCCCTCGTCGTCGTTCCGACCTCGCTGGTGTTCCCCGCCGCGTCGGTCGCCCGGTACGACAGGGTGGAAGCCCCGTCGAGCCGCACCGGGGCGCGGTAGGGCGTCCAGTCCACGATGGTGCGGTCCTTCTTGGTGACGCGGTACTCGACCGTCGCCACCCCGGAGGTCTCGTCCGCCGCCGTCAGCGTGACCCGGCGCTGGTGGTCGAGGCCCGTCTGCACGCTCGGAGCAGTGGCATCGATGCGGCCCGACCAGGAGACGACCTCGCTGACGTTGCCCGCCGTGTCGGTGGCGCGCACCGACACGGCGTGGGCACCGTCGCCGTCGAAGCGGATGGGGCCGTCCACCGGCGCCCACGCGCCGCCATCGCGCTGCGCTTCGATGAGCGGCGCGTCGTCGCGGTCATCGGTCGCCGTGACGGTGAGGGCGACGGCGGTGCGGTACCAGCCATCCGTGCCGTCCGGGGATGCCGGCGCGGCGTCGAGGGCGACCGTCGGTGCGACGGTGTCCTCGACGAGCCCGGCCGCGCGGAAGTGGTCGGAGTGCACCGTGAACGAGTCGCCGAGATGCGGCATCCAGCAGGCGTCATTGTGCCGGCCCTCCGGATAGACGGCCCACGTGTGGGCGACGCCCTTGCCGGTGAGCAGGGTGCTCATCGATCGGGCGGCGTCGTCGAAGCGGTACTCGTCGAACTCGCAGGCATCGAAGTAGAGGTCGTACTGCGACAGCTGCTCGGCGGACATCGCCTGCGCCTGCGCCAGCGGCGTCGGCAGGCTCGAGCCTGAGAAGCTCAGCGAGCCGATGTGGGATGCCAGCGAGGAGAAGAGCTCCGGGTGCGACAACCCGAGCGAGAACGCTCCGAACCCACCCATGGAGACGCCGGTCAGTGCGCGGAACGGCGGGGTGTCGAGGGTGCGGTACTCGGCATCGACGAGCGGGACCATCTCGGTCAGGAACATGCTGCGCCACGGCGTGCCGCCGGGCTGATCGGCGTACCAGAGCGACTCGCCGTCGGGCATGATCACGATCGACTCGGCCAGGCCATCGGCCCAGAGCGCGTCGAGCACCGTGTCGATCTCGCGCGGCTCCCATTCCCGGCTGCCGCCGTTGATGCCGTGGAGCAGGTACACCACCGGGTACTCCCGCGCGGGCTCGGTGAGGTAGGACGGGGGCAGGTAGGTGACGAACTCCCGCGCCCGGCCCTCGAGCTGCGAATCGACCGCCTCGCGGAAGAAGCGCGAGCGGTTGCCGGTCTCGAGCAGTGTCGAGGCGGAGAATCGCAGGAACTGCTGCGCAGGGGGCTGGAAGACGTGCGGCTCGCCATCGCGGGTGCCCATGATGGCGCGGTTGGTGTCGACGATGAGGGATCCGTCGGGGCCCTGCACCACCTCGACCTCGCTGTCGGTGAGCGTGAGCCCGCCGGATTCCGCCGCCCAGGCGCGCAGTTCGCGCTCACGGCGCTCCTTCGTGCGCCCGTCGTGGAAGTATCCCTCCTCGAGGGTGGCGACGTAGGCGTCGACGTCGCCGGCGGCGAGAGCCGCGCGCTGCGTGTCGAGCGCCGCCATGACGGCGGAGATCTGCGCCGCGTCGGCCGGCGGGCCGGTGATGCCGTAGACGTTCTGCCTGACGGCATCCTTGGAGTAGATGCCGACGGGGCCTTCGTACCACCCGCCGCCGCCGTTCATGTCGTAGAGGCGCACCGCGAGCGTGTTCTCGCCTCCGAAGTTCGGTGCGGTGGCGGGCACCGGATACAGCCGTTTCTCGAACCACTGGCTGCTTGCAGCGGGCGGCATCGTCCCCGACCCGCCGATGCGCACGCCGTTGAGGAACGCCTCGTCGACGTCGTCGAGGAATCCGAGCGAGGCGACGAGGTTGTTCCCCTCGGCGTCGGCCGGCAGTGTGAAGTCCAGCCGGTACCACGCGAACCCGTCGTAGTCGTCGAAGGGCGACCCGTCGCCGGGCACCTGGATGCTCTGCCACGCGGAGTCGTCGAAGGCGGGATCCGCGTACGACGGGTCGTCGCCGCGGGTGAAGCTCCAGGCCCCCTCAAGGTCGATTGAGACGGTTCCGGCGGCGGGGGCGGGTGCCGCCAGGGCGGGACTCGGCGCCGAGGCGGTCGGCGCGAGCAGGAGGGAGGCGGCGGCCAGCGCGACCGTGCCGATGGCGGTGCGCCGCCGGATGGGGATGAGGGTGTTCACGAGCTCCTACTTCATCGTCGAGCCGTCCGCCCGGCCGCTGTGCCGACGGATTGTGTGCACGTTCACAGCGCCGCAGAGGGGTGTCCTGTGAACGTACACAGAGGGTGGCAGGCGTGCGGGGCGGTGTCAACAGCCCTGACGGCTACGCCGAGTCGCGCCAGACGATCGGGCATTCCAGCAGCTGCCGGCCGCCGCTGCCCTCGCCGCGGAGCTGGCGCAGCACGGCCTCGGCGGCGGCGCGGCCGAGCTCGGTGGCGGGCTGGTGCACGGTCGACAGCGGCGGGTCGCACCGCAGCGCCCATGAGCTGTCGTCGAAGCCGACGACACCCACATCGCCCGGCACCGTGCGCCCCGCGGCGTGCAGCACGTCCAGCGCCCCGGCGGCCACGGCGTCGCTCGAGGCGAAGACGCCGTCGATGTCGGGATGCCGCTCCAGCAGCGCCCGCATGCCGTCCTGTCCGCACGAGAACGAGTACAGCGGCACGCTCTGCACCAGCTGCGGATCGAAGCGGGCGCCGAGCGCGTCGACGAATCCGGCCAGGCGATCGGAACCGGAGTCCCGGTCCAGCGCGGCGGCGATCATTCCGATGCGACGACGACCGGTCCCCCTCAGCCGGGTGGTGATCTCGCGGGCAGCGGCCCGGTTGTCGATCGCGACGTAGGCGGCATCGCCGATGTCGCGCGGGTGCCCCACGAACGCCGCCGGCAGCTGCAATTGCGCCACCGCACGCGTGATCGGGTCTCCCACGCGGGCCGAGACGATGATGACGCCGTCGATGAGGCCGGCGCCGAGGTAGTGCGACAGGCGCTCCACGTCGCGCGGGGTGTCGGCGATGAGGCAGGCCATCTGGTAGTCGGCCTCCGACAGGGCGGCGTTGGCTCCCAGCAGGATCGACCCGATGTTTGGGTCCTCCACGAACTGCGAATGCGGCTCGTGCACGATGAGCCCGATCGCCTGGGAGCTCTGCATCACCAGGCTGCGCGCGGCCCGATTCGGCACGAAGCCCACCTTCGCGATCGCGGCGTCGATCGCGGCGCGCGCTTCGGTGGAGACGTAGGGCTGGCCGTTGAGCACGCGGCTGACCGTGCCGCGGGACACCCCCGCCTCGAGTGCCACATCCTTGACCGTCGCCCGGCGTCGTCGCCCCGTCGCATCCACGCTCACATCGTATGTGCACGCGCACACCCCGCAGTGCACGTGTTGACAGGGCTGGGTGCCGCTCATAATGTGTTCACGTTCACAGGTTCTCAATGCGGAGAAAAGTCGCATCGGGCTGTGCACGTTCACAGATCCGAGGAGACAATGACGCCCCCCGCCCGCCGACCCTTCGCGCACGACGGCATCGCGTTCGGCTGCGATTACAACCCCGAGCAGTGGACGCCCGACGTCTGGGACGAGGACATCGCCCTCATGGCCGAGGCGAAGGTCGACCTCGTCGCCATCAATATCTTCGGCTGGTCGCACATCGAGCCGCGTGCGGGGGAGTACGACTTCACCCGCCTCGACGACATCGTCGCGCGGCTGCACGCCGCGGGCATCCGCATCAACCTCGGCACCGGCACGGCGTCGCCGCCGGCCTGGCTCACCCGCAGCCACCCCGAAATGCTGCCGATGGCCGCGGACGGCACGCGGCGGTACCCGGGCGGCCGGCAGGCGTTCTGCCCGAGCTCCCCCGTCTTCCGCGAGGCCGCCGTGCGCCTGGCGACCGAGGTCGCGCGCCGCTACGGCAACCACCCCGCGGTGGCGCTGTGGCACGTGTCGAACGAGCTGGGATGCCACAACGCGCTGTGCTACTGCGACGTGAGCGCCGGTGCCTTCCGCCGCTGGCTGCGCGAGCGCTACGCCACGCTCGACGCGCTCAACACCGCGTGGGGCACCGCCTTCTGGAGCCAGAGCTACCGCGACTGGGAAGAGATCCTGCCGCCGCGCACGACCCTCTCGACGGGCAACCCGTCGCAGATGCTCGATTTCCACCGGTTCAGCTCCGACGAGCTGCGCGGGCTGTACCGGGCCGAGGCCGATGTCATCCGGGCCCTCAGCGACCGGCCCGTCACCACGAACTTCATGGTCACGGCTCACATCGAGAACATGGACTACTGGTCGTGGGCCGCCGACATGGACGTGATCGCGAACGACCACTACCTCGACGGACGGCTGGCCGACCCGGTCTCGGAGCTCGCCTTCGCCGCAGACCTCTCGCGGGGCCTCGGCGAAGGGGCGCCGTGGCTGCTGATGGAACACTCCACCGGCGCGGTCAACTGGCAGCCGCTGAACACCCCGAAGGCGCCCGGCCAGATCATCCGCAATTCGCTCACCCACGTCGCCCGCGGCGCCGACGGAGTGTGCTTCTTCCAGTGGCGCGCCTCGGTGCAGGGCAGCGAGAAGTTCCACTCCGCGATGTTGCCGCACGCGGGCACCGACTCGGCGCTGTGGCGCGAGGTGACCGAGCTGGGCGGGATCGTCGAGCGCCTCTCCGAGGTCGCCGGATCCCGCGTGGTCGCCGATGTCGCCGTGGTGTTCTCGTGGGAGGCGTGGTGGGCGACCCAGACCGAGTCCCGGCCCAGCCAGTCGCTCGGCTACCTCGATCAGGTGCACGCCGCATACGGGGCGGCCCATTCCCTCGGCCTCACCGTCGACGTCGTGCGGCCGGGGGCCGACCTGTCGGGGTACCGGCTGGTCATCGTGCCCGGACTGCACCTCGTGCGTGCCGACGAGGCCGCCGCGATCACCGACTGGGTGGCCGCGGGCGGCACTGCGCTGGTCACGTTCAACAGCGGCATCGTCGACGCCGAGGACCGGGTGTGGACGGGTGGCTACAGCGGACCGTTCCGTGAGGCGCTGGGCGTGCGCATCGAGGAGTTCGCTCCTGTCGCCGCCGACGCCGTCGTGCATCTCACCGACGGCACGACGGCACGGCTGTGGAGCGAGCGGGGACAAGCCGACACGGCAGAGGTGGTGGCATCCTTCGCCGACGGGCCCGCCGCCGGGCACCCCGCGCTCACCCGCAACGCCTGGGGCGACGGCGCCGCCTGGTATCTGGCGACGCTGCCCGACGAGGCCGCCTACCAGGATCTCATCGCCCGTCTCGCCGCCGACACGGGCGTGCGCCCGCCCGCGCACGTGCACGGCGACCTCGCCCAGCTGGAGCTGGTGCGCCGCCGGGGACCCCAGGCCTCGTATCTGTTCATCGTCAACCACGCGACGGATGCCGCGAGCGTCGAGGCCGACGGCGTCGAGCTCATCACGGGCGACCCGGTGCGCGGTCGCGTCGACGTTCCCGGCGGTGCGGTGCGCATCGTCAGAGAGGAGGCGGCAGCATGACCGCCACAGAAGCCATCACTCGCGCCCCCGACGCCGCACGCCGCTCCCGGCCGCGTCGCGGCGAGCGCCGCAAGGTGCAGCACAAGGGCGCGATCGCGATCTTCACCGGCCCGTTCGGGGTGCTGTTCCTGCTGTTCTATCTGATCCCCATCGGCTACGCGGTGTGGAAGTCGCTCCAGGTGGTCCAGCGCGAGGGCACCTACGGGGCGCCGCAGGAGGTATTCGGCGGGCTGACGCAGTATGCGCTGGTGTTCCAGAACGGCCCCTTCTGGGAGTCGGTCGGCCGCGTGCTGCTGTTCGGCGTCGTGCAGGTGCCGATCATGCTCGGGCTGGCGCTGCTGTTCGCGCTGCTGCTGGATTCGCCCGCGCTGAAGGGCAAGCGGTTCTTCCGCCTCGCCTTCTTCGCCCCCTACGCGGTCCCCGGTGTCATCGCCGCGATCATGTGGGGCTTCCTCTACTCCCCGAACCTGTCGCCGTTCACGGATGTGACGCGCGCCATCGACTTCCTCTCGCCGGAGATGGTGCTGTGGTCGATCGCGAACGTGGTGACGTGGGTGTTCGTCGGCTACAACATGCTCATCATCTACTCGGCCCTGCTGGCGATCCCGTCCGAGGTGTACGAGGCGGCGCGCCTGGACGGTGCCGGGCAGATCCGCATCGCGTGGTCGATCAAGATCCCGATGGTCGCCCCGGCGATCGTGCTCACGGCGGTCTTCTCCATCATCGGCACGCTGCAGCTGCTGGCAGAGCCGCAGGTGTTCCGCTCGTTCAGCTCGGCGGTCTCGTCCGGGTTCACCCCGAACATGCTCATCTACGCCACCAGCTCCGTCCCCAACACCCAGCTGGCGGCGGCGTTCTCGGTTGTGCTCGCGCTGGCGACGTTCGCCCTGTCGTTCACGTTCCTCAAGTCCACCCAGCGGAAGGCCGCGCAATGAGCATGCTCACCCGTACCCGCGGGGCCACCGCGGACGATCTCGCCCCCGCCCGTTCGCGGGGTGCGCGCGAGAGCATCTTCTCCCGCGGTGCGGCGCTGCTCGTGATGGGGGTGTTCACCCTCTACTTCGTGGTGCCCATCTGGTGGCTGTTCATCGCATCCACCAAGGACCGCGGCGACCTGCTCACCACCCCCGCCCTCTGGTTCGCGGAGTGGAACTTCTTCACCAACGTCGGGGACCTCATCTCCTACGGCGACGGGATCTACTTCCGCTGGCTGCTCAACAGCATCGGCTACGCCGTCGTCGGCGCGCTGCTGGCGACCGTGTTCGCGGCGATGTGCGGCTACGCGCTGGCGAAGTACCGGTTCCCGGGGCGGGAGCTGTTCTTCAACGTGGTGCTCGGCGGCGTGCTGGTGCCGGCGACCGCGCTCGCGCTGCCGCTGTTCCTGCTGTTCAGCCAGGTGAACCTGACGAACACCTACTGGGCGGTGCTGCTGCCGAGCATCGTCAGTCCGTTCGGCGTCTATCTGAGCCGCATCTACGCCGCATCGTCGGTGCCCGACGAGCTCATCGAGGCCGGGCGCATCGACGGGGCCGGCGAGGTGCGCACGTTCTTCACCGTGTCGGTGCGACTGATGACCCCGGCGCTGGTGACGGTGTTCCTGTTCCAATTCGTGTCGATCTGGAACAACTTCTTCCTGCCGCTGATCATGCTGCGCAGCGCGGAGCTGTTCCCGATCACGTACGGGCTCTACTCCTGGAACACCCAGCTCAATCAGATCCCCGAACTGCGCACCTACGTGCTCACCGGCTCGTTCCTGTCGATCGTGCCGCTCATCGTCGCTTTCCTGCTGCTCCAGCGGTTCTGGCGCAACGGACTGGGCAGCGGCTCGGTCAAATGACCTCCGGAGGGCTGCGGCCCGCCGGTTCCCTGTAACACCACCACCGAGTAAGGAAGATCATGCAGCACAACAAGAGGGCAGTCGCCACCGGCGTCGCACTGCTCAGCGCGATCGCGCTGGCCGGATGCTCCGCGGGAGGCACCACCGACAGCGGCACGGATGCCGCGGCCTGCGCGCCGTCGGAGGGTGACGTCACGCTGGAGTTCACGTCGTGGATCCCGGGCATCGAAGACGTCGTCGACATGTGGAACGAGGAGAACTCCGACATCCAGGTCGCGGTGCAGACCGGTCCCAACGGCAACTCCGGCACGTACAAGAGCTTCTTCAGCCAGCTCGAGGCGGGCAACGCCCCCGACCTCGGTCAGATCGAGTACGACGCGCTGTCGAGCTTCCGCGTGCAGGACGGCCTCGAGAACCTCGCCGCGTGCGAGGAAGTCGTCGCCGCCGAGGCTGACTTCATCCCGTGGACCTGGGGCCAGGTGACGCTGGGCACGTCAGACGGCGTCTTCGGCATTCCGCAGGACTCCGGGCCGATGGCGCTGTTCTATCGCTCCGATCTGTTCGAGCAGAACGGCATCGAGGTTCCGACCACGTGGGAGGAGTTCAAGGAGGCCGCGGTGAAGGTGCGCGAGGCCGGCGGCTACATCACCAACTTCTCCACCGGTGACATCAACCAGTTCGCGGGCTTCGTGTGGCAGGCCAACGGCGACTGGTTCACCAACGACGGCGACGCCTGGACGGTCGACCTCACCGGAGACGCGTCGACGCAGGTCGCCGACTACTGGCAGGAGCTGCTCGACGAGGATCTCGTGTCGACCTACCCGGCGTGGACCGAGGAGTGGAACAACGCCTACAACTCCGGCGCCGTGTGGGGATGGAACTCCGCGGTCTGGGGTGCCAACTCCATCTCGAGCGGCGCGCCCGACACGGCCGGCAAGTGGTCGGTCGCGCCCGCCCCGCAGTGGGAGGCCGGTGGGCAGAGCTCGGGCAACTGGGGCGGCTCGTCGATCGCGGTGTTCAAGGGCACCGACCACCTCTACGAGGCGACGAAGTTCGCCCTGTGGCTGAACACCTCGGAAGAGGCGCTGACGGCGCTGAACACGTCGGCGAACATCTACCCGGCTACGACCGAGGGGCTGTCGCTGCCGTCGCTGCAGGAGGGCGTGGAGTTCTACGGCGGGCAGAAGATCTACGACGTGTTCGCAGAGGCGGCCGAGCAGGTGAACCCCGACTTCGTGTGGGGGCCGACCATGACGCAGACCTACGCCGACGTCTCCGACGGCTTCCAGCGGGCCGTGACCGGTCAGGGCACCCTGCTCGAGGCGCTCGAGAAGGCGCAGGCCTCGACCATCTCGACGCTCGAGGCTCAGGGCATCCCCGTCGCGGAATGATGACCGCGGCGTGAGCCGCCGTGACCCCGTGCGCTTCGTGCGCGCGGGGTCACGCGCGTTTCACGGCCTCGTACGCGTCCAGCGCCGCCTGGCGCGACAGCCGCAGGTCCACCAGCGGCTCGCGGGTCTCGGCGCCGGGCGCCCACCTCCGCGTGTAGACCCCGTCGGGGTCGAACTTGTCGCGCTGCAGCTCGGGGTTGAAGATGCGGAAGTAGGGCGCAGCGTCCGCCCCGGAGCCGGCGACCCACTGCCAGTTGAACGGGTTGTTCGCCTCGTCGGCATCGACCAGGGTGTCCCAGAACCACTCCTCGCCCCGCCGCCAGTCGATGAGCAGGTTCTTCACGAGGAACGACGCCGTCACCATGCGCACCCGGTTGTGCATGTATCCGGTTCGCCACAGCTCCGCCATCCCCGCGTCGACGAGAGGGATGCCGGTTCGCCCCCGCTGCCAGGCATCGAGATGCGACGGATCCAGCGGCGGCCAGGGGAAGGCGTCGAACTCCGCGCGAAGGTTCTTCGTCGCCAGATCGGGGAAGCGATACAGCGTGTGCCAGGCGAACTCCCGCCACCCGAGCTCCGAGAGGAACCGGCCGGCACCCTCGGTGCCCGCCGCCTCGTGCCACACCGTGAACGGGCTGATCTCGCCCCAGCGAAGGCGCGGCGACAGCCGCGACGTCGCCCCCGCGGCCGGAGAGTCGCGAGCCTGGTCGTGGCGGCCGAGATCCTCGGCGAGGAACTCCCGCAGGCGGGCGCGGGCCGCCGGTTCCCCCGGCATCCACGTCTCGCGCAGACCTTCCGCCCAGTCCGGACGCGTCGGCAGCAGCGACCAGTCGTCGAGGGCGTCGGATGCCGGCACCCGCGCCGGCGCATCCACGGTCTGCGGCTCGGGCAGGGGAGGGCGCGGCGCCGGGAGCGACAGGCACGCCCGCCAGAACGGGGAGAACACCGAGAAGGGTGTGCCGCCGCCGGTCGTGACCGTCCAGGGCTCGTGCAGCAGCGATGCGGCGAAGGATGCCACCTCCACGCCGTCGGCGCGCAGGGACGCTTTCAGGTCCGCGTCGACCTGCCGGGCCGCGCCCCCGTATCGGCGGTTCCAGAAGACGGCGCCGGCGCCGAGCTCGGCCACCGTCTCGCGCACGACCCCGGCCGCGGCGCCCCGGCGGAGCAGCAGCGCGCCGCCCCGCTCGCGCAGCCGTTCGCCCAGCGAGGTGAGCGAATGGTGCAGCCACCATCTGGCCGCGCCGCCGAGCGGGCGGAAGCCGGGGGAGTGCTCGTCGAGCACGTACAGGCCGATGACGGGCTCCGCCCGGTCGACCGCCGCTCGCAGCGCAGGGTTGTCGGTCAGCCGCAGGTCATCGCGGAACCACACGATCGAGGGGGCGCCCATACGGTCATGCTGATCGACGCATCCCGCGCCGTCACGGGGTTGACAGCACCGCCGCGCCGACCCGCCGCGCCGACCGGCCTGCGGGGGCCAGTACGTGCCCCACCGGCACGGACACCACGAGCGCGCCGGGTTCGACGCGGGTGTGCACGTGCACCGCCTCGCCGAACTCGTCGCCGTCCAACTGCACCGGCTGAGGGCTGGCCGGGGCGACATCCAGCGCGGGTCCCCGCGCGTACCGCACGGCGGAGTCCTCGGTGCGCAGCGCCAGCACGCTGCGCCCGGCCCGGAAGCGGCGCAGCACGCTGTTGTCCCAGGCGACGCGACGCCAGACGAACAGCCAGCCGAACGGGCCCTTCGGCTGGAAGACGACCACATCCAGCAGCCCGTCGGACACCGAGGCCTCGGGGATGAGCTCGAGACCGGCCGGGAGCGAGCCGCAGTTGGCGAACAGCACGCTGTGCACGCGCGCCGAGTGCATGCGGCGTCCCTGCACCTGGAAGACGACATGGAACGGCTGCGCGCCGACGAGCGAGCGGGCAGCGCCCTCGACGTATGCGACCCATCCCACGCTGCGCTTCAGCTGAGGGCTCGTGTTGGCGATCATCGCGGCATCCAGCCCCATGCCGCCCATCACGACGAAGGCGTGCTCGTCGACCTCGCCACCCGGGCGCCGCAACGTGGCGAACCCGATGTCGATCGGGTGCCGCTCGCCTGAGAAGGTGGCGGCGATCATCGTCTCGGGGTTGCCCAGCGGCAGCCGCAGGTTGCGGGCCAGCAGGTTGCCCGTGCCGCTCGGCACGATCGTGAGCGGGACGCCCGAGCCGCTCACGGCCCCGGCGACTGCGCGCACGGTGCCGTCGCCGCCCGCGACGAGCACGGCGTCGACGCCCCGGTCCAGTGCCTCGCGCGTCGCGGTGTCGCCGAGGTCGTCGACGGTCGTGGCGAACAGCAGCGGCTCGTCCCACCCGGCCTCGCCCGACAGTCGCCGCACGCTCGCGACGAGCGCTGTGGAGTCGACCTTGATGGGGTTGTAGACCAGGGCGGCACGCGGAGCGGCGGGCGTGGTCATGCCCTCACGATAGCGGGACCCGTTGGCGGCGCCTGTGCGAGGATTGACGGATGATCGATCCCGCTCTTCTCCGCGACCGGCCTGACCTGGTCACGCGCTCGCAGCTGGCTCGCGGTGAGTCGGCTCAGACGGTCGACGACGCCGTCGCAGCCGACCGCGACCGTCGCGCGGCGATCACCGCGTTCGAAGAGCTGCGTGCGGCGCAGAACGCGCACGGCAAGCGCGTCGCACAGGCCCCCAAAGAGGAGAAGGCCGCGCTCGTGGCCGAGGCCAAGGAGCTGAGCGAGAAGGTCAAGGTCGCCCAGCGGCAGGTCGCCGAGACCGAAGCTGCCGCCGACGCCGCCTTCGCGAAGCTGGAGAACATCGTCCTGGACGGCGTTCCCGCGGGCGGCGAGGAGGACTTCGTCACGCTGCGCACGCACGGCGAGCAGCCGTCATTCGACTTCGAGCCGCTCGACCATCTCGCCCTGGGGGAGAAGCTCGGTGCGATCGACATGGAGCGCGGCACCAAGGTGTCCGGCGCCCGCTTCTACTTCCTCACCGGGATCGGCGCCCGCCTCGAGCTCGCTCTGATGAACTTGGGGCTGGACCGCGCGCTGCAGGCGGGCTTCACCCCGATGATCCCGCCCACCCTCGTGCGCCCCGAGGTCATGCGCGGCACCGGCTTCCTCGGCCAGCACGCCGACGAGGTCTACCACCTGGCCGACGAGGACCTGTATCTCGTCGGCACCAGCGAGGTGCCCCTCGCCGGTTATCACATGGACGAGATCATCGACCTGTCCCGGGGACCCAAGCGCTACGCAGGGTGGTCCACCTGCTACCGCAGCGAAGCGGGGTCGTATGGCAAGGACACCCGCGGCATCATTCGCGTGCACCAGTTCAACAAGCTCGAGATGTTCGTCTACACGACGCCCGACGACGCACAGGCGGAGCACGAGCGCCTCGTCGCGCTGCAGGAGCAGATGCTGCAGGACCTCGGTCTCAGCTACCGCGTGATCGACGTGGCGGCCGGTGACCTCGGCTCGTCTGCGGCGCGCAAGTACGACATCGAGGCCTGGGTCCCGACGCAGGGCGCCTACCGTGAGCTCACCAGCACGAGCAACTGCACGACCTACCAGGCGCGGCGGCTCGACATCCGGTACCGGCCCGACGGCGGCAAGACGTCGCACGTCGCCACGCTCAACGGCACGCTCGCCACCACCCGCTGGATCGTCGCGCTGCTCGAGACCCACCAGCGCGCCGACGGCTCGGTGTGGGTTCCCGAGGTGCTGCGCCCCTTCCTGGGAGGGCTCGAGGTCCTGGAGCCGGTCGCATGAACCAGGCGCACCTTCCCTCCACCGGCAGCATCGAGGTCACCGACCAGGCCGACGCCGCTGAGCTCGTCGAGGACATCGCCGAGGATGCCGAGAACCCCCGCGTCCCCACCGAGCGGCTGCTCATCGTGCTCGACATCGACGGCACGATCCTCCTGCAGGACGAGACCCTCAGCCCCGGCATCGTCGAGGCCGTCGCCCATGCGCACCGTGCCGGCCACGAGGTGATGCTGGCGACCGGACGCAGCTGGGAGAGCACCCGCGGCATCCTGCGCGTGCTCGAGATCGCCCCCGAGTACATCGTCTGCTCCAACGGCGCCGTGATCATGAAGCGCGTCGAGGCCGACGAGGTGCGCTACGAGCGGTTCCACACCGAGACGTTCGACCCCACCGAGGTGCTGACGCTGCTGCGCGAGCACCTGCCGGAGGCGCGGTACATGGTGGAGCTGCCCGACGGCAGTCGCCTGTATACCGAGCACCTCGATGACTGGAACCTGCAGGGGGCCACGCAGGTCCCGTTCGAGGAGCTCGCCGCTCAGCGCGCATCGCGCGTCGTCGTGGTCTCGCCCGACGAGACCGAGCAGGACTTCGTCGACCTCGTCGCCCGCATCGGCCTCAACGAGGTGTCGTACGCCGTGGGCTGGACGGCATGGCTCGACATCGCACCGCGCGGCGTCGACAAGTCCAGCGCCCTCGCCCTCGTCTGCGACTGGCTCGGGGTCGACCCGGCGCATGTGATCGTCATCGGCGACGGTCGCAACGACATCGGCATGTTCCGGTGGGCGCGGCGCAACGGTGGCCGCGCCGTGGCGATGGCCCAGGGCGTGGACGAGGTGCGCTCGGTAGCGGGTGAGACCACGGGCTCGGTCGAGGCCGGCGGCGTCGCCGAGATCCTCCGCGCGCTCTGACCGCGCGGGGCGGAGTGCCGACCGCGGGCTTCGGGCGCCGTACAGCGGCTGTCCAGCCGCCCCGGCGAGAATGGACCCCAGTGCCGTCGACTAGACTCGGGGCCTGTCGACGGATGCCCTAGGGCGTCCGCCGGGAGGGTTGTCCGAGCGGCCGATGGACCTGGTCTTGAAAACCAGTGGGCAGAAATGTCCCGTGGGTTCGAATCCCACACCCTCCGCCACGGCGCTCGGGTGTGGCGAGCACGGCCCGCCCCACCCGAGGAGACGTCCGTGATCGCCACATCCGACCCGAGCGGCGCGAGCGCGCCCTCATCCGGTCGGCGCCCGCTGGCCCGCCACGGCGTACAGCGCACGCCCGGTCCCTTCGCGCAGCTGATGAAGGTCCTCGCGGTGGCGCTGGCGGTGGTGTTGGTGTCGGGCGTGAGCGTGGCGGCCTACACGGCCTACGACCTCGCCTCGAACTTCGCCGACGGGTCGGTCGACCTCGAGGGTCAGAGTCCCGTGCCGCCGGACATCGGCGCGATCGAGGGCGGCGTCAACCTGCTGCTGGCGGGCACCGATGCCTGCGAGCCCGAGTATGCGGCGTATTTCGGGGATCGCTGCATGGGGGAGGATGCCGCAGGCGAGCTGAACGACGTCAACATGCTCGTGCACATCTCCGAGGCGCCCCGCCGCGTGACCGTGGTCTCATTCCCCCGCGACCTGATGGTCCCCATTCCCTCCTGCACGCACTCCGACGGCACCCAGACGCCGGCTTCGAGCAGGCAGCCCCTCAACTCGGCGTACACCAACGGCGGCGACAACGGCCTGGCATGCGTGGCCGCGGCGATCTCGGAGCTGACCGGCCTGGACATCCCGTTCGCCGCCAAGGTGACCTGGGGTGGGGTGATCGAGATCACCAACGCGATCGGCGGGGTGGAGGTCTGCATCGCCAACGGCATCCGCGACCACCACACCGGCATCGACTGGGAGGCGGGCAACCGCACGATCTCGGGATTGGAGGCGCTCCAGTTCCTGCGCACCCGGCACGGGGTGGGCAACGGGGGCGACCTCGGCCGCATCTCGAACCAGCAGCAGTACATGTCGCGCCTGGCGCGCAAGCTCGTCAGCGACGAGGTGCTCTCGAACCCGGCGACGCTGTACTCACTGGCATCCACTGCGGTCGAGAACGTCACCCCGAGCAAGAGCCTCACCAACCCGGTGACCCTCGTGCAGATCGCCCTCGCGGTGAAGAACGTGCCGTTCGAGGAGATCGTCTTCGTGCAGTACCCCGTCGTGGAAGACCCGTACGACCCCAACCGCGTCGCCCCCGACGAGGATGCCGCCGCAGCGCTGTGGGCGGCGCTCGAGGCGAACCAGCCGATCACGCTGAGCGGCGAGGCCAGCCAGGGTGACGGTGTCGTCGTGCTGGATCCGGAGGGCTCGGATGCCGCGCCGGTCGACCCCGGGGCCCCGAGCGACGCCGCGACGCCCGGCGAGACCGCCGCGCCCGGCGTGACGCTCCCCTCATCGATCCCGGGGCAGACCGCGGCGCAGGAGACCTGCTCGAACGGTAACGTGGGGGGATGACTGGGCGCGGCCTCCCGACCCGCGGTCGACGGCTACCCGTCGCCCGCCACGGCGTGCTGAAGCAACCCCACCCGTTGACGCAGCTGCTGACCGTGATCGGCGTGATCGCGGCGGTCGTCGCGGTCTCTGGCAGCACGGTCGCGGGCTATGCCGCCGTCGGCCTCGTCGCGGACCTCGCCGAGAACTCCGTCGCCCTCGACGACGCCCCGGGGCAGCCGCCCAGCCTGGGACCTCTCGAGGGCCCGATCACGATGGTGGTGACCGGCACCGATGAGTGCGAGGAGGAGATCGCCGAGCGGTTCGGAGACCGTTGCAAGGGTGCCGACGCCGGCGGTCAGCTCAACGACGTCAACATGCTGCTGCACATCTCCGATGCCCCGCGCAGGGTCACGGTCGTCTCGTTTCCGCGTGATCTGATGGTGCCCATCCCGTCGTGCACGGGCGAGGACGGTCGCCAGACCTCGGCGATGAGCAAGCAGCCGCTGAACTCGGCGTACTCCTACGGCGGCCTCGGCTGCGTCGTGAACACGCTGTCCGACCTCAGCGGAATGAGTGTGCCGTACGCCGCGAAGGTGAGCTTCGGCAACGTCATCAACATCACCGACGCGATCGGCGGCGTGGAGGTCTGCATCGCCGGCGGCATCCGCGACCCGCACACCGGCATCGACTGGCCGGCGGGCATGCGCACCGTCTCGGGCTACGACGCCCTGCAGTTCCTGCGCACGCGGCACGGCGTGGGCGACGGCTCCGACCTCGGTCGCATCAGCAACCAGCAGCAGTACATGTCGAGGCTCGTGAACAAGCTCGTCAGCGAGGAGGTGCTCACCGATATGGGGACCCTGGGGGCCTTGGCGGGCACCGCTGTCAAGAACGTGACCCCCAGCGAATCGCTGACCAACCCGATGCGGATGGTGCAGATCGCCCTCGCCGCCAAGGACATCGCGTTCGAGGACATCGCCTTTCTGCAGTACCCGACCCTCACCGATCCGTACGACCCCAACAAGGTCGTCCCCAACCACGCCGCCGCCGACCTCATGTGGGAGGCGCTGCGAGCGAACCAGCCGCTGCAGCTGAGCGGCGAGGCGGGCAAGAACGATGCGGTCGTCGTGGTCGAGCCGCCCGCGGGCGATGCCGCCCCGCCTGCCGACGGCGCGGACCCCGGTGCGGGGGAGACGCCGGCCGACCCGACCCCGCCCGCCGAGGGCGTCGTCGTGCTGCCCGAGTCGATCACCGGCTCCACCGCAGCGCAGGAGACCTGTTCGGTCGGCAACGTTCGCGGCTGAGCGTGTTCATCGCGGGGTGCGCGAGCGGGTTATGATGGCTGAGCGCGTCCGTCGCCTGTCGTCGGATGCCTGGAGACGTCGCATAGTCAGGCCTAGTGCACCACCCTGCTAAGGTGGAGTCCCCTTATGGGGACCGAGGGTTCAAATCCCTCCGTCTCCGCCACTTGATGGTCCGAGATCCCTCTGAGACGCGGGCCATCGCTTCGTCTCGGATCTTCACCGACATCCTCGAGGGAAAGCGCTCCGCGACCGAGGATCTGCACTGATTCCGGCCTCAGCCCGATCGCCCTGCGTCGCCGGGCTGCGGTGATCTGCCGGAATGCGGATGCCTGCGCGAGAAGCGCCCGCATGCCGGCAGATCTCCTCGTTTCGGCGCACGCGCCAGCTCGAAGCCGGTCGAGTAGCCTCGGATCGTGCGTTCGGACTGCGGGCGAGCTTGCCGGATGCGGATCACCGGTTTTCGGTCGTCGACACGAGTCGGAAGGGACGCGCCATGAGGACGGTCCTCATCACCGGAGCCTCCGGCGGCATCGGCGCCGCCGTGGCGCGACGGTTCGCCGACGCCGGCGATCGCGTGGCAGTGCACTATGCCACGAACCGCGCCGGGGCTGAGGAGACTCTTCGTTCCCTCGAGGGCACCGGCCATGCGGTCATCACCGGTGACGTCGGCGTGCCTGACGGCGGGCTGAACATCGTCGCCGCCGCGATCGAGGCCGTCGGCCCGCTCGACGTCCTCGTCTGCAATGCCGCCGTGGCTCCGGGACCCTCCAACCGTCACGTGATCGGCGAAACGCCCTACGCACAGTGGAATGCCGCTTTCCAGCAGATGGTGAACGTCAACCTTCTGGGGGCCGCGAACCTGGCGTGGGCGTTCGCGAATCACCTCATCGGTCGCTCCTCGCCCGGCGCCATCGTCAACGTCGGGTCGCGCGGCGCGTTCCGCGGCGAACCTGAGTTCCCGGCGTACGCGGCAAGCAAGGCCGGTCTTCATGCCCTCGGGCAGTCGCTCGCGGTCGCCCTCGCTCCGCAGGGGATCTCCGTGACATCGGTCGCGCCGGGTTTCGTGGCCACGCCGCGCCAGCTGGCGAAGCTCGACGGAGCCGAGGGCGACGCGCTCAGAGCGCAGAGTCCCTTCGGCCGGGTCGGCACCCCGGAGGAGATCGCCGAGGCGGTCTTCTGGCTCGCTTCGCCCGAGGCAGCGTGGTCATCGGGCGCGATCCTCGACGCCAACGGTGCGTCGTATCTTCGTCCGTAGGAGCGCTGGTCCATCCCGCTGATCTGCGCGGCCTTCGTTCTTCAACTGCGCGATGCCGGCGATGGCTGCGTCCCCGCCCTCGCCCGGGGCAGTTGACCCGGTTCTGGCAACACGGTGTTCGCTTGCGACTGGTGGCGGCACTGTGCCGTCCCGTAATCGAAAGGACCCGCATCATGGGCTACATCACCGTCGGAAACGAGAACAGCGCTCCGATCGAGCTGTACTACGAAGACCAGGGGGCCGGCCAGCCCGTCGTCCTCATCCACGGGTACCCGCTCGACGGGCACAGCTGGGAGCGTCAGACCCGGGAACTGCTCGCCCAGGGATACCGGGTCATCACCTATGATCGCCGGGGTTTCGGCCAGTCATCCAAGGTGAACGAGGGCTACGACTACGACACCTTCGCGGCCGACCTCAACACCGTGCTCGAGACTCTCGAGCTGCAGGATGTCGTGCTGGTCGGATTCTCGATGGGCACCGGCGAGCTCGCCCGCTACGTGGGTCGCTACGGGCACGACCGCGTCGCGAAGCTCGCTTTCCTCGCTTCCCTCCAGCCCTTCCTCGTGCAGCGCGACGACAACCCCGAAGGCGTTCCTCAGGGGGTGTTCGACGGTATCGAGGCCGCTGCCAAGGGCGACCGCTTCGCCTGGTTCACCGACTTCTACAAGAACTTCTACAACCTCGACGAGAACCTCGGATCCCGCATCAGCGAGCAGGCGGTGGCCGGCAGCTGGAACGTCGCGGCGGGCAGCGCACCCGTCGCCGCCTACGCGGTCGTCTCGTCCTGGATCGAGGACTTCCGCGGCGATGTCGAGGCCGTACGAGCGGCGGAGAAGCCCACGCTCATCCTGCACGGCACCAAGGACAACATCCTCCCGATCGACGCGACCGCCCGCCGCTTCCACCCAGCAGTCCCGGCTGCCGAATATGTCGAGATCGAGGGCGCCCCGCACGGACTGCTCTGGACGCACGCCGACGAGGTCAATCGCGCGCTGACCTCCTTGCTCGCGAAGTGACGTCGGTGGCTTCGAGAGGTCTGAGGGAGAAGCACATGCAGGACTTCAAGGTCGGTGACACCGTCCAGGCCACGGGATCCAGGATGACGGGCAACGTCGGAACCGTCATATGGATCGACCACAAGCGCGAGAGGTATCTGGTGCTGATCTCTCCGCAGACGCAGAACTACTTCACGGCGGACGAGCTGAGGCGGTACGCGTGACGGCGGACCCCAGCGGCTTGCGTCAGCCGGCGGTGACCACCCGCGCCCAGCTGCGCGATGCCCTATCCACCGAAGCGGATGCCGCTGAGCGCGGGTGATCGTGTCGGCGGGTTACTGCGGCGTCAGTGTCCATTCGGCCTTGGACGACACCTGCACGAGGGCGGGCCCCGTCATCTCGGCCGTCTCATCGGCGGACCCAATGCCGTTGAGGATGAGGGGATTGGTCATTCCGTTGCGGTAGGCCCAAACGGCGTGGTTGCCTCGCTGGTCGCCGTTGACGAAGGCCACCGACTCGAACTCGCCGGTCATCCAGAACGCCTGGTCGCCCGTGCCAGTCACGGCGCCGTCGAAGCTCGGTGCGTTCTCGACATCGTCCACGACGAGCTCCCAGGTGCCGTCGGCCTCGACGGTGATCTCCGTCACTGCGGATCCCTCCTCCATGTTCACCAGACGCGAGCCGGTGTAGGCGCCGATGTTGTTCACCAGCATCCCTTCCTCGGCGTCGGACGTCACGAGGACGTTGCTGGTGCAGTCCTCGCACGTGAACGACACGATGGCGGCGCCGGCGACGGCGACCGGGATCACCATGTCGCCGGTACCGGCGAACTCCTCACGCTCCACGGCGGAGTCGGCGGCATCCTCCTCCGGAGCCTCTTCCACGGCCGCCGGGGCAGGGCCGACGCCGGCATCGCCGGCATCGTCGGCATCGTCGTCGTCCTGGCTCACGAACCAGATGACGCCGATCACCAGCGCCAGGGCCACGAAGCCGATGAGTGCCCACACCCACCAGGGCACCTTCTTCTTCGGCGTGTTCGGCTGGCCGGTCGAGCCGGCAGCGGACTGAGCGGTCGCGGTTGTCTCGGTACTCATGTCGTCTTCCCCCGGGTTTCCGCCGCGGCATCCGTGTCGCGGGATCAGCGCCACCGTAGCGTGACCGGGCCGCAGGCCCCGATGGGGAGATCTGCCCTTGCGTGTGCCGCTCAGCGTGCGGTATCGGATGCCGGACGGCTCGCCGTGCCGCTGAGCAGGGACTGGGCGAGCATCGTGGAGCCCGCCACGGCCGCGGGCATGACCGCCACCGCCCCGAGCGGCACCAGGAAGCACAGCTGCGTGGCGATGCCGAATCCGAGCGCGCGACCTCGTTGCGTGCGCAGCAGGCGCCGCCGCGAGCGTCGGTCGATGCCGCGGGCCGCCAGCGCCCGCGCCGTCAGTTCGTCGGCGAGCAGCCACCCGGTGAGGACGATGCCGGTTGCGGCCCCCAGGGGTCCTCCGATCAGCGGGACGAGCCCGCCGAGCGCCGCGAGGACGGCGATCCCGAGACCGCGGGCGATGAGGGCCAGTGAATCGGCGGCGGACCGCCAGAATCCGTATGGCGCGTCCAGCCCCTCGCTGCCGGTCTCTGACTCGACAGCCCGCCAGATGCGGTCGTAGAACGGCTCGCCGACGATCAGGGTGAGGGCCGTGAACGACACCGCGACGACCACCAGCGCCGCCGCGAACACCGCCGTGCCCGCAGCGAAGCGCACAACCGTGGTCCACACCGCCGGCCACCCGTCGGCGAAGGGAGTGAGCGCCTCGGCGATCGACGGCAGGAAGAATGCCAGGGTCACCAGGCCCGCGAGGAACAGCGCCCCCACGATGGCGGCGGGCACGAGCCCCCACGCCATCAGGCCGGGCCGCCGACGCCACAGGCCGAAGCCGCGGGCCAGATCGCCCAGGCCCCGAGTCAGTTCGCGCATAGCCCTTCAGCGTAGAGGTCGTGGACTCCACACCGACGCCGAAGTGGGGTGGCCGGGGTGCCTGACCCTCGACTGAAGCCGGAACAGCGCCCCCCAGCGCCACAGCTTCGTCGGGGTGCACCCCGACCACCTGCTCCTCCCGCGAGACCGCCGGTCCCCCTGGGTGTCTCTTCTCCCTGTCGGTGCGCCGACGCTGTCGGGCCCCGTCGGGTGGCGGGTGAGTGAATGCCAATTTACCGCCGTGTGGTCAACCGGACGGCGCCGGCAGCGGTTCCCGGACGTTCCCGGACGGTCCCGGAACCACGATCTCCGCAGCCGAGGGTCCTGCGTCCGCGCGCTATGCTCCTCAGCAGCCGGCCGTCGCCCGCGAGCTCTGGGGAGGGGCGAGTGCACACGAACGACCAGCTCCCATCGGGGAGCCTCATGGACCGCTTCGTCGCGGACTTCCAGCTGCTCAGGCTCACGGCCGGCGACGTCAGCTACGCGCAGATCGCGGAGCGGGTGCGCCGGCTGCGGGAGGCCCGCGGAATGAGCGAGGCCGCCGCCTACGTCGGACGCTCCACCGTCTACGATGCCTTCCGTGCCGGCCGGCGCCGCATCAACGCACGGCTGGTGGCGGACATCGCGACCGTTCTGGGTGAGGATGCCGAGCGGGCGGCGTACTGGCGGGATTACTGCGTGCGTGCCCGTGCCGAAGAGGTCGGCCCAGCCACCCCAGCCGTCCCCACCAGTCCTCCCGAACCGGCCCCCGCCCCCGCCCAACCCGTCCCGGCCCCGAGAGACGAAGCCGCGATCCCGCCTGTCGCGTCCCGTCCCGTCGTCCGTTCGTTCCTGCTGGCCGGCACGATCATCGTCGCGCTGGGGGTCGCCGCCAACATGGCGGGATCGATCTTCGTCCGCACACTCGCGCTGCCGCTGTATCTCGACATGGTGGGCACCGCGATCGTCTCGGTCGCGCTGGGTCCCTGGTACGGCGTCGCCGTCGCGATTCTCACGCACGGGCTGTTCGCGCTCTTCGAATGGACCCTCGTGGGAATCCCGTTCACCGTCGTCAACATCGTCGGCGCTCTGGTCTGGGGATACGGCGTGCGGCAGTGGCGAATGGGGCGCTCCCCCTCGCGCGTCCTCGTGCTCAGCCTGCTCGTCGGCGTGTGCTGCACGCTCGTGGCGACGCTGCTGATCATGTTCGTTTACGGCGGGTTCTCGATCAACGCCGGCGCCCAAACGCTGTCGGGCAACCTCGTGGCCATCGGGCACCAGTTCTGGGGTGCGGTGTTCTCGTCGAACATCATCACGTCGCTGATGGACAAGCTGATCTCGGGGTTCATCGCGCTCGCCCTTCTGCCGCTTCTCGTGCGCCATCTGGCCGGGCGACCCGATCACGCGATCCAAGGCCTCGGACGCCTCGTCTCCGGGCGCCCCGACACCTCCGGCGCGAGCTGAGGTCCGCCTTACGCGCGACCCTTGACGATGAGGTTCCAGTAGACCCAGGGCAGCACGTAGCGGTCGAGGATCCACGTCAGGCGGCTTTCCCGCATCGACCCCTTCCACCAGGGCAGGGTCGGCTCCGGGTCACCGTCGCGGTCGAACTCCGCGAACACCACGGTGTCGCGCGAGACGGTGAAGGGGCACACCGAGTAGCCGTCGTACCGGGCAGGCAGCGGCCGTCCCTCGAGCGCGGCGAGCAGGTTGTCGACCAGCACGGTGCTCTGGGTGCGGATCGCTCCGCCCGAACGGGGCGTCTGCGTCTCGGCGGCATCGCCCAGTGACCACACGGTCGGCACTCGGCGCGAGCGTAGCGTCTCGGGATCGATGTCCACGTATCCGCGGGCGTCGGTGAGTCCCGAGGTCTGCAGCCAGGCCGGCGGCCCCTGCGGCGGCTCCGCGTGCAGCAGGTCGTAGCCCAGTACCTCTTCCCGGCCGCCGTGCGCGAGGGTCACGGTGCGTGCGGTGGCATCCACGCTCGAAAGATCGGTCGCCCGCCGCACCTCGATGCCGTACTCGGCGACCTTCCGCCGCAGCTCGGCGTCGACCTCGGCGACGTGGAAGAGCTCGGGCTCGGGGGTGGCGAAGACCACGCGGACATCGTCGAGCACTCCGCGAGCACGCCACCAGTCGCAGGCGAGGTACATGGGCTTTTGCGCCGCGGCGGCGCAGGATGCCGGGCTCGGAGACTGCACGAAGACCACCGTGCCGCCGGTCAGGTCCCGCAGCGCCGGCGACGCCTTGCGCGCGAGCTCCAGATCGTAGTTCGATACCCCGGCCTCGGTGCGCATGGCTTCGGCGAGCCCGGGGACGGCGTCCCAGAGCATGCGGATGCCGGGGCAGATCACGAGATCGTCGTAGGGCAGCTCCGCGCCGCCGGCGACCTGCACCGTCTGCCGCGCGGTGTCGATGGCGGTGGCGGCATCCTGCACCCACCGCACCCCCCGGGGCGTCACCTTCGCCTGCGGCCGCACCGCGTCGGCCACCCGCGCCCGACCACCGGCGATGTGCGACTGCAGCGGCGCGAAGATGTGCGTCTCCCGTGGTTCGATGACGGTGACGTCGCGCACGCCGGCTCGGCGCAGCCGCCCCGCGACGCTGAGGCCGGCATTGCCTCCGCCGATGACGACGACCCGATGACCTGCGCGGGCTTTGCGTGATGCTGAGGTCATGCCCCCCAGTAACCCCTGCCGGCTCCGACTGGACAACGGGCTTGCCCGGCGCGGCCCGATCGCCTAGACGGGCTGTCGGCATCGACGAATACGCGAGCGAGACGATGATGTGGCGCGCGGGCAAGCACACGCCTCCGGCCTTGGCAACCACCTGCCCGGCAGCGCCGCTCATGCCGATACTGCTGGTCGGGCCTCGCCCCCGGGCGCCCCGCACGATGGAAGGACGGCAACAGTGAGCCAGCACCAGAACACCCGCACCGACGCGCCACACCCCGACCAGGCGGACAAGCCCGACAAGCCGACCGAGATCAGCAAGCGCTCCTGGAAGTACGTGCTCGGCAAGACCATCCGCGAGTTCACCGCCGACGGCTGCGTGGATGCCGCGGCGGGACTGACCTACTACGCGGTGCTCGCGATCTTCCCGGCGCTCATCGCCATCTTCTCGCTGCTCGGCGTCGTCGGGCAGAGCGGTGCCGCGGCCGACGCTGTGCTGGGCATCGTCGAGGACGTGGCCCCTGGCGACACCGCCGACGCCTTGCGTGGCCCCGTCGAGCAGCTGTCCGAGGCACCGGGTGCCGGCCTGGCGCTGATCATCGGCATCCTGGTGGCGCTGTGGTCGGCGTCGGGGTACGTGGGAGCGTTCAGCCGGGCCATGAACCGCATCTACGAGATCGAAGAGGGGCGGCCCTTCTGGAAGCTCCGCCCCATGCAGCTCGTGGTGACCATCATCGCCGTCGTCTCGTTGGCGCTGGTCGCGATCGGGCTGGTGCTCTCCGGCGACGTCGCCGACGCGGTGGGCAGTGCGCTCGGCCTGGGTGAGGGCGTGCGCCTGGCATGGGACATCGCCAAGTGGCCGGTGCTGCTGCTGATCGTGGTCTTCCTCGTCGCGGTGCTGTACTACGCCACCCCGAACGCGAAGCAGCCCAAGTTCCGCTGGGTCAGCATGGGTGCGCTCCTGGCCATCGTCGTGCTGGCGCTGGGGACGCTCGGGTTCGGCCTCTACGTCTCGAACTTCTCCAACTACGACCGCACCTACGGGTCGCTGGCCGGAGTCATCGTCTTTCTGCTGTGGCTGTGGATCGCCAACCTCGCCCTTCTCTTCGGAGCGGAGTTCGACGCCGAGCTCGAACGCGGCCGACAGCTTCAGGGTGGCATCGCGGCGGAGGAGAACATCCAGCTGCCCGCGCGCGACACCCGTAAGAGCGACAAGCGTGCCGAGAAGGAGCGCGAAGACGTCGCCGAGGGGCGCCGTATCCGCCTGGAGCACGAGGGCGACGGGTAGGCGATAGGGGCAGACCTCCTGCGGTCCCTCCTGGGTCGCCGCGACCGGCGGTGCCTGGATGAGAGAGTCCTCACCTCGAGGTCAGCCCCAAACGGCCCCGGAGCGTCACCGCGGCCGTACTGTGAGAAGACAGGTCCCGCAGACGCCGCTCAGTCGCCGTCACACCAGCACCCCGAATCGCTTGTCGAATCGCCCTCTTTGAAGACTCTCCGCGACCTGGTGTGCAACGTTTAGGAGAGCGCCATGGGCATGTTGTTTTACGGATCCGCCGATTCGCCCGTCCACATCGAGGATGTGCTGCTGGCGCATCTAAAGGTCGTGATGACGACCAAGCTGCGCCGCAGCGAGAGCTTCACCGTCGCCTGGCGGCACGACGCGCAGAGTCCTGCCGGACGCACGACGCTGTGGATCTCGCCGAGCATCCCGCTGCGTTTCCTGTTCGATTCCGCGGAACCCTGCGCGCTCGACCCGCAGCGCATCCGCGACCTCGCCCACGAGGTCTCCCGCACGGGCGCCCTGACGCTGCCGCCGCTGCACACTCCGGGACCCGACGCCACGCAGCACCTCGTCCCCGGCCGTCGGCCGCGCCCGCGGCTGCGTGCCGGCGACCTGGTCTCCGACGGCGCCGGCGCAGCCCGCTAGGCCGGGTCCGCGCCGGGCCAGGGCACGGCGCCCAGTCGCGCGTACCGGACCCCGGCGGCATCCCATACCGGTCCGAGCATCGCGACGCGACCGGCGAACTCGACCGGATGGCGGTCGCCGGCAGCCGACCAGCCGATCTCGGCCAGCGCGGCGGCACGGGGGAACCCGAGGTGCTCGACGTCGGCGATGGTGAGCGCCGTCTCGGTCCACAGGGGCGACTCCACGCCGAGGATGTCGGATTCCGCGATGCCGTCCACGATGGCCGTGGGCTCCCACGCATACGCGGCGTCGAAGGACGTCGGCCCATCGGCCCAGTCCAGGCCGAGCGCGTAGCCGCCGGGAGTGGGGATGTCCTCGGGGTAGCGGATGTCGAGATACGCGACGTCGGCCGGCGACATGATCACCTGCCCGCCGCGGGCGACCACGGAACGCACCTGCTCCGCCGCCGGTGACACCGGCTGCAGGTAGCTCCAGTACTGCGCGATCGTGCCGGCGGGGAGGTCGTCGCACGACCCGATCTCGTGCCAGCCGATGACGCGCTTGCCCGTGCCCGCGGCGGCGGACGTGATGCGCCGGACGAGATCGCGATAGTCCTCGGGCGATGTCGACCAGGATTCGTCGCCTCCGACGTGCAACCACGGACCGGGCGTGAGCGCGGCGACTTCGCCGAGCACGTCCCGCAGGAACCGGTCGGTCGCCTCGGCGCGCTCGGGCGAGGCGGAGAGCGACGAGAACCCCACTTCGATGCCGTGGTACGCCTCGCGGGCGACGCCGTCGGCGTTGAGCTCCGCGTAGGCGTGGAGCGCGGCATTGGTGTGCCCGGGCAGGTCGATCTCGGGGACCACGGTGATGAAGCGCTCGGCCGCGTAGGCGATGATGCGGCGCAGGTCGTCCTGCGTGTAGAAGCCGCCCGGCGCGTCTCCCACGGCGCCGCGGGCGCCGACGGCGGTGAGATCCGGCCAGGAGTCGATGTGCAGGCGCCAGCCCTGGTCGTCGGTGAGGTGCAGGTGCAGCGCGTTGATCTTCAGCAGCGCGAGGGCGTCGATGAACCGCAGGACATCCGCCACGGGGAAGAAGTGGCGCACCACGTCGAGCATCACGCCCCGGTACCCGAAGCGGGGGGCATCGTCGACGTGCAGCACGGGCAGCTGAGCGGAGCCCGTCAGATCGACCGGCAGCAGCTGCAGCAGCGTCTGCGTGCCGCGGAAGAGTCCCGCCGGCTCGGGCGCCGAAACGGTGACCGCGTCGGAGGTGATGTCGAGGGTGTACGACTCGTCCGCGGTGTCGTCGCCCGAAGCGCCGCGGGAGCCATCGGGCCCGGTCAGCTCGAGCGTGATGATCGCCGCATCGTCCGCGTCCGCGACGGAGGGCACCGCGCCCCGGCTGCGGAGGGATGCCGCCAGCAGCTCGGCCACCGGTCGAGCCGCTCCCGCGGCCGCGATGCCCGGCGTCGTGCCGAGGGTGAGCGCCTCCTCGTCCGGCGACGTGCGCAGCGTGCGGGGGCGGGGGACGAGGGTGAGCATCTTCACTCCTGTAGCGGCCAGTGTTCGCGGTGAGCAACGGCTGTCGATGAAATCGACCCGTGACTTGATCATAGGCGGAGTGGGGGTAGTGTGAACGCAAACATCCATCTCATCGACGGAGATGGCGAATGCATGATCTCGCAGCTGCCGCCGATGGAAGCAACGCCGCTCGACATCGGTGCGGCATCCTCGAAGGGGAGCGATCACATGACATCGAAGTTCCGCGCCGGACGTCCCGTCGCCGTCACAGCACTGGCGGCTCTGTCCGCCGTCGCACTCGCCGCCTGCAGCAGCGGCGGCGCCGGCACCGGCACGACGGCGGGCTCGTCCGACGACGTGGTGGAGCTCAGCTACATCCATCGCCTCCCCGACGGTGAGGGCATGACCGCCGTCGCCGACATCGTCGAGCGCTGGAACGCCGAGAACCCCGGCATCCAGGTCAGCGCCACCAAGTTCGACGGTGCTGCCAGCGACCTGATCCTGAAGCTCGAGACCGACGTCAAGGCGGGCAACGGCCCCTGCCTGGCACAGGTCGGGTACTCCGAGGTGCCGCAGCTGTTCGTCAAGGGCCTGCTCGAAGACGTCGCAGAGCACGCGGGGGACTACAAGGACGACTTCGGCGCCGGTGCGTACGCGATGATGACCGTCGGCGACGCGGTCGTGGGTCTGCCGCAGGACACCGGCCCCCTCGTGTACTACTACAACCAGGCAGAGCTCGAGAACCTCGGCCTCACGGTCCCGACCACGATCGAGGAGCTCTCGGCCAGCGCTGCCGTCGCCGCCGACGTGGGCAAGTACCTCGCCGCCTTCACGCCCGACGAGGGTCTCAACTGGCTGTCGGCCCAGTCCGCCGCGGCCGGTGACGCCTGGTTCGACACCTCGGGCGACGCGTGGAGCGTCGACGTCGAGGGCGCCGGAAGCCAGAAGGTCGCGGCCTTCTGGCAGGGACTGATCGACGGGCAGGACGCCCTGGTCACCGAGCGCTGGGGCGAAGGCTTCACGCAGGCCGTCAACAACAGCACCCTGATCGGCCACATCGGCGCGGCGTGGGAGGCGGGCTTCATGCTCGACTCGCTCGACGGCACGCCGGCCGAGGGTCAGTGGCGCGTCGCCCAGCTGCCCGACTTCGGAGCAGGCGAGCTCTCGGGCCCCGACGGTGGCTCCGGCGTCGCCGTGCTCTCGGGCTGCGAGCACCCGGCCGAGGCCATGGCCTTCAACGGCTGGTTCAACACGCAGATCGACGACCTCGCGTCGCAGGGCCTCGTCGTCGCCGCCAACGGCACCCCGGAGACCAGCGAGAAGATGCTGCGTCAGTTCGGCGGCCAGGACGTGCTGGCCGAGCTCGCCACGGCATCCGCTCGCATGAACCCCGAGTTCGTCTACGCCCCCGGATTCGCCTCGCTCACCACCATGAACGAGACCGCCTCGGCCGTCGCGTCGGGCGGAGCCACCGTCGCGGACATCTTCACGACCGGCCAGACCGACGCGGTCGCGGCGCTGAAGGACCTGGGTCTGCCTGTCGCGGACTGACGCACCTCGCTGACAACCGCTGAGCCGGCGGAGCGCATGGACGCCCCGTGCACTCCGCCGGCTCCTGCACTGGAAAGACGATGAGATGACACTGACCACCCCGCCCACCGTGGCCGCAGCGGCAGCGAAGGTCCGCGCGACCCCGCCGACGCGAAAGGAGCGGGGCCGACGCGGCGGCAGCCGGCGCGAGGCCGTGACCGGGTGGCTGTTCCTCGCCCCCTTCGCGATCCTCTTCGTCGTCGTCTTCGTCGTGCCGATCGTCGTGTCGATCCGCGCATCGATGTTCTCCGAAGTCCCGTCGGGCGAGGGCCTGTACGGCGGCGGGGAGCTCGTAGAGACCTTCGTGGGCTTCGACAACTTCGCCATAGCCATCGCCAACCAGACGTTCTGGGCCGGCATGGGCCGCGTCGTGCTCTACGGCCTCGTCCAGATCCCGGTGATGACGATCGCCGCTCTGGGGCTCGCACTGCTCCTGGACTCGTTCATCGTCCGCCGCCCCGGCTTCTTCCGCCTCGCCTTCTTCCTCCCCTACGCCATCCCGGGTGTGATCGCCGCGATGATGTGGCTGTATCTCTACACGCCCGAGGTGTCGCCGTTCATGCCGTACCTCCCCGAGGGGACGGACTTCATGGCGCCGGAGACGATCCTGTTCTCGATGGGGAACATGACGACCTGGACCTACACCGGCTACAACATGCTCATCTTCCTCGCCGCACTGCAGGCCGCGCCGCGGGAGCTCTACGAGGCGGCGCGCATCGACGGCGCGAGCAGCTGGCAGATCGCGGTCAAGATCAAGGTGCCCCTGGTGCGCGGAGCCGCGCTGCTGGCGGTGCTGCTGTCGATCATCGGCACCATCCAGCTCTTCAACGAGCCCACCGTGATGGAGAGCCAGAACCCGTGGATGGGCAAGGGCTACACGCCGATGATGCTCACCTACAACTCGCTGCTCGGGGCGGCCTCGCCCTCGGGCACGGGGATCGCATCGGCCTACTCGCTGCTCATGGCCGTCATCGCCGGCGTGCTGGCCATCGTCTACGCGCTGCTGCAGCGCCGTAAGGGAGGAAACTCATGACCACCGCGATCCGCACCGGCAGACGGCGCGCCCGCGAGGTCGAGGTCGACCTTCCCCCCAAGAACGCGCTGCCCACGCTGCGCGGCAAGATCGCCGGCATCACCGTCCTGGTCGTCGCCGCGATCTACTTCCTCGGCCCGGTGTACTGGCTGCTCATCGCCGCCACGAAGAACAACCGCGACCTGACGTCGACCTTCGGATTCTGGTTCGCCGAATGGAACCTCGGCGCCAACTACGACAGCCTCATGTCCTGGACCCAGGGCATGTTCTGGCGGTGGGTCGGCAACTCGATCTTCTACTCGGTGACGGCAGGCGTCATCGGAACGCTCTTCGCGGTGATGGCGGGCTATGCCATCGCCAAGTTCTCCTTCCCGGGCAAGAAGATCGCGGTGGGTGCCATCATGGCGGGCCTGCTCATGCCGGTCGCGCTGCTGACGGTGCCGCTGTATCTGGAGTTCCACGCGCTGGGCCTGGTCGACACGGTGTGGGCGATCATCATCCCGTCCGCGGTGTCGCCCTTCGGCGTGTTCCTGGGCATGGTGTACGCCCAGTCGGTGCCGACGGAGCTGCTCGAGGCGGCGCGCATCGATGGAGCGGGGGAGATCCGCATCTTCTTCACCATCGTGATGCGCCTGCTCGCGCCTGCCATGGTGACCATCTTCCTGTTCGTGTTCGTCGCCACGTGGAACAACTTCCTGCTGCCCCTCCTGATGGTCTCGTCGCAGGAGCTCAAGCCGGTAACGCTGGGGCTGTTCGGCATGATGAGCTACTTCTCCCCGGACAAGGGCGCGGTCATGCTCGGCGCCCTGCTGGGTGTGGTGCCGCTGATCGTGCTGTTCTTCACGCTGCAGCGCTACCTGCGCTCGGGCCTGGCGGCCGGGGCCGTCAAGGGCTGATCACCGCACGAGAAAGGACCCCCGGCGCTGCGGCGCCGGGGGTCCTTTGCGGTGGGGCGGGGGTCAGGAGCCGATGAACTCCTCGGCCTCGCCCAGCGACGGCACGTCGCGGATCTCGAGGATCGTGGGCAGCTGCTCCAGGTCCACGACCCGCACCTCGTTGCGTCCGGACCGCCAGAGCGGCGCGGGGGCGTAGAAGGTCTCCTGCGGGCCGACGCTCCAGTAGCGGCCGATGAGGAAGCCGTTGACCCAGATGAGTCCCTTGCTGCCGCCGGGCACTGCGAGCCAGGCATCCGCCGGCGTCTCCACGTCCACGGATGCCACGGCGAAGCCGTCGGCGGGTGCGTCGCCGCCCCGACCCGTGAGCGAGCCGTCCAGCGGCACGACGCGGTGCGTCCAGCCGTGCACGTAACGGCGGCCGAGCAGCACGCCGCCGACGATGCCCTTGTGCTCGCCGATGTGCGGCCCGTAGTTGATGCGGCCGAGGCTCTCCACCACGAGGGTCAGCTCGTGGTCGCCGGCGCGGCCCTCGATGACGACGCTCGTGGTGCCGTCGCGCTCGAGCGTGGCGATGCGCTCGCCGTCCAGCAGCACCGCTGCGCGGTCGTGCAGGCCCCTGATCGACAGCGTCGTCTCGGCGCCGATGTGCACCCGGGTCTGGTAGGCGACGATGCCGTCCGCCACGCCCAGCTCCTCGAAGGTGGCCGGGTTGGACCGCACCTCGCCGGCGGGGAGGGAGCTCAGCGCGTCGGCGAGGCCGCCTTCGCCGGTGAAGGCCACCGTCTGGCGCGGCAGGAACACCGGCTCGGCGGGGACCTCGGGAAGCGGGCCGTCATGGAAGGGGGCGAAAGAAGCCCGGAGGGCGGCGAACTTGTCACCCAGCCGGCCGTCCTCGGCGATGGGGGCGTCGGAGTCGTAGCTCGTGATCGTCGGCTGCAGCGCGCCGTCCCAGTTCGCCCCGGCCCACAGGCCGAAGTTGGTGCCGCCGTGCGCCATGTACAGGCTCACCGAGCCGCCGGCATCCAGCAGGGCGTCGACGGTGCCGATCATGCTCGCCGCGCTGCGCACGTGGTGACGCTCGCCCCAATGGTCGAACCAGCCGCCCCACAGCTCGCTGCACAGCAGCGGTGTGGCGGCGGGGAGGAGGCTCTGGGCGGTGTCGACGCCGGTTCCGAAGGTGAAGCTCGGCATGGCGCCGTCCACGGAGCCGTGATGCTGCATGTCGGGCGTGATTCCGTCGGCGGTGGTGAGCAGCTCGACGATCCCGTGCGCCCGCAGCAGATCCCGCTGGTGCTCGAGGTACGCGCTGTCGGAGCCGAACGAGCCGTACTCGTTCTCAACCTGCACCGCGACGATGGGTCCGCCGTACGCCGCCTGCAGCGGGGCGAGGCGGGGGAGGAGATGGGAGTACCACTCCTCGACGGCCCGCAGGTATCCAGGGTCGCTGCTGCGGACGTGACGGATGCGTCCGGTGAGCCACGCGGGCAGGCCGCCGTTGGACCACTCGGCGCAGATGTACGGGCTCGGCCGCAGGTAGACGTCCAGGCCCACCTCCGCCGCGATGCGCAGATACCGTTCGATGTCGCGCCATCCGTCGAAGCGGGGCGAGCCCTCGATCTCCTCGTGGAAGTTCCACGGGATGTAGGTGTCGACGGTGTTCGCGCCCATCGCCGCGAGCCGTCGCAGGCGGTCCTCCCACTGCTGCGGGTGCACGCGGAAGTAATGCACGGCCCCGGCGAGCATGCGGTGCGGCCGGCCGTTGCGCAGCAGGGTGCTGTCCGAGTATGTGAGCGCCGCCACTGAGGTCTGCGACCTCGTCGTTGTCATCGGATCCATCCGCAGGCTTCCTCTCGGATTTCGGGGCCCGTCGATCCGAGCTGCCGTGATGTTTGCGTTCACATCACCTAACATCCTGCCCTATTTCGCGTCACGTTGGCTCGTTATCCTCGCTGCTCACTACGATGAGTGGATGCCGCGCCGATCCTCCGGGGACAGAGCCCCCAGTCAGGTCGACGTGGCGCGCGTCGCCGGGGTGTCCACGCAGACCGTGTCTCGGGTGATCGGCGGCCAGTCCAACGTCCGCCCCGAGACGGCGCAGCGCGTCATGGCCGCGGTCGACGCGACCGGATACCGGCTGCACGCCGCCGCGGCATCCCTCGCCTCCGGCCGTACGCGCATGCTCGGCGTCATCACCGTCTCCACCGCGCGCTACTCCACGAGCGCCATCCTGCTCGGCGTCGAGGCGGTCGCCGCCGAACAGGGCTACGCCGTGACCAGCGCGAGCGTGCCGCATCATTCCCGCCCCGGAGCCTTCGTCGAAGCCTTCGACCGGCTGGAGCGTCAGGGTGCCGAAGGCATCGTGCTGCTGGCTCCCGTCGGCTTCCTCGCCGACGCCCTCGGCAATCGCACCACCCGCACCCCCACCGTCGGGCATCGCCAGGACGAGGGCCTGGGCGACGACGCACTCATCGACCAGCGGGCGATCGCGCGCGCGGCCACGGAGCACCTGCTGGACCTGGGTCACGCGACGGTGTGGCACGTCTCCGGTGATGAGTTCTGGCAGGAGTCGGTGGCCCGCCGCGAGGAATGGGAGCAGGTGCTGCGCGAACGCGGAATCGCTGCGCCCCCGGTGATCCCCGGGGATTGGTCGCCCGAGTCGGGCTACCGCGCCGGTCGCACGATCGCCGCGATCCCCGACGTCACCGCGGTCTTCGTCTCTAGCGACGAGATGGCCTTCGGTCTCATGCGCGCCCTGCACGAGGCCGGCCGTGCGGTTCCCGGTGACGTCTCGGTGACCAGCGTGGACGACATCGCACTGGCCGCCTACGCGACCCCCGCCCTCACGACCGTCCGCCAGCCGTTCGAGCGGGTCGGGCGCACCGCCGCCGCCCGCGTGATCGCGCTCATCGAAGGCGGCGAGCCGCCGACCGTCGCCCGGCTCGAGCCCGAGCTCATCGTGCGGTCCTCCACCGCCGCGCCCGTCGCCGCCGGCTGACGTCTGACCCTTCGCGTCACCGGAGAGCGCACGTTCCGTGATGGCGCTTGCGCGCACTAGACTGACGAAAAGCCCGCACGAACAATCAGAATCGATCAAAGACTGATCAGTGTTCGCGGGGAGGAAGAGGCGCAGCATGATCACCACGTCCACCCACATGGAGAACGAGCTGCGCTCGCAGCCCGAGACCTGGGCGCGCGCTGCCGAACTGGCGCGCACCACCGATGTGCTTCCGCAGCGAGGAGCGCGTGTGGCAGTCGTCGGCTGCGGCACGTCCTGGTTCATCGCCCAGGCCTACGCCACGTTGCGCGAGCGCAGCGGCGCGGGGGTCACCGACGCGTTCGCGGCATCCGAGATGCCCGACCGCGACTACGACGCCATCGTCGCACTGACGCGCTCGGGGACCACGACCGAGGTGCTGCAGCTGGCCGAGCGGGTGAAGGGGCGCACCCCCGTCATCGGCGTCGTCGGCGATGAGACGTCTCCCCTGATCGGCCTGCTGGATGCCGCCGTCACGCTGCCCTTCGCCGACGAGGTCTCGGTCGTGCAGACGCGTTTCGCGACGACGGCCCTCGCCCTGTTCCGTGCCTCGCTCGGCGAAGACCTGGCGCCGGCGATCGCCGATGCCGAGCGGGCCATCGCGGAGGAGCTCGACCCCGACCTCGTCGCCGCCGAGCAGTACACCTTCGTTGCCGGCGGATGGGCCATCGGGCTCGCGCACGAGGCGGCGTTGAAGATGCGCGAGGCGTCGCAGTCGTGGACCGAGTCCTACCCGGCCATGGAATACCGCCACGGCCCGATCTCCATCGCGGCGCCGGGACGGGTCACGTGGGCTTTCGGCGACATGCCCGCCGGCCTCGCCGACGACGTCGCCCGCACCGGCGCTCGCTTCGAGCAGAGCGGGGTGGACCCCATGGCCGACCTCGTCCGTGCCCAGCGCGTCGCGCTCGCCCGTGCCCTGTCCCGCGGACTGAACCCCGACGAGCCGCGGAACCTGACGCGGTCGGTCATCCTCGACGCATGAACGAGGGCGTGCTCGGCGACGGCGCCGTCGTCCTGGCTTTCGATGTGGGGGGCACGACGACCAAGTCGGCCCTGGTGGACGCGGCGGGCCGCGTGCGCGATCTCCGCCGTACCCCGACTCCGCGCTCGGCTGCAGACCCGGCCGGCGCCATCGCCGCCCACCTCGCGACGCTGGCCGAGGCGCACCGCGGCGTCCATCCCGAGCTGGTCCCGCAGGCCGCGGGACTGAGCGTCCCCGGCCTCGTGGACGAGCAGACGGGAGTCGGCATCTTCTCGGGCAACCTCGGCTGGCGGGAGGCACCGTTGCGGGCGCTTGCAGAACAGGCCCTGTCGCTCCCCGTGGCCTTCGGGCACGATGTGCGCGCCGCCGGCGTCGCCGAGCAGATCTGGGGCGCCGCCCGTGGTCACCGCGACGCCGCCGTCATCGTCATCGGCACGGGCATCGCCTCGGCGCTCATCGTCGACGGCGCCCCCATCGTCGGCGGCGGCTACGCCGGCGAGATCGGCCACGTCGTCACTGACCCCGCGGGGGAGCGCTGCCCGTGCGGCGCGGTCGGCTGCCTCGAGACCGTGGCGTCGGCCGGCGCCATCGCCCGTCGATTCGGGCGGCTCGCCGGGCGGCCCGTGCAGGGCGCCCGGGACGTGCTCGCGGCGCTGCACGCCGGCGATGAGAACGCCCGTGCTGTCTGGACCGACGCGGTCGACGCGCTCGCGCGGGAGATCGCACGGCTGGTGACGCTGCTTGCTCCGGGCGTCGTCGTGGTGGGCGGCGGTCTGGCCGAGGCCGGCGACGACCTGTTCGCCCCGCTGCAGGCGCGACTGGACGAGCTGCTGACCTTCCAGCGTCGTCCGCTGCTCGTGCGCGCGACGCTCGGCGAGGATGCCGGCCTGATCGGCACCGCGCACCGTGCGCGGCAGCACGTGTCGGCGCCCGCGCCATGATCCTCACGGTCACCCCCAACCCGGCGCTGGACTGCACATGGCGGGTCCAACGACTCGTTCCCGGCGACTCCCATCGCGTACCGACGGGAGCGCAGCGCGCCGGCGGCAAGGGCATCAACGTCGCCCGTGTCCTCACCGGCGCCGGTCTCGACGCGTTCGCGCTGACCACGGCGGGCGGCCACAGCGGTGAGATCCTCGCCGCGGACCTGCGCGCCGCCGGCATCCCGCATCGGCTGATCCCCGTCGCCGCCGCCACGCGCCGCAGCATCGCGGCGGTGGACGACGCGACCGGGGAGACGACCCTGCTCAACGAGGTGGGAGCGGCGCTGGCCGCCGACGAGTCTGCCGCGCTGTTCGCCGGCGCCCGCACCCTCGCGACGCGCGCCGATGTCACGGTGATCTCCGGCAGCCTGCCGCCCGGGATCGACGCGGGCAACGTCCGCGCGCTCGTGGCGGACATCGCGGCATCCAGAGGGACGACCATCGCCGACGTCACGGGCCCGGCGCTGCTGGCGGCGGCAGAGGCGGGGGCGCACGTGGTCAAGCCGAACGCGGCGGAGCTGCGCGAGACGACCGGATCGACAGGAGTGGTGGCGGGCGCCCGGATGCTGCGGGACCGTGGCGCCGGGCTCGTCGTCGTGTCGCTCGGCGCCGACGGCATGCTGCTCGTCGGCGGCGCCGACCCGCAGGCGGTGCTGCGCGCCCGGCTGCCGCGCCGACTGCGCGGCAACGCCACGGGCGCCGGCGATGCCGCCGTCGCCGCGATCGCCGCCGTGCTCGCCGGGCGCGGCACCCGCCCAACCGACTTCTCTCACGCCGAGCTCGTCGAACTCGCGCGTGCGGCCGTCGCCTGGTCTGCTTCGGCGGTGCTCATGCCGCTGGCCGGCGAGCTCTCGCCCGAGCGCGATCAGCTGGCGACCGACGTGATCTTCGACACAGACATCAGGGACCTGACATGACGCTGACCTCCACCCGCACGATCCTCGACGAGGCGCGCGCCGCCGGCACCGGCAGCGGTGCCTTCAACGTCATCCACCTCGAGACGGCGGAGGCGCTGGTGCGCGCCGCAGAGGAGTCCGGCCTGCCTGTCATCTTGCAGCTGTCCGAGAACTGCCTGCGCTATCACGGCGCACTCGAACCCCTCGCGGCGGCCACGCTCGCCCTTGCCGCGGCGTCGAGCGCCCGCGTCGCGGTGCACCTGGACCATGCGGAGGATGCCGACCTGGCGCTGCGCGCCATCGGCCTCGGCTTCACCTCGGTGATGTACGACGGTGCGAAGCTCGAGTTCTCCGCCAACGTGGCGACCACACGACGGGTCGTCGCCGCCGGGGACGCCGCCGGGGTGCTGGTCGAGGCCGAGCTCGGCGAGATCGGCGGAAAGGACGGTGCGCACGCCCCCGGTGTGCGTACGGATCCCGCCGAGGCGGCGGCCTTCGTCGCCGAGACGGGGGTGGGGGCGCTGGCGGTGGCGGTGGGCTCTTCGCACGCGATGGCCGAGCGCACCGCCGTGCTGGACATCGACCTCATCTCGCGGCTGCGCGACGCCGTGCCGGTGCCGCTCGTGCTGCACGGATCGTCCGGCGTCCCCGACGACACGATCCTTGCGGGCATCGAAGCCGGGCTCACGAAGATCAACGTGTCCACGCACCTCAATGCGTTCTTCACCCGCGCCGTGCGCGCGCACCTCGACGAGTACCCCAGCGTCGTAGACTCGCGCCGGTACATCGATGCTGGGAGGTCCGCCGTGGTGGTCGAGGCGACACGCCTGCTGGAGCTGTTCGCCGCGCCACGGAGGGTCGGGTGAACAGAGCCGAGCGGCTGAGCGCGATCCTCGACCTGCTCGCGGAATCCGGGCGGCTTCAGGTCGAGGACATCGTCGAGCGGCTGGGCGTCTCTCCGGCCACCGCCCGCCGGGATCTCGACGCGCTCGCTGAGCAGCAGCTGCTCGGCCGCACGCGCGGCGGCGCCGTGTCGCACTCGGTCGCCTACGACCTGCCGGTGCGCTACAAGAACCAGCAGCGGCGCGACGCCAAGCGTGCCATCGCGCGCGCGGCCAGTGCGCTCGTTCCCCGTGGCGCGATCGTGGGGCTTTCCGGCGGCACGACCGCCACAGCGATCGCGGACGAGTTGATGTCCCGCGGCGATGTCATGGCGCATGCCGACGATCCCGGTCTCACCGTCGTCACCAACGCCGTCAACATCGCCATGCAGCTCGCGCTGCGCCCGCAGATCAAGACGGTCGTGGTCGGCGGCGTGCTGCACCCCCGGTCGTACGAGCTGGTCGGGCCCCACGCCGAAGAGACCCTCGCGCGGATCAATCTCGACCTCGCGTTCATCGGTGCGAACGCGCTGCATCCCGATCATGGAGCAACCACCCATGATGAGCGCGAGGCCGCCGTCAACGCGGCGATGGCCCGTCGCGCCGAGCGGGCCGTGCTGGTGGTGGACTCCGCCAAGCTCGACAAGCGCGTGTTCGCGGTGGTGGGGCCGGAGCGGCTCTTCGACACGGTCATCACCGACGGCGACGCGAGCGCGGAGCAGCGAGCCCGGCTCGCGGACCGGGGCTACGACGTCATCGTCGCCGCCGACTGATACTCACTCGGCGCGGGTCAGGCGGCGACAGGCTGTCGCAACGCCACCACGGCGGCCTCGGGCGCGGGTTCTTCCTCCCAGGACAGCGAGACGCCGGCCGAGGAGTTCGCTCTGTTGGCGAGGTCGCGCAGCAGCTCGGGGTCGAGCGTCTCGGGTTCCGGGTCCTCGAATACGAAGCGCAGCGGGATGGAGGGCTGCATCCACAGGGTTGTCCTGCCGCCGGCGGCGCTCTCGGGATGCCGCCAGGAGAGGGTGAAGCTCTCGTTGCGGCGCAGCTTTGTCGCGATGACCACCTTGACGTGAGCCAGCAGACGGTCAGGGATTTCGGTGGGCGTGGTGTCCGCACCGTAGTAAAGAAGTCCCACTTCTGCTCCTTCGCTCATTGGCCGCGCGGGGTGTGCGCGGCGCACTTTCGTGTCATACATCTATAGCGAAGTGAGACAGGTGATGTCAATTACAGTAGATATGTAATACAGATGGTGTGTAATCGACTGAGCCGCACACTCGCGGGGTTACACTGGAGGAGAGACGACATGTCCGTGATCATCGACGCAGCACCCTCGACGCAGGCGCGCGCCGCCTGGTTCCAGGTCGAGCCGGGGTTCTGGGTCGCGAACACGGATGGTCGTTACCTGGGTGCCGTCGAGCGGCTGCACTCGGGTGAATTCAGTGCCCGTGACGATACGGGGGCCGAGGTGGGACGGTTCGCCACCCTCCGCGACGCCCGTGATGCGGTCACCTCCGAAGCCTGGTAATCCGACCCCGGGAGATGACATGCCCCAGACCGTCGTGCGGCACGAGAACGAGCACCTCTACGCCGAACCGCCGGCGACGCCTGCAGGGAGCGTCCTGAGCAACGCCATCCTGCGGCTGCGGCGTGGCGAACGTGCGCAGGCGGAGCGCGCGCACCAGCGCTCGGGCCTGGGAGGCGTCGATCTCACCGCGCTGCGGTACCTCGTACAGGCGTACCGCGACGGGCGGGACATCAGCCCGAAGAGTCTGCTGGCCATGCTGCGGACTTCCAGCGCGACGATCACCAACGTCGTCGACCGACTGGTCGCCCGGGGCCTCGTCCAGCGCGTGCAGCATCCGCGTGACCGGCGCGCGCACTACCTGGTCCCCACGGATGAGGCGGTCCGTCTCGTCGACGCGGCGTACGCCGCGCATCACACCGCGGTCGTCGAGGTCATCGACTCGCTGACCGATGAGCAGGCTGAGATCGCCGCTCTTGTCATCGGCCGCCTGGCCGATCGTCTCGACGAACTCGACCGCTCCGAGATCCTGGCGGCCGTCGACGCGGCGCGCTGAGGTCAGCGCAGCCCTAGTGGCACGCCCGTCACAGACTCCAGCCCGGTGACCGTCACCCAGCCGTCTGCGAGGTGCGCGGCATCCGTGCCGGGTTCCGGCGCATGGGGGAGGTCCTCGACCGCGAGGCGGATGTGATGCTCTTCGCGCTCGCTCAGCGTCGTCTGCACGATGCCGAAGGGAGCGAGGGAGGATTCCCGGATGCCGCGATTCGACGCGCTGTTCGGGGCGTTGACGTTCAGCACAGTGCCGGGCGGTCGCTCGAGCAGGTCGGGAAGCAGGCTCAGCGCGGCCTCGGCGGCGACGTCCCAGTGGAACTCCACCGGGCGCATGCCGACGTCGAGTGAGACAGCGACGGCCCAGGCGCGGTTCAGCCCGCCGGTGAGAGCCGCTCCCACCGTGCCCGAGTGAATGACCGCCCGGCCGACGTTCGCACCGTGGTTCACGCCCGAGAGCACGACCTCTGGCGGCTCTCCGAAGGCGCCGTGCGCGGCGATCAGCGCGATGAGCCCGGGGCCGCCGTGCACGGCGAACGCGGGAAGGTCCTCCAGTCCCGCCAGCGTGCGCCGCTCGACCGCGATGCGCCCGTCGCGGTCTTCGGCCATGATCGACGCACTGGCGCCGCTGGATTGCCGGGCCGGCGCGGCGACCGTGACCTCCAGGCCGGCAGCGCGGGCACTGCGTGCCAGCGCGTGCAGGCCGGGAGCGTCGATGCCGTCGTCGTTGGTGATGAGCGCCCGGGTCATCTTCCATCCTCGGGCTCCGCCAGGGCTGCGAGACCATCCGGGCTCACCCGGCCCATGACGGGCTGCTCGGGGAGGGCCTCTTCGCTCCCGCTGGCATCCCGCACGACCACCGTCTCGAGCAGGGCCGCGATCGCGGCCGGGTCGCCGGTGCCGAGCCCATGCCGCGTGACGTTGAGCGCTCCGGCTGCCGCGCCCAGCCGCACCGCTTCGCGTGGGGGCTCGCCGCCGGCCATACCCGCAGCCAGCCCTGCCGTCAGGGAATCGCCCGCGCCGCGGTCGTCGGCCACCTGCAGCCGCGGCGTGCTCACCTCGAGAAAGCCTCGTTCGTCCAAGAGCAGCAAGGGCTCCTCGGCGCGGGAGACGACGACGGTGCGCGCTCCGCGCTCGCGCAGGAGGCGCATGGCCCTTCTGACAGCGCCTACAGACCTGTCCGAGATCAACCGGTCGGCCAGCAGTTCCTCGTCGCTCACCTTCAGCACGTCGACTCCGCCGGCGAGGGCGGCCGCGAGGCGTGGTCCGGCCAGGTCGACCACGACCGCGGCCCCGCTTTCGCGCAGGTCCGCAGCGAGCCGGCGGTAGGTGTCGGCGGGGAGGATGTCGTCGCGACCCGGTCCGCTGAGGATCACCAGGCGCGACTCGAGGCCCTCCGCCAGCGTGGCGCCGTACAGCTCGTCGAGCTCGTGGCGGCCGAGGGGGTCACCGCCTTCGTCGGCGATCACGACGCGCTGTCCGCCGCGGCGGTCGTGCACATAGGCCGAACCGCGCCCGTCGCGGCGCACCGGAACGACGACGATTCCCTCGTCCTCGAGCAGCCGCCGCAGCACGCGGCCGGTCTCACCCGTGAGGGTGCAGCACATGGAGACGGTGCGGCCGAGCCGCAGCAGCATCCGCGCCTGCCAGACGCCCTGGCCGCCGGCGTGGACGTGGATCTCGTCCCCCGACGGGTGGTCCTCCACCGTGACGGTGAGGATGGGGGAGGGGGAGAAGATCGTGACGTCGCTCATGTCGGCGACGTTACGACCCCGTGCGCTCGGGCGCACCCCCTCCGTCGGCGGTGTCGCCTCAGGCGGCCGGTCCGAGTCCCCGACGGGCGGTCGTCGCCATGGGGCAGTCGAACGGGTCGCGCGCTGCGAGGCCCACTCGGTTGAGGTAGTCGATGACGATGGCGTAGGACTTGATCAGGCTGGTCTCGGTGTAGGGCACGTTGAGGTCTTCACAGGCCTTCATGACGATCGGACGCGCCTTGGCGAGGTGCGGCCGCGGCATGTTCGGGAACAGGTGGTGCTCGATCTGATAGTTGAGGCCACCCATGAGCCACGTCGCCCACCAGCCGCCGCGGATGTTGCGCGAGGTGCGCACCTGCTTGCTGAAGAAGTCCAGCTTCGCGTCCTTGGCGATGACGGGCATGCCCTTGTGGTTCGGCGCGAACGAGGCGCCCATGTAGACGCCGAAGACAGCGACCTGCACGAAGAAGAAGGCGATCGCCATGCCGAGCGGCAGGAAGACGAAGATCGGCGTGAAGACCACGGCGTGCCGCACCAGCAGCAGTGCGATCTCGCGGAACCGACCCTTGATCGGCTCCCGGTTGAACAGCAGGTGGCGGAACGCCAGAGCGTAGAGGTTCAGGCCTTCGAACGTCAGCAGCGGGAAGAACAGCCAGCCCTGACGCTTGGTGATGAGGCGGCGCACGCCCCGCGCCGACGCGGCGTCTTCGTCGAGGAACGAGATCGTGTCGATCTCGATGTCGGGGTCCTTGCCCACGCGGTTCGGGTTGGCGTGGTGGCGGGTGTGCTTGGTTGCCCACCACGAGACGCTCATGCCGACGACGGCCGGGCCGAGAAAGCGTGCGAGGCGGTCATTGGCAGGTCCGGAAGCGAAGATCTGGCGATGCGCCGCTTCGTGGGAGAGGAAGGCCACCTGGGTGAAGAGGATGCCGGATGCCGCGGCGACCAGCAGCTGCCACCAGCTGTCACCCAGTGCGAAGAAAGCGACGATGCAGCCCGCGAAGCCGGCCAGGATGGCCAGGCCGACCAGCGCGTAGAAGCCGCGGGTGCGCTGCAACAGGCCCTTTTCCTTCACGGCCTGCGAGACCTCGGTGTACGCCCGCGTGATGGGCGGGAACTCCTTGGTGCCTGCGTAGGTCTGTCGGATGGGCCCCATGGTGGAGGCGGGGGCGGTGGCGGTGGTCGTGGCGGAGATGGGAGCACCTGCTTCCTCGGAGGTCTCGCGGACCTGGCGTGGGCTGACGGCGTGTGCCACCTGCTGGGCTTCACACTACGCGGTGGTCCATGCGGCTGGCGGAATGTGATAAGGGCAGTGGAATGCACGAAGGCCGGCACGCCATGGGCGTACCGGCCTTCGAGAGAAACTCAGAGTGCGCGGATGTTCGCAGCCTGCATGCCCTTGGGGCCCTGCTCGGCGTCGTATTCGACCTTCTGCGTCTCGCGGAGCTCCTTGAAGCCGTTGCCGGCGATCGCGCTGTAGTGCGCGAACAGGTCGGCAGAGCCGTCATCGGGTGCGATGAAGCCGTAGCCCTTCTCGGAGTTGAACCATTTCACGGTGCCAGTGGCCATCGTGTCTTTCCTTCTACTTTTCGGGCCGCTAGTGCGACCGATGGTGCCGTGCCGACGTATGCGACGCGGACGTGTGAGCCGCGGGTGTCCCGCGGAGATCGTGGGGGACGGGCTCTCTCGCCACTCTACGACGGCGCGCTGCGCGCTGTCGATGGTGGCGTGAAAACCGAGGTCCTGGCCGAGGGGGCCGTGAGCGGTGAAGCCGGATGCCACACGCGCGGCGAAACCGGCGTACTCGCCGCCGGAAGTGGCGACGTGCACATCGCGATCGGCTTGGCGCCAATCGAGCGGGTGCTGCGCGACAGTGTCGCAGCAAATGACAGATGACAAAAATAAAACTTTCATGTGTGGTGCCTGGCGTCTTCATGACGCGGACTTGGCACGCGGTTCCCGAACGGGGTTGATCTACCTTAGCACGGCTTCGAGGGTGCCTCGCGCCACGGGCGTCAGCGGGAGTCGATCTCCTCGTCGAGGTCCGGCCCACCGGGGCGCACTGCGGCGTCGTCGCGGATGTCGATGCGGGTGACCCCGTCTCGTCGAGTCACGTCGATGCGCGGATCGGCATCGGACTCGACGGAGTCGGGTGCGGCGAGCAGCTGATCGCGGCGCTTCTGTTCATCGGTCATGTCATCGGCGGTCATACCGCTCACCGTAAGCATCTTCGACGAGCGGCGCTCAGGGCTTTACATCGCGCAGCGGCTGCAGTATCCGCCCGAGGTGCGCGTGCGTCAGCCGGCCGATTCGGTGGGGATCAGCGAGCCGGGAGCGGGTTCCGGAACGATCCTCAGCCCATTGGCGCTGCTGGCCTCCTGCATGAGCGCTTCGACCCATTCGCGGTTGACCGCGGGCTGACGGCTGCCGTGGAAGTGGAAGACGATCGGAACGGCCGGGTGCATCCAGACGCTGCAGGTCACGTGCGGCTCGGTGTGGTGGAACATGAACGGCTCTCCGCGGCGGAGCTTGTTCATGACCACGACCCGCAGGTGGGCCAGCGTCCGGTCCTCGATGTCGAAGGACCGGTTGCCGCTGCCGTAGACGAGTTTTCCCACACGACAACCGTAGACGGGTCGTTACCCGCGCACCAATCGCGGGCCGCATGCGGCACGTGCTCAGTGGGCGGCGAAGGGGGAACGATGCGCGATGGGGATCGGCTTGGTGCGCCGCGACTCTGCGGCCGGCGCCAGCGACTCCAGCGCGGTGCGGATCACCTCGTCGAGGGTCGGATGCCGGCTGGCCGCAGCGCCCACGGCGACCCAGATCGCCTCGTAGTCGCCTTCGTATGTGTACTCGACGTAGGCCAGCAGAGCGAGGCCGGCATCCTCTTGGGCGCGGTCGCACAGTCGCCAGGCGCCGCGGCCCATCGGCTCCACCCGGATGCGCCCGGTAGCCGTCATGCGTTCCATGGCGTCACTCGAAACGGGCGGCGGGACGCACGCGGTCCCGCGGGGACGGATGCTGCTGGCGACGGTGAGATGGGAATGGGGAATCCATGGTCATGCCTCCACCCCCGAGGGTGCGCGGCGGGTCTCGGGATGGGGAGGGGATTGACAGGATGCCGGTGGTCGGTTAGCCCTCGACGCGGATTACCGGCGGTCGTCAGTGGTCTGTCCGTAGACGTTCTGGTACCGGTCGTAGAGCCGGTCGATCGCATCCTGCGCAATCGGGATGAGCTCCCCACCCTGCCGGGCCAGATGCACGGTGCGGGCGACGTCCTCCACCATCACCGCCGCCTTGACGGCATCCTTCGCACTGGAACCGATCGTGAACGGACCGTGGTTCTGCATCAGCACCGCCCGCGACCGATGCCCGGTGAGCGTGTCGACGATCCCACGGCCGATCGAATCGTCACCGATGATCGCGAACGGCCCCACCGGCACCTCGCCACCGAACTCATCCGCCATCGCCGTGATCACACACGGGATCGCCTCGCCACGCGCCGCCCACGCCGTCGCATACGGCGAATGCGTGTGCACCACCCCGCCCACCTGCGGCATGTTCCGGTACACATACGCATGCGCCGCGGTGTCACTCGACGGGGAACGCTCACTGCCCGGCGTTCCCGGGACGACGTTGCCGTCCAGGTCGCACAGGATCATGTTCTCCGGCGCCAGGGCGTCATACGACACCCCCGACGGCTTGATCACGAACAAGTCAGCACCCGGCACCCGCCCCGACACGTTGCCGCCGGTCCACACGACCAGGCCATAGCGCACCAGCTCGGCGTGCAGCGCCGCGACCTCGGCGCGCACACGCGCCACGGCGACCTCGATCTCGGGGGACGGAGCAAGCGGCGCAGAAGCAGGGGTTGAAGCGGTCACGGGGCGATGTTACCGGTGACAGAGTCCGCGGCACCGCGTCACATTTCGCCACACAACACCCGCTCGCGCCGCGCGGTGACGCGGAGTGCGGACCGCCACTGACACAGGCCGACATATTGGCGGGCACGCCGCCCGCGGCCCGCGCGGCCCTCCTTACGCTGACCTCCACCCCGCCGCGACGGCCAGACGCCGCCGGCGCACCGAGAGAAAGCGACACACCATGTCCGCCACCTTCCCGACCCGATCCGCGGCCGCCACAGCGGCGGCGCTGGCACTGCTCGCCCTCACCGCCTGCGCGCCGGCCGCGTCCGACCCCGCCGCGAGCGGGTCGGGGGAACCGGTCGAGGGCGGCACGCTGGTGTACCTCGAGCACCAGGCGCACACGACGCTCTATCCGCCGTCGGCGGGTTTCTATCCCAACGGCGGCATCGTCAACAACGTCTTCGATCGCCTCGTGTGGCAGGACCCCGAGTCCCTGGAGCTCAAGCCCTGGATCGCGACGGACTGGGAGGTGAACGCCGACGCGACCGAGTACACCTTCGACCTGCGCGACGACGTCACCTTCTCGGACGGCACCCCGCTCGACGCCGAGGTCGTCGCGAAGAACTTCGACCTGTTCGGCCTCGGTGACCCCGAGCGGGGCCTCACCGTCTCGGAGGCGATCAACAACTACGAACGCAGCGAGGTGGTGGACGCCGACACGGTCACCTTCCACTTCACCGCTCCGTCGCCGGGATTCCTTCAGGCCACCTCGACCAACAACTCCGGCCTGCTGTCGGCGGCCACCCTGGACTTCACGCTCGAGCAGTTCGCGCCCGGCAACTCCGCCGAGGTCATCGGGTCGGGCCCATTCACGATCACCGACGAGGAGATCGGCTCGGCCGTCACCCTCACCGCCCGCGACGACTACGACTGGGCGCCGCCGGACCGCGACCACCAGGGGCGTGCGCACCTGGACGCGGTGCAGATCCGGGTGACGCCCGAGGACAGCGTGCGGGTGGGCGCGCTCCTCTCGGGACAGGCCGACTACATCCGCTACGTCGAGGCGCAGGACGAGGCACAGGTGGATGCCGCAGGCTTCGCCGTCTACGCGCCGCAGACCGGCGGCGTGAACAACCACCTGAGCCTGCGCCCGGGAAGCGAGATCCTCTCCGACATCCGGGTGCGGCAGGCGCTCATCGCCGGCATCGATCGGCAGCAGGTGGTCGACACCATCTACACCGACCGCTACCCGCTGGCCACCTCGATCCTCAGCAGCAGCGCGCAGGGCTACGTCGACACCTCCGACGCGCTCGCCTACGACCCCGAGCGGGCCGAGACGCTCTTGGAAGAAGCGGGCTGGGTCGAGGGAGCACACGGCATCCGCGAGAAGGACGGCAAGCAGCTCACCCTCGTCGTGAACGAATCGGCACCCCAGCCGCGGTCGTTCGAGGCGCTGACCCTCATCAGCCAGCAGCTGAAGACGATCGGCGTGGACCTGCAGATCCTGAAGGCCGATGCCGGGTCCGCAGCCGAGGCCGTGCGGGATGTCGAGCAGGTGCAGGTCTACCACTCGATGGTCGCCCGCGCCGACCTCGACGTCATCAAGAGCCAGTTCTTCTCCCAGAACCGCAACGCCCTGCTCAACCTCGACTACGACGACGGCACGATCGCAGATGCGCAGCTGGAGGAGCTGCTGCAGGCCGTGGCATCCGAGGCCGACCCCGCCCAGCGCATCGCCGAGAGCCAGGAGGCTCAGCGCTACCTGGCCGACCAGGCCTACGTCGTGCCCCTGTTCGAGGAGCCCCAGGTGTACGGCGCGGCTCCCCGCGTGCACGGCGTCACCTTCGAGTCGGTCGCGCGGCCGAGCTTCTACGAGATCTGGCTCGCGGACTGATGCGCTACCTCGCCCGCCGTGCCGGCCAGGCGGCCATCGTGCTGCTGGCCGCGTTCACCGGGGCGTTCCTGCTTCTGCAGGCGCTCCCCGGCGACGCGCTCATGATCAAGTACGAAAACCCCGAGCTCGGCCTGTCGCCGCAGCAGATCGCCGAGGTGCGCGAGCGCTTCGGCGTCGACACCCCGCTGCCGGTGCAGTATGTGCACACCCTGCTCGGGTTCGCGGCGGGCGACTTCGGCTACTCGCTGCAGACCGGCACCCCGGTGCGGCAACTGCTGGCCGAGGCACTGCCGCACACCCTGGCCCTCGGCGGCATCGCTCTGGTCGCGGCGGTGCTGCTGGCGGCGGCGATCGCCTTCGGCTCGAGCCTGCCGCGCCTGCGGTGGCTGCGCGACCTGCTGCGGTCGGTGCCGCCGCTGGTCGTCTCCATCCCCACGTTCTGGCTCGGCATCATGCTCGTGCAGGTGGTGAGCTTCCAGCTCGGGTGGGTGTCGGTCATCGCGCCCGGCCCGGTCGAAGGACTCATCCTCCCCGTGATCACCCTCGCCGTGCCGCTGTCGGCCCCACTCGCGCAGATCCTGGTGCGCAGCATCGACGACGTGGCGGCGCAGCCGTTCGTCGCCGTGGTGCGCGCCCGCGGCGCGACGCCCGCGTGGATCCTCGGGCGCAACGTCGCCAAGAACGCGATCCTGCCGACCCTCACGATGGCGGGCCTGCTGCTGGGCGACCTCATCGGTGGCGCGGTGCTGACCGAGACGGTCTTCGGCCGCCCCGGCATCGGCCGCATCACGGAGCAGGCGGTGGGCCAGCAGGACATCCCCGTGCTCTTGGCGGTGGTGGTGCTGGCGGCAGCGTCCTTCGTCGTGGTGAACCTCGTCGTCGACCTGCTGTACCCGGTGCTGGACCCGCGGCTGGCCGCGCGCGCCCGAGAAGGAGTCCCCGCATGAGCACGCAGACCCTCGCCGGAGTCGGCGATCTCGTCGACGACGCGGCATCCGTCCACGCCCGTCCCGACGACCCGGCCTCGACGTCGCGCGGCATCCGCCGACGCGCGCGGCTGCGGCGCATCCGCCCCGGCGTCGTGCTGGCCTGGGGCGTGCTGGCGATCGTCGTGGCATGGGCCATCGCCCCAGGGCTGTTCACGCCCCTCGATCCGATCGCGGGGGATGCCGCAGCGGCGCTGCAGGCACCCAGTGCGCTGCATCCCTTCGGGACGGATGCCACTGGCCGCGACATGTTCGCCCGCGTCGTGCACGGCGCGGTGCAGTCCCTGTCGGGAGCGCTCGTGGCCGTCGCCGTCGGGCTGGTCGGGGGGACCCTGCTCGGGGTCGTTGCCGGGTCGCTGGGCGGGTTCGTCGACGACGTGCTCATGCGGGTGGTCGACGTGCTGCTGGCGATCCCGGGACTGCTGCTGGCTCTCAGCTTCATCATCATCCTCGGCTTCGGCACGGTGCAGGCCGCCATCGCGGTGGGGATCGGGTCGATCGCGAGCTTCGCGCGGCTCAGTCGCTCCGAGGTGCTGCGGGTGCGCGGCACCGACTACGTCGAGGCCGCGTACGCCAGCGGTGGCGGGTTCTGGACGGTGCTGCGCCGGCACATCCTGCCCAACTCCCTCACCCCGGTGCTCGCCCTGGCGGCGCTGAACTTCGGGGCGGCGATCCTGGCGATCTCGGCGCTGGGGTTCCTCGGCTACGGGGCGCCGCCCCCCATTCCGGAGTGGGGATTGATGATCGCCGAGGGGCGCGACTACATCGCCACCGCCTGGTGGCTGACGACCCTCCCCGGCCTCGTCGTGGTGGTGGTCGTCCTCAGCGCCAACCGCCTGAGCGCGGCTGCGGCCGAGCGGGGGAGGCGCTGATGGCCCGCGATGTGCTGCAGGTGTCGGGACTCGACGTCGCCTACGACGTGGCCGGCACCGCGGTGACCGCGCTGCGGGGAGTGGACCTCGCGCTCGGCCAGGGCGAGGTGCTGGCCGTCGTCGGGGAGTCCGGCTCGGGCAAGACGACGCTGGCGCAGGCGGCCACGGGGCTGCTCGCCGCCAACGGACGCATCACGGCCGGTCGGGTGACCCTCGGCGAGCTCGACGTCACCGGGTGGACCGACCGGCAGTTCCGCGCCGTCCGCGGCACGCGCATCGGCTGGATCCCGCAGGACCCGCACAGTTCGCTCAACCCGGTCGCCCGCATCGGGGACAGTGTCGCCGAGGTGCTGCGCGTGCACCGCTGGAAGGACGAGGCGGCCCGCCGCCGCCGGGTGGTGGAGCTGCTCGATCGCGTCGGCATTCCCGAGCCCGACCTGCGGGCGCGGCAGTACCCCCATGAACTGTCGGGCGGGATGAAGCAGCGAGCCCTCATCGCCGCGGCCATCGCCCTGCAACCGGCGCTGCTCATCGCCGACGAAGCCACCAGCGCCCTGGACGTGACGGTGCAGAAGACGATCCTCGACCTCATCGATGACCTCCGCCGCGAGCACGGCACCGCGGTGCTCATGGTCACCCACGACCTCGCCGTCGCGGCCGACCGGTCGCACCGCATCGCGGTGCTGCAGGGAGGCCGCCTGCAGGAGGCCGGGGACACCGCCCGCGTGCTGCAGGACCCGCAGAGCGCGTACACCCGTCGCCTGCTGGCCGACGCTCCGTCGTTCGACACAGCCGTTCGGTCGCCGCGGCAGCGGGTGGCACTGGCTGCGGGCGCAGCGGCCGAATCGCCGGCGATCACCGTCACTGGGCTGTCGCAGCACTTCCCGCGCGGGCGGCGGCGTGACCCGCTGCGGGCCGTCGACGACGTGTCGTTCACCGTGGCGCCGGGCACCACCCACGCGATCGTGGGGGAGTCAGGGTCGGGCAAGACCACCCTCGCCCGCATCGTCATGGGCTTCCAGCGGCCCACCGCCGGCAGCGCCGTCGTCGCCGGTCACGAGGTGGCACGGCTGCGCCGGGCGGATGCCGCGGCGTTCCGCCGCGACGTGCAGATGGTCTACCAGAACCCCTTCGCGTCGCTCGACCCGCGGCAGAGCGTCGGGGCGATCGTCGCCGAGCCGCTGGTCAACTACCGCCTGGGCGATCGCAGCGAGCGGCAGCGCCGCGTCGCCGAGATGCTCGAGCGCGTGGCACTGCCGGCCGACGTGGCCGCCCGACGCCCACGCGAGCTGTCGGGTGGACAGCGACAGCGCGTCGCGATCGCCCGCGCCCTCGTGCTGGAACCGCGGGTCGTCGTGCTCGACGAAGCGGTGTCGGCGCTGGATGTCACCGTGCAGGCGCAGATCCTGCGGCTTCTCGAAGAACTGCAACAGGGCCTCGGCGTCACCTATCTCTTCATCTCGCACGACCTCGCCGTCGTCCGCCGCATCAGCGACACCGTCTCGGTGCTGCGTGCCGGCCGGATCGTGGAGAGCGGCACCACCGAGCGGATCTTCACCGATCCGCAGACCGAAGACACCGCACGGCTGCTGGCCGCCATCCCCGGCGGCACCCGGCACCCTGCGCCGCCACCGGCGGCCGTGCCCACAGAAGGAGTACCCGCATGACCCAGCGACTGGCCCTGTTCACCCGACTGCTCGACGACGCGCCGCCCGCCGAGCGGTTCCGCCTCGCGCTGGAGCAGATCCAGCATGCGGAGCGGTTCGGCATCGGCCGCGCCTGGGTCGCGCAGCACCACTTCCGCGCCGAGGAGGGCGGGCTGCCGTCGCCGTTCGTCTTCCTCGCCGCCGCGGCCGCGCGCACCACCGGCATCCGTCTCGGAACCGGCGTGGTCACCCTCACCCTGGAGGACCCGGTGCGGGTGGCCGAGGACGCCGTGGTCGCCGACCTGCTCTCGGACGGCCGCGTGGACCTCGGACTCGGCAGCGGCGGAGCGCCCTCGTCGTTCGTGCCGTTCGGTATCGACCCGGCCGAGAAGACCCCGCAGTACGAGCGCAAGCTCGGCGTTCTCCACGCCGCGCTCGCCGGGGGCGACCTGGGCGGCGGTGCGCGACTGTACCCGTCTGCCGGCACGCTGCGCGACCGGCTCTGGCAGGCGACCTTCTCTGCCCCCGGCGGCACCCGGGCGGGCGTCGCCGGCGACGGTCTGCTGCTCTCGCGCACGCAGCCGCGCCCCGAGGCCCGCCCGGATGCGTCGCTGGCCGACCTGCAGCAGCCCATCGTCGATGCGTACCTCGAGGCTCTGCCGGCGGGGGCGACCCCGCGGATCACGGCGTCGCGCACCGTCTTCGTCGCCGACGACCGCGACGAGGCGCTGCGTCTGGCCGAGATCGGGCTCAGGCGGGCCGCGGTGGGCCTGCGCCGGGCGGGCCACGCCCTGCCCGACGACCTTCCCGGACTCATCCGCGCGACCGACACCCACGTGGGCAGGCCCGACGACGTCGCCGCATCGCTCGCCGCCGACCCGGTGCTCGCCCGTGCCGACGAGGTCGCCTTCCAAGTGCACTCCGTCGACGCGCCGCACGAGCTGGTGCTGCGCTCGATCGAGCTGTTCGCCACCGAGGTCGCGCCCGTGCTGGGCTGGACGACCCCGGCATCCGTCCCCGCCTCCGCCTCTGCCGCTCACGAATGGAGCACCGTATGACCGCCTTCCCGCCCGATGTCATCGACGAGCTCGCCGTCGTCACGCCTGGCTCCGCGCTCGACGCGCTGCGCCGGCAGCGTCCCGTCACCCGGGACCAGGCCCAGGAGAGCTTCGCCGCGCTGTTCGCCCCGCGGGGCGACACCGAGGTGTCGCTCGCGGACCGCCTGCTGATCGCCGCGTTCGCCACCCGTCTCACGGGCGACGACGCCACCGCCGCGTTCTACCGGGCCCACGCGACCGAGACCGACCCCGAGCGCGCCGCCGCCGTGATCGACGCCGCCGCAGGAGCCGCCGCGCCCGGGCCCTTCGGCCGGTACCGCGAACCCGGCCTGCAGGCCGAGAGCACCGAGGGCCTGCGCTGGCAGGCACCCGCCGAGCTGCGCGCGGCGGTCGGCGAACGGCTCGCCGCCGCCCTCGAGCACACCCACCTCCTGGTGGTGCGCCCGCGCGAGGCGGACGCCGCCGCGCTCGCCGCGCTGACGGATGCCGGGTGGTCGGTCGACGCCGTCGTCACCCTGTCGCAGCTGGTGGCGTTCCTGTCGTTCCAGCAGCGGGTCGTGATCGGCCTGCGCACCATCGCCGAGGAGGCCGCAGCATGACCATCGACACGCCCACCGCCACCGTCCCCGAACGGTTCACGCGCGACCACGTCGGCTGGACCCCGCACCTCGAGCCGAAGCCCATCGCCGACCTTGACGAGCGGGACCACGCCGGCCTCGTCGACCGGGGACGTGCGTCGAGCGACTACTTCCGCCTGCTGGTGCGCGACCCGGAGATCCTGGGCGCCCGCACCCGCGTCGACAAGGACATCTTCTACAACACCGACGGTGGGCTGCCCCGCGCCGAGCGGGAGCTCGCCGCCACGGCGGCATCCCGCCTCAACGGCTGCGTCTTCTGCGCGTCGGTGCACTCCCGGTTCGCCGCGCACCACTCCGGCAACCCCGACGACGTGCAGCGCCTGCTCGACGAGGGGGTCGATGCCGACCTCGGCGAGCGGTGGAACGCGATCGTCGCCGCGGCGGTCGCGCTGACCCGCACCCCCTCGGCGCTGACGGTGGACCACGTGCAACGGCTGCGGGAGGCGGGCCTGGATGACCTCGCGATCGCCGACGTCGTGCACGGCGCCGCGTTCTTCAACTGGGCGAACCGGCTGATGCTGTCGCTCGGCGACCCCGTCGCCCCCGCCTGAGCCCCCGCGCTCGCGAGCTGCTCGAGTGTCGCGTTCGCACCGTCTCGCGTGGCGGCACCCGCCATTCGTGACACCCGAGCAGCCCCGGGGCGGACGCGGACGCGTCAGGCGACGGGGAAGTTGTCGCGGAAGAGGCCCTCCGGGTCGTAGCGGCGCTTGATGTCCCGTAGCCGCGCGAGGGTGGCGGGCGGGAACGCCTCGCCGATCAGCGCGGGGTCGGTGCGCGACTCGAAACTGAGGTACAGCCCGTCGAAGTGCGTCGCGACGGCGTCCCAGAGCTGATCGAAGACGGGGCCGCGGCCGATCGCGGTGACCGAGAAGGCCGCGTCACGGTGCGCGTACGCGGTCGCATCGGCGGGGACGTCGGCCACCGCGCCGCCGACGGAGCGGATCTGGAACCACGGGCTCGACCCCGAGGCCACGAGGGCCGCGATGGCGTCGGCGGACTCATCGAGGTCGCGCAGCAGACCGGAGCGGAACCTGGGTTCGCCCTGCCCGTCGTGCGCGGTGTCGGCCGCATTGGCCATGACTGCGGCGTAGGTCGACAGCTGCACGGATTGCCCCACCAGCGGGGCGATCTGCGCGAAGGGCTGCAGCCGCTCGATGATCGTGTCCGGATCCGGGTTGTCCACCACGCCGTAAACCTGCGCGATGGGAGGCTGCCCGGCCCGGGCAGGGGCCAGGATCGCGAACAGCGTGACGTCGCGCGGCGCCGCCTGCATCGTCGCGCCGAACCCGCGGACGAAGCCGGCCGTGTCGGTCGCATCGAACGCGAGCTGCACCCAGCCGAGGTCGCCGACGGGGGATGCCTCGAACTCGAACGCGACGACGATGCCGACGTTGGCCCCGGCGCCACGCACGGCCCAGAACAGGTCGGGGTTCTCGTCCGCGCTGGCGCGCACCACCGTGCCGTCGGCGAGCAGCACGTCGGCCGCCACCATGCGGTCGATCGTCAGACCGTGCTCGCGGGCGAGGAAGCCGATGCCGCCCGCCGTGGCGAGTCCGCCAACGCCGACGCCGCCGTAGTCGCCGCTGGAGATGGCCCACCCGTGCGGTTCGAGCGCGCGGGCGACCTGCATCCACCGCGCTCCCGGGCCGATCCGCACCCGGCGGGTCTCGGGGTCGAGCACTTCGATCTGCGACAGCGCCCCGAGGTCCACGACGATGCCGCCGTCGTTGGTGCTGCGGCCGCTGACGCCGTGCCCGCCGCTGCGGATGCCGAAGGGGACGTGCCGATGCCGGCGGGCGAATGCGACGGCATCCGCCACCTCTCTGACGTCACGGGGCCGCAGCACGATGCCGGGCGAGCCGCCGCGCATATAGGTGGAGCGGACCGTGCGGTACGCGAAGTCGCCGGGTTCGATCGCCGTCTCACGCAGAGATGCCGGCAGGTCGTCGTAGGCGATGCCCTCCCGGCGCTGCGCGATCGCGCGGGCGCTGCGGCCCGGCGCGGCGCTGCCCGTGCGGGCACGTTCGGCGGCGACCGCCTCCCGCACGACGGGGATCGTCTCCGACGCGAACCGTTCCAGGAATGCGGGGTCGTCGCTGCTGACGATGAACGACGACATGCCCTCCTGCAGGGCGAACTCGATGAGCTGGTCGGCGCTCTCGCGGCCGGAGATGTTCAGCAGCCGCCGCACCTCGCCCGGGTGACGCCCGGCGTCGGCGGCCGCGTCGTCGATGCGCGCGTTGCCGGCGGCGAGGTCGCCGGGCTGCATGTACGACAGCGACGGCAGCCAGCCGTCGGCCTTGCGGCCGGTGAGGCGCAGCATGCGGGGCTTGTAGGCGCCCAGCCAGATGGGCACCTCGTGGGCGGGCGCGGGGCCCCGCTTGGCGCCGTGCACGGGATAGTGCTCGCCGCCGTGCACCGCCCCGCGCTCGCCGACCGCCCAGAGCTCCCGGATGAGATCGATCGCCTCGCTCAGGGCTTCGACGGACTCGCCGGGCGTGAGCCGTGGCACCCCCATCGCCTCGATCGCGTCCCAGAACGCCCCCGCTCCCAGGCCCAGATTGAACCGGCCGCCGGAGAGCAGGTCGAGCGATGCCGCGGCGCGCGCCAGCACCGGCGCCGGCCGCAGCGGCAGGTTCGCCACGTTGGGGGAGATCTGGATGGTCGAGGTCGCGGCGGCGGCGTACGACATCAGGGTCCAGGTGTCGAGGAACCGCGGCTGGTAGGGGTGGTCCTGGAAGGTGGCCAGGTCGTAGCCGAGCTGCTCGCTCAGCTGGGTCAGCTGCACCACGTGCTGCGGGTTCGCCGCGGCAGGGGTGAGGAAAGTGCCGAAGAGCAGGTCATGTCCGTAGTCCACACCCCCGGCAACACCCAGGGGGCGGGAATGCTTCCCCGAGGCATCCACGCGGCATTCCCCCGACACAGGGCGTCACACGGCGAAAGCCATCGACACACTTGCCCGCGACACGTGACGCGCACGCGGGCCGTTGCTTAGCCTGGGCGCACCGCCACGTCCGCTGCGCCTCGCCGCGGGCGACCGACACCCGGGAGAACCATGTCCCTTCTCATCAGTCCCGATGACCTCGCCGAGCTGCTCGAGCGTGAGGAGCCGGTGCGGGTCCTCGACGTGCGTTGGCGCCTGGACCGCCCCGACGGGCGGGTGGAGTACCGCGCCGGGCACATCCCCACGGCGGTCTACGTCGATCTCGACCGCGAGCTCGCCGGGCGTGGGGAGCCGACCGATGGCCGCCACCCGCTGCCGCCGACCGCGCAGCTGGGCGAGGCGGCGCGGCGGTGGGGCATCGACGACGGCGACACGGTCGTGGTCTACGACGACCTCTCGTCCTTCGCCGCCGCACGCGCGTGGTGGCTCTTGACCGACGCCGGCATCGCGGACGTCCGCATCCTCGATGGTGCGCTCTCGGGCTGGACGGCTGCCGGGTATCCGCTCGAGGGGGGCAGCGTCGTGCCGGTCCCCGGCAGCGTGACGCTTCGCCGCGGCATCCTGCCCCGACTGACGATGGCCGCCGCGGCCGCGTTCCCCGAGCGCGGGGTGCTGTTGGACGTGCGTTCCGAGGAGCGCTATCGCGGAGACGCGGAGCCGATCGACCCGCGCGCCGGGCACATTCCGGGAGCGCTCAACGCGCCCACGACCGGCAACGTCGATGCCGAGGGCCGCTTTCTCGATCACGCGGCGCTGCGCGAGCGCTTCGCGGAGTTCGGGGTGACCGATGACGCGCCGGTCGGGGTGTACTGCGGCTCGGGGGTCACCGCCGCGCACACCGCGTTCGCGCTCACCCTCGCGGGGTACGAGGCGCACCTGTATCCGGGCTCGTGGAGCCAGTGGTCCAACCATCCCGACCGCCCGGTGGCGGTCGGGTCCCAGCCGGGCGGGCGTTCATGAGCCGCTACATCGTCGTCGGCGCGGGCGCAGTCGGGGGGCTGCTCGCCGCGCAATGGACGCTCGCCCAGGTTCCCGTCGTGCTGGTGGCACGGGAGTCCGCCCGCGCCGCGATCGCCCGCGACGGAGTGCGCGTTCGCCGGCCCCACGGTGATGAGACGGTGCCGGTCGAGGTCGTCGGCTCCGTCGCCGTGGCCCGGCCGACGGCCGCCGACACCCTGGTGCTGGCCGTGCGGGCGCAGCACGTGGAAGAGACCCTCGCCGCGATCGCTTGGACCCCGCTCGTCGACGGCCGCGGGGTCGTCGCGGACCTTCCGATCCTCACCCTGCAAAACGGCCTGGCCGCGGAGCGCACCGCCCTTCGCCGGTTCGACACGGTCGTCGGGGTCTCGATCGGTGCCCCGGTTGCCCTCGCCGAGCCCGGCGTGGTGGTCGCCGCGGCGCACCCGATCGTCGGTGCGGCGTGGCTGGGTGGTTTTCCCCGGCCGCTGCCCTCGCAGGAGGAGCGGCACCGGCTGGCGCTCGCGGCGGCGGGCTTCGCGGCATCCGTCGAGCCTGACATCGCGGCGGCCAAGCGCCGAAAGCTGGTCGCGAGCCTCGGCATCGTGGTGGACGTCTTCGACGCGACGATCGAGCAGGCCGAGCATGCCGCCGCCGCCCTCGCCGCCGAGGCCCGCGCGGTCTTCGCCGCCGCAGGGCTGGCGATCGCACCGTCGTGGGACGGCGCGCGGCTACAGGTCGGCGAGGTGCCGGGGCACGATCCCCGGCACGGCGCGGTCTGGCAGAGCTTCGCCCAGGGTGCCTCGAGCGAGGTGGACCACCTGAGCGGGGAGGTCGCGTTGCTGGCGCGGCTCGCCGGCGTTGCGGCGCCGCTGAATGTGGCGGTCGCCCGGGCGCTCGGAGGGCTCGCGCAGCGCAGCGGCGGTCCGGGCGAACTGCCGCTGCCGGTGGAGTTCGGCTTCGATCTCGTCGGCGCGGAGCGGTCGCGCCGGTGAGCGCGCCGGACTCCATGTCGCCGCTGCGGGTGGTGGGCGTGTCCGGTGCCCTGCAGGCGCCGAGCAAGACGACGGTGCTGCTTTCGGCGATCATGGATGCCGTGTCGGCCCGGGTGCCGACGAGCTCCCGCATCATCGAGGTCGCCGACCTCGGCGGATCCTTCGCCGGCGCCCTCACCCGGGAGCAGCTGGGCGCCCCGGCGCAGCAGGCCCTCCGCGACATCGAGACGGCCGACCTGCTGGTGGTGGCATCGCCCGTCTACCGGGCGTCGTTCACCGGACTCTTCAAGCACCTGTTCGACTTCGTCGAGCAGTACGCGCTCGTGGGCGCCCCCGTGCTGCTCGCGGCCACCGGCGGCGGCGATCGGCACGCGCTCATCCTGGAACACCAGTTGCGGCCGCTGTTCGGCTTCTTCCAGGCGCTGACGCTGCCCGTCGGCGTCTACGCCAGCGCCGCCGACTTCGACGGGTACGCGCTGCGCTCGCCGCAGGTGCGCGCCCGCATCGGGCAGGCGGTCGAGACGGGTCTGCCGCTGGCGCGGAAGGCCGTCGACCAGGAGGTGTCGCTGTACGTATCGAACTGGTGAGGCGGATGCCGCGGCATCCGCTCGGGCGTCAGCGCTTCTTGGCCGGGGCGGCGGCGACGTCGAGCTTTTCCTTGCCGCCGAGTGAGGACCAGGCGCTCGCGATGCCCTTGGCCGCGTGCTCGGCCGCGCGCACGGCGCGCTCGTCGGCCCACTCGTTGAGCACGTGCCCGCGGTGACCGCGCACGTGCTCGAGCACGACGTCGGGAAGGCCGGCCGCGCGGCGGGCGTCGCGGGCGACGATCAGCTGCTCGAGCAGGTCGCGGTTCTTCGTGGGGGAGCCCGTGGAGGTCTTCCAGCCGCGGCGGCGGTGGCCGTCCATCCAGGACTGGTAGGTGTCGATCGCGTACTTCGAGTCGGCCTGGATGTGCAGATTCGCCACATCCGGGTGGTCGGTGATCGCCTTCAGCAGCCCCATCAGCTCGCCGACGTTGTTCGTGCCCTGCGGGATGGCCCCCGCGGCCCAATGCCCGTCGGCGGCGACCCACGCCCATCCTGTCGGTCCGGGGTTGCCTTTGCAGGCTCCGTCGGTGGCCACGATGTAGGGGGAGTCGGGAGAATCGGGGGAAGTCATCGCCCGCAAGGTTACCTTCCCCGGTGCTGGTCCCCGTGCCGGAGCGGGCGTCCGGGGCGCCGGGTGCGAGTGGCTTCGGTCGTCGCAAATGTGCCGTTGTGGCCCCGTGACCGGGCCTTTCGTGACGACCGAGGCGCGTGCGCGCCGGCGCGGGGTGCGCCGCGCGTCACGGGCGTGGGCGCCGCCACCAGCGCCGGCGCGGGCGCGCGGCGTCGGCGTCGGCAGGGGCGGATGCCGCGGCCTGCCGTGCCGCGCGGCGCTCGTGCCAGGCGGCCACCTCTTCCTCGACGTCGTGCAGCGGCGTGACGACCGGCGGCCCGCCCTGCAGCTGGCGTCGCGCTTCGATCACGCGGCGGTTGAAGTCCGCGACATAGTCGCGCACCTCTTGCTCCCGGAAGAACGCGTCGGCGCGCTCGCTGAACTCGGCGTGCTCGGTGCGGAGCATCAGGGACGGCGGCCCGAGACCGGTGAGCTTCTCGGTCTGGATCTTGCGGCGGATCCACCAGTCCGGGTCGTGCTGCGCACCGAGCCCTTCGAGCGGCTTGCCCGCCCCGGGCAGGTCGTCGAACTCGCCGCGTCGGATTGCCTGCTGGATCGACGTCTCGACGAAGGCCACGCGGTCGGTCGCCATCGAGCTGCCCGCGCTCGAGCGCACATGGTCGGCCTCCGGAGGTGCGGCTTCCGGCTCTGCGGGGGCATCGCCCTCCGTCTCGGCATCCATCTCGCGCTGGAGCTTGTCGACGCGGTATCGCGCGGCATCCAGCCGGGGATCCTCGCTCATCTCCACCTCCCGCCCCTCCCACGGTAATAGCGGTCTGGCTCGTCGTGAAGATACCGCGTATGTATATACTCAGAAATCACATACGCGGTATGCATTGATGGGAGAAACGATGTCGGTACGACAGAGCCTGCTGGCGATCCTCGACCAGGGCCCCTGCTACGGCTACCAGCTGCGAGCCGAGTTCGACCGGCGCACCGGCTCGACCTGGCCGCTCAACGTGGGCCAGATCTACAACACCCTCGACCGCCTCGAGCGCGACGGCCTCGTCGAGAAGGGCGACATCGACGAGCAGGGTCACGTGTATTGGCAGATCACGGATGCCGGCCGGGCCGAGGTGCGCGCCTGGCTCGGCTCCCCGGTGGAACGAGGCCAGGGCACGCGGGACGAGCTCGCGATCAAGCTCGCCGTCGCTGCGACCCTCCCGGGCGTGGACGTCGCGGAGGTGATCCAGACGCAGCGCCGCGCATCCCTCGCCCAGCTGCAGGAGCTGCAGCGCGCGAAGTATGCCGGCGCCGACCCGAACGGGCCGGAGGAGCTGGCCTGGTCGTTGGTCGTCGACGCGATGATCTTCACCGCCGAGGCCGAGGTGCGCTGGCTCGATCACACCGAGCAGCGTCTCGCGATGCATCCGCGCCACGCGATGGCGCTGGAGCTGTCGACCGACAAGCCCAAGCGGGGCCGCCCCGCCAAGGCCGCCGCAACCACGGCAGAGTCAGCGCGATGACCGCCGCGACGACCGGCCCGGTGCTGCGCCTGGTCGGAGTCACGCAGCAGTACGGCGTGGGCGAGACCGCCGTCAGCGCCCTCGTGGGCGTCGACCTCGACGTCGCCCGCGGCGAACTGGTCGCCGTGATGGGGGCATCCGGCTCGGGCAAGTCGACCCTGCTCTCGATCGCCGGCGGCCTGCAGCAGCCCACGACCGGAGAGGTCATCGTCGAGGGCACGCACCTCTCAACGGCATCCGCCCGCGAACTCGCCCGCCTGCGGCGGCAGTCGCTGGGCTTCGTCTTCCAGGACTTCAACCTCATCCCCACCCTCACGGCCATGGAGAACGTCACGCTGCCGCTCGAACTCGACGGCTTCCGGGCCCGGGTGGCGCGCCGGGCCGGCAAGGATGCGCTCGCCGCCGTCGGTCTCGAGGACAAGCTCGACGCCTACCCCGACGACCTCTCCGGCGGCCAGCAGCAGCGGGTCGCCATCGCCCGCGCCGTGGTCGGCGGACGCCGGCTGATCCTCGCCGACGAACCCACCGGTGCCCTCGACTCGGTGACGGGCGAGGCGGTCATGAAGATGCTGCGCTCCCGAGTGGATGCCGGAGCCGCCGGCATCCTCGTCACGCACGAGCCGCGTCACGCCGCGTGGGCCGATCGCATCGTGTTCCTGCGCGACGGCCGCGTCGTCGACGAATCCCGCCGCGCCGGCGCCGACTCGCTGCTGAGCGACGCGCGATGACCGTCACCGCCCCGGCCCCCGACCTCGCGGGGCCGCCGTCCGCCGCACCCTCCGTCCGTCCGCCCGTCGAGCGCCGCTCCCCCTGGCCCCGCCTGCGCGCCGACCTGCGCCTCGCGTCGCGGCAGGTGCGCCGCGCCTGGGCGTCGAGCCTGCTCGTGGTGACCCTCATCGCGCTGCCGATGGCGCTCGTTTCCGGCGGCATCGTCTTCGGCGTCAGCCACATCCCGACGACCGAAGAGACGCTCACCGCCGAGCTCGGCCAGGCTGATAGCTGGGTGGCGGTCGTGCACGGCCCCGACCCGTCGCTGCGGCAGTACCTCGACCGGCCCGCCTGGTGGGAGATCGACCGCGACGACATGACCGGCATCCCGGCGAACGCGGAGCAGCCGATGCCCGAGAGCGCCGCGCCGCTGCTGCCTCGCGGGCTCGACGCGATCGAGATCGGCGAGGGCGCCGTCACCGCCGAGACCGCGGGCGGTACCGGCGCGCTCGCGGCCGTCATCGGAGACGCGTGGGATCCCGTGCTCGCCGGCCGCTTCGACCTCCACGACGGGAGTGCCCCCGCGAATGCGCGCGAGGCGATGGTGTCTCCCGGCGCCCTCGAGCGCCTCGGCGCCGCCATCGGTGACGAACTGGTGCTCACCGAGCCGGCGGCATCCTTCACGATCACCGGCGTCATGACGCAGGCTGAAGACGCGGATGCCGCGGAGGTCGTCTTCCTCCCCGCCACCGCCGCGACGCGCGCGCTGCAGACCGACGTCATGGCCACGCGCTGGTTCCTTCCGGAGTGGAGTCCGACCGCCGATGATGTGGCAGACCTCAACCACGAGGGCCTCATCGTGCTGGACCGCCACCTGTACGCCAATCCGGGGGCCGGTGCGGCGCCGGGCCTGTCCGACGGCGCGGTCTGGTCGATCGCGGCCGTCGTCGCCGCCGCCGCAGCGTTCAGCGGCTACCTGGTCGTACTCCTGGCGGGGGCCGCGTTCTCCGTCAGTGCTCGCCGTCAGCAGCGCGCGCTCGCCGTGGCGGCGAGCGTCGGTGCGGCGCGGGGCGACGTGTTGCGCATCGTGCTGCTGCAGGGCACGGTGCTGGGGCTGGTGGGCGGTGTCATAGGCGCCGGGATGGGCATCGGTCTCGGCATCCTGTTCCTGCACCTGCTGGACGACGGTTCCGCCGCCGCCTTCTGGGGGTTGCACCTGCCGTGGCCTGCGCTCGCCGGAGTCGTGGTGTTCGCTGTCCTGGTGGGCACGCTCGCCGCCCTGATGCCGGCACGAGCCGCCACCCGCGGTGAGGTGATCGCGGCGCTGCGCGGCGCCCGGCGTCCGGTGCGGGTGCGCACCGATCGGCCATTGTGGGGCTCGCTGCTGCTGGTCGTCGGCGTCGGTCTCACGGCGGCGTCGGGCACGGTGCTCGCCACGGTCGATCCGGTCGTCGCCGACGGCACGCCGCATCCGCTGTGGGTCGCGGGCACCATCGGAATCATCGCCGGCCCGCTGCTGCTGCAGGTGGGCGTCATCCTCGCGGGGCATTGGCTGCTGACGCTGCTGGCCCGCGTGCTGTCGCGGCTGGGACTGGCCCCGCGCATCGCAAGCCGCGACGCCGCGGCGAACCCGGGCCGCATCGTGCCGGCCTTCGCCGCCATCGCCGCCGTCGCGTTCCTGTCGTCGGTCGCACTCGGCGGGGTCGCGGTGGCCCTCGGGGCCGCCGAGCGTGGCTGGTTCCACCAGGCGCCGCTGGGCAGCGTCGCCCTCATGGCGTCGTTCGGGGAGACGGACGACCCGGGCGCACAGCTCGCGGCCGCTGAGGAACGCGGGCGGGCGCTGCTCGCCCGCACCGGTCCCGCCGCGGTGTCGCTCGTGCGCACCCAGGGCTGGCCTGGTCAGTACGACGAAGCCGGGCGGCTGCGCAATCCCGACGCCACGGTGGTCGCCCCGGCGCTGCAGGACTACGTCGACTGCGCGGATGCTGCGGCGGCGAACGCGAACTGCGTCCCCGTCGGCGCTGCGGCCGCCGGATATCACCACGCCCTGGCCGTGGTCGACGACGCCGACCTCGACGCCGCGCTCGGGGTCGCCGTGCCCAGCGCCGCGCGCGCCGCCTTCCGCGACGGGGCGGCCATCGTCACCAACCCCGACTTCCTCATTGGCGATGGGCGGGTGGAGGTGGGCACCGTGACGGTCGAGCAGATCGACGGATCCTGGGACGCGGCCACGGTTCAGACGCGCGACGAGCGTTCGCTCGAGGTCGTCGATCTGCAGACGCCCGTGGCCTTGCCCTGGGCCGTGGTCGTCTCGTCGCAGACGGCCGACCGCCTCGGCATCGGCTACGGCGGCTTCACCCTCGTCGCCGCCTACGACGAGCCCCTGTCGGTCACGGCATTGGACCGGTTGCGCGCCGACGCCGAGGCCGCGTCGCGCATGAACCCCGACGTCTACCTGTGGCCTCAGCTCGAGAGCGGCCCGTCCGCCCCCGCCGGCTGGCTGTGGCTCATCCTCGGCGCGACGGGCGTGCTCGTGGTCGCCGCCAGTGCCGTCGCCCTCGGGCTTGCGCGCGTCGAGCGCCGCCCCGATGACGCGACGCTCGCCGCCGTCGGAGGCAGCCGGCGCCTGCGCCGCGGCATCGCGCTGTGGCAAGCGCTCGTGATCACGGGGCTCGGCACCGTGACGGGCGCGGTAGCCGGCATCCTGCCGGTGTGGGGCCTGGTGCTCGCCAGCCAGAACAGCTACAACCCGCCGCAGCTCGCCGACCTGCCGTGGTTGTGGCTCGCCCTCCTGGCCGTGGGCCTGCCGCTCGCGATCGCGATCGTGTCGTGGCTCGTGCCGCCGCGGCATCCGGACCTCACCCGTCGCACCGCCATCGCGTGAACGCCACGCGGCTCTTGAGCGCTGACAGTGAGCGCTGGCCTCTGGCGGGCGCCGGGCTGTGCGGCGATCGCTCAGAACGGTGCGGGTTCTTCCGCGGCGGCGAGGGCCATGAACTCCAGCACCCGGCGAGGGATGTCGACGTAGACGCGTCCGGTGGGGCTGGTCCATTCGAGGATGCCGTCGGGTTTCTGGACCACGCTCCATGCGGTGCCGTGTTTGACGGGGTGATGTCGTCCGGGGCAGAGGTTGGCGAGGTTGGTGACTCGGGTCGGTCCGCCGAGGGCGGCGTCGATGGTGTGGTCGCCGTCGCAGTGTCGGGCTGGTCGCCGGCAGCCGGGGAACCGGCAGTGCTCGTCCCTCGCGTCGAGGAGCCGGCGAATCTGCACGCTGGGTCGGTAGGTGTCGACCTGCAGCACCGCCCCGGTCGTGGGGGAGGTGAACAACCGTTCCCAGACGTCGGCAGCGGCGGCGAGGTGCCGGGCGGTGTCGGGGTCGATGGGCCCGTACCCCACGAGTTCGGCGGGTTCGGTGCCCTCGCCTGTCAAGGTCGCCGCGGGGATCGTGATCTGCACGTGCGCGGTGATCGCCGTGGTTCCGGGGATGCTCCCGGCGGACACCGGCGCGCTCGCGTGCCCGGTGAGGAGAAGGTCGGTGAGCACATCGGCGCGGACCTGGTCGGTGGTGCGGTGGTCGGTCGCGATGACGTCGGCGGTGCCCTCCGTGCCCTCGCCATCCGCGGCCGCCCGCGCGGCCCGTGCCGCCGCGACGATCTCTCGGGCATGCGCTGTGAGCCGGTCCTTAATCGCGTACGCCAGCGGCGCCGGCAGCACCGCCGCCAGTTCCGCCATGCCGTCGTCGAGGTCCCGCACCCACACCCGCCGCCCGGCCGCTGCTTCGGCGTGCCGTTCTTCCAGCGGCACCGGGTCGAGCTTCTGGGCGAGCATCAGGATGATCGGTTTCGCCCGACCCGGCGTCTCCCGCTCCGCCACCACCAGCGCGGCCTGTTCGAACCGGGCCCGCGCGTCAGGGTCGGTGATGCGCGCGCCGGCATCCTGAATCACCCGCACATGCGCCACGTCGATCCGCCCCGCCTCCAGCGCACCGAGCGTTGCCGGGAACCCGTCCACCAGCACCGCGGCGTCACGCATCCGTTCCTGCATGCCCCGATCCGACCGCCGCAGCACCGCCGCGAGCTCGGCCGCCATCGCCCGCCGCGGCATCTCCCGCTCCCGCCCCTCACTCGACGGCACCCGCGCGGTCTCCTCCGCGGCGAGCACCTCGGCCCGCGCCAGCCAATGCAGCTCTTCCGCCTGCAGTGCCGCGATCGCCTGGCGCGTGTCTTCCACACCGGTGATCACCGCGCCGCGCGAGGCAGTGGCGATCGAGATGGCGATCGAACCGGCGGCCAGGGAGGTGTTCATACCCCCGATTCTGGCGCCCCCCTCCGACATTGAAGGCCGAGAAACCCCAGGCCAACCCCCCCATTGTGTATAACCCCGTGGCCACGCCCAGCGGGGAGGGAACGGCCGCGGCCAGATCAGCCGTCGACGACCAGGGAGTGAAGGAGACAGTCATGTCGTTCCAGGCATATCTCGCCGCCGCTGAGACCAAGGCCGGGCTCACGCGCCGCGAGCGAGCGGCCCTCAGTCGCCGCTCGCCGCCCCCGAAGTGGCGGTCGACTCCGGCACCCACCATGCTTGTGCTGCCGGAGGTGAAAGTGAACGACCTGAATCGCGGCCGGCAGCGGCCGAGCATCTACGACGTGGCGAAGCAGGCGGGTGTCTCGCACATGACCGTCTCGCGCGTGCTCAACGGGCACCCGAACATCCGTGACTCCACGCGCGGTCGGGTGCTCAAGGCGATCGACGAGATGAAGTACACACGCAGCTCGATTGCGCGTGCGCTCGCGACGCGTCGAGCGATGCGCATCGGCGTGCTGGTGGATGCTCCGCTGCAGTACGGGCCCAACAGCACGCTGCGCGCGCTCGAGGGTGCGGCGCGACAGGTCGGGTATGCGATCAGCGCCTTCTCGATCTCCGACGACGAGCAGTCGCAGATCAACGACGGCGTCGTCGAACTGGTCACGCAGGGCGTGGATGCCCTGTGCGTCATCGCTCCGCGGGCGTCGTCGCTGGACATCCTCCGGCAGCAGAGCACCGGGCTTCCGACCATCGTCGTGAAGGCCGAGCAGGATGATGTCTGGCACTCGGTCGCTGTCGACCAGCGCGCCGGTGCGACGCTCGCCGTCACCCACCTCATCGAGCGAGGGCACCGGTCGATCCTTCATCTGTCGGGGCCGCTGGACTGGTACGACGCCCGCGAGCGAGAAGGCGGGTGGCGTGACGCGCTCGCGCTGGCCGGGCTGCCCATCCCGAAGTCGCTCTCGGGCGACTGGACGTCGGACTTCGGCTACGCGATCGGTCGGGACTTCGAACCCAACGGCGTGACCGCCGTGTTCGCCGCCAACGACCAGATGGCCCTGGGCTTCGTGCACGGCCTGTGGGAGCAGGGACTGCGCGTTCCGCAGGACATCAGTGTCGTCGGCTTCGACGATCTGCCGGACGCGCGCCACTTCCTGCCGCCCCTGACGACGGTGCGACAGGACTTCGCTGCGCTCGGCGAACTCGCCCTGCAGCAGATCATCGCCGCGATCGACGGCGACGCTCAGGTGCAGCACGACATGATCGAGCCCAAGCTGATCGTGCGGAGCTCGACGGCGCATCCGTCCGCGTGAGAACTGGCCTCGGGCGCGGGGCGGGCGCGCGGTAACGAGAGCGTAACGAATCGAAACGGGCCACTTGTGGTGGGCGATGTTAGCGCGCACAGTTGAGGCGCACACATACCCGAGCGTGCTTCCGGGCACGTCTTTTCACTTCGACGGGTGCACGCCGAAGTCTCAAGGAGGAGAAATGGCACACAAGAAGCGGATGCTCAATCTGCTGGGATTCGTCGGGGCGGGGGCCCTGGCTCTGGGGCTGGCCGGTTGCGCCGGGGGTGGCGACGGCGGTGACGCCGGTGCCGGCGGTGACGGCGATCTGATCACGGTCGGCTTCGTCGCGGTGGGCCCCGAGGGAGCCTGGCGCGAGGCCAACGAGGACAACATCCAGTCGACGTTCACAGAAGACGCCGGGTACGACCTCAGGTACGCGCCGGCGACGAACCTCGACCAGAAGTCGCAGATCGACGCTTTCACGTCGTTCGTGGACGAAGGCGTCGACGTCATCCTGCTTTCGGCGACGGAGGCGTCCGGCTGGGAGGACTCGCTCGCGCGTGCCCAGGAAGCCGAGATTCCGGTGGTGCTTCTGGACCGCGGTATCGAGCCCGACGACACGAGCCTGTACGTCACCCGCATCGCGCCGGACAACGTCGTCGTCGCCGAGGCGGTCGGCGAGTGGGCCGTCTCGCAGTTCCCCGATGGCGGCAACTACATCGTTCTCGAGGGCCCAGCAGGAGTCGGCGTCGTCAACGAGCGCAACGAGGGCTGGGATGCCGCAGTCGAAGGCTCCGGGCTGGTGAAGGTCGCGGCGCAGACGGCCAACTGGTCGGCCGAAGAGGGCAAGAGCGTCACCGAGACCCTCCTGAAGGCCAACGGCAACAACATCCAGCTGATCTTCGCCCAGAACGACGAGATGGGACTCGGTGCGGCTCAGGCCGTCGAGGAGGCAGGCCTCACGCCGGGCGTCGACGTGAAGATCGCCACCATCGACGGCACCCGCGCGGCGATGGAAGCACTCGCCGCCGGGCAGCTGAGCTTCGTGCACGAGTACAACCCGCTGTTCGGCGACACCGCGCTGGACGTCGTCGCGAAGGCGCTGGAAGGTGCCGACGTCGAGTCGTACATCATCGTCCCCAGCACAGCTTTCGACTCGCCCGAGTCAGCCGACAGCGTTCTGGCTGACCGCCAGTACTGAGCGTCGGGCGCGTTGTCGCCCACCTCAGAGTCATGGACATGCGGTGCGGGGCCGGATCAGGCCCCGCACCGCGGTCGACAGCCCTGGTCGTCACCGCGGCCGATCACAGGATGCGAAGCCATGAGTGAAGAACTGCCGGTCGTGCAGATGCGCGACATCTCCATCGAGTTCCCGGGGGTCAAAGCGCTGGACGGCGTGGACTTCCGTCTCTTCCCGGGCGAGGTCCATGCGCTGATGGGGGAGAACGGCGCCGGTAAGTCGACCCTGATCAAAGCGCTGACGGGTGTCTACCGGATCGACTCGGGGTCGATCGCCGTCAGCGGGGAGGAGCGTCAGCTCCACGGCACCAGCGACGCCCAGGCGGCCGGCATCTCCACGGTCTATCAAGAGGTCAACCTCGTGACCAACCTCTCGATCGGCGAGAACGTGATGCTCGGGCACGAAGTGCGCGGGCCGTTCGGAATCAACTGGCGCGCCACGCACAAGGCGGCGACCGAGGCGCTCGAGAAGCTGGGGCTCGGCGACCTCGACACCCGCAGGCCGCTGTCCACGCTCTCGATCGCGGTGCAGCAGCTCGTCGCGATCAGCCGCGCCATGGCCGTCAAGGCGAAGGTGCTCATCCTCGACGAACCGACGTCGAGCCTGGATGCCGCAGAAGTCGAGGGCCTCTTCCGGGTGATCCGGGCTCTTCGGGACCAGGGCGTGGCCATCCTGTTCGTCTCTCACTTCCTCGACCAGGTCTACGCGATCAGCGACCGCATGACGATCCTGCGCAACGGGCGCTACGAGGGAGAGTATGCAACCCAGGAGCTCGACCGCCGGTCGCTGATCTCGAAGATGATCGGCAAGGACCTCGACACGCTGAACTCCCTCGGCGGAAACCGCCGCGTCGAGCGACGCGACCATGCCGCCGAGGAACCCGTGCTGACCGCACAGGGTCTCGGCAGGCGCGGGGCGATCGAGCCGACCGATCTCACCGTTCACCGGGGCGAGGTCGTCGGCTTCGCGGGCCTGCTCGGGTCGGGGCGCACGGAGCTTGCGCGGCTGCTGTTCGGCGCCGACCGTGCCGACCAGGGTGAGATCACCGTGCACGGTCGCCGGGTCGATCTGAAGACCCCCGCCGACGGCCTGGCCCACCACATCGCCTTCTCTACGGAGAACCGTCGAGATGAGGGGATCATCGCGGACCTGACCGTGCGGGAGAACATCGTCCTCGCGGTGCAGGCGGAGCGGGGATGGGCCCGGCCGCTGTCGCGCCGGGAGAAGGACGAGATCGTCCGGAAGTACATCACCGCCCTCAACGTGCGCCCGGCGGACCCGAACCGGCTCATCCGGAACCTGTCGGGCGGCAACCAGCAGAAGGTGCTGCTCGGTCGCTGGCTGGCGACGAACCCCGAGGTGCTGATCCTCGACGAGCCCACGCGGGGCATCGACGTCGGCGCCAAGGCGGAGATCCAGGAAGCGGTCGCCGAGCTCGCCGAGACCGGCGTCTCGGTGGTCTTCATCTCCTCGGAACTGGAGGAAGTCGTGCGTCTCAGCGAGAGGATCGTGGTGCTGAAAGACCATCAGAAGATCGGTGAGATCGTCAACGGCCCGGAGGTGACCGCCGAGCGGGTCGTCGACATCATCGCCGCGCACGGCGTCGCGGCTGCCGCCGATCGTGGCCTGGTCGATGCCGAAGACGGGCTCCAAGCCGCCTCCCCGGCGGATCAGCCCGACGGGTCGGGGGACCGGTCATGAGCGCTGCCCGATCCGCTGCGCTGCGCGAACTCATGCGCAAGCCCTTCGTCTGGGGAATCGTCGCCATCCTCGTGCTGCTGCTGCTGAACGTCCTCAAGGACCCGGGGTACCTTGCCCTGTCGATCAACCCCACCAACGGCAACCTCGTGGGCAACGTCATCGACATCCTGCGCGCCGCCGCGCCGATCCTCATGATCGCCGTCGGGATGTCGCTGGTGATCGCCACCGGCGGCATCGACCTCTCCGTCGGCTCCGTCATGGCCGTCGCGGGTGCCGTCTCGATGGAGTTCATGAAGGCTGCCGGCGACTCCGAGTCGGTCGGCGTCGCACTGGCGGCCGTCGGCCTGGCGCTGATCGTGAGCGCCGTGCTGGGTGCGGTGAACGGTGTGCTCGTGGCGTACGTCGGGCTGCAGCCCTTCATCAGCACCCTCATCCTCATGCTCGCGGGGCGAGGACTGGCGAAGGTGATCACGTCGGGGCAGAACACATCGGCATCCAGCGCCCCCTTCCGGTGGATCGCCAACGGCTACCTCATCGGGCTGCCCGTGGTGTTCTTCCTCGCCATCGCCATCGTCGTCGTGGTCGGGCTGATCGTGCGTCGTAGCGCACTCGGGCTCATGATCGAGGCGATCGGGATCAACCCGAAGGCGAGCAGGATGGCGGGGATCAAGCCCCGCGGCCTGCTGCTCACGGTCTACATCTCCAGCGGCGTGCTGGCCGGCATCGCCGGGGTGATGTCGGTGGGCACGGTCATGACGGTGGACGTCAGCCGCACCGGCTATCAACTGGAGCTGGACGCCATCCTGGCGGTCGTGATCGGCGGCACGTCGCTGGCCGGCGGCAAGTTCTCGATCGGCGGCGCGGCGGTGGGCGCGCTTCTGATCGCGACGCTCGACAAGACGGTGCTGTTCCTCGGGATCTCGTCCTCGGCGACCCCCGCGTTCAAGGCCATCGTGATCGTGGTGCTCTGCCTGCTGCAGTCCGAGCGGGTGCGCGGCTGGTTCGTGCAGCGGAGGCGCCCCCCGAAGGCCCCGTCGCCGAGCCCGGCTCGCACCGAACAGGAGGTGGCGGTATGACCGCCGTCGACAGCCGCCCGACGGGCGCGCCGACCGGGCCCTCCAGCTTCGCCCGATTCGCCGGATCGGTTCGGCGCGTCGTCACCTCGAACCCCTCGGTGCTGCCGACCGTGGCCGCGATCACGATCTTCGTCGCCATGGTCGTCTTCGGAGAACTGTCGTACGGACGCATCGTGCAGTACAGCACGCTGTCGAACCTGCTGATCAACAACGCGCACCTGATCATCATCGCGGTCGGCATGACGTTCGTGATCCTCACCGGAGGCATCGACCTTTCGGTCGGCGCCGTCATCGCGCTCTCGAGCGTGGCCGGTGTGATGCTGTCCAACGCGGGCTGGAACCCCAGGATGGTCATCGTGCTGATGATCCTCATCGGCACCGTCTCGGGTCTGATCAGCGGCACCCTGGTGCAGTACTTCAACGTGCAGCCGTTCATCGCGACGCTGGCGATGATGTTCCTGGGCCGGGGCCTCGCGTCGCTGCTCAGCACTGTGCCCGAGCGGCTCGGCGACGATTCGCCGATCCGTGCGCTCGGGACCCAGATCAAGGTGATCGACGGGCCGAAGGTCAACGACCTCGTCGTCTCACCCGGGGTGATCATCGCGCTCGTCGTCGTACTCGCAGCGTTCTTCGTGCTGCACCGCACCCGCACCGGGCGCACCGTCTACGCGATCGGCGGCTCCGAGAACTCTTCGGCGCTCATGGGACTGCCGGTGCCGCGGACCAAGATGCTCGTGTACGTCATCAGCGGCTCCCTTTCCGGGGTCGCGGCGGTGGTCTACACCTCCCGCCTCGGCAGCGCGCAGAACATCACCGGCATCGGCTGGGAGCTCGACGCGATCGCGGCCACCGTGATCGGCGGCACGCTGCTGACCGGTGGCTTCGGGTACGTCCTCGGCTCGGTGGTGGGAGCCCTTGTGCTGGGGCTCATGAACGTGCTGATCACCCGCGACGGCGGCATCCGCCCCGAGATGACGACCATCATCACCGGTGGCATCCTGCTCATTTTCGTGCTGCTGCAGCGGGCGGTGAGCAAGAAGCGCGAGTAGCGCCCCGGCCAGGGGGCGACCCGCGGCTTTACCGGTAACATGATGGTGCTCAAGGGGGCGCACGCCCTCTTCCGTGAAGAGGGTGGAGACCAGACGCTCATGAACGAATCGACGACCGCCGAGGCCATCCGCGCCGGCCGCACGTCGCTCGGCATCGAGCTGGGGTCGACCCGCATCAAGGCCTGCCTCGTCGGCGAGAATCCCACCGATGTGCTCGCCGTCGGCAGCCATGAGTGGGAGAACCGCTTCGAGGAGCGCCTGTGGACCTACTCCCTCGAGGACGTCTGGTCGGGGCTGCAGGCGGCCTACGCCGACCTCGTCGCCGACGTGCAGGCCCGTTATGGCGTCGTGCCCGACACGTTCGGCGCGATCGGCGTCTCGGCGATGATGCACGGCTACCTGGCCTTCGACGCCGCCGGTGAGCTGCTGGTGCCGTTCCGCACCTGGCGCAACACGAACACGGGCCCCGCGGTGACCACGCTCACCGAGCTGTTCGAGGTCAACATCCCGCACCGCTGGTCGATCGCCCACCTCTATCAGGCCGTGCTCGATGACGAGCCGCACGTGCCGCAGATCGACTTCTTCACAACGCTCGCCGGCTACGTGCACTGGCGTCTCACCGGCCGCAGGGTGCTCGGCATCGGCGACGCGTCGGGCATGTTCCCCATCGACGCGGCGACGGGCGGATACGCCCCCGAACTGCTGGCGCGCTTCGCCGGCCTCGGCACGGGACTCGACCTCGCCGCCCTGCTCCCCGAGGTGCTCATGGCGGGGACGCCCGCCGGTGACCTCACCGCCGAGGGCGCGGCTCTGCTCGACCCCACCGGGGCCCTGCGCCCCGGCATCCCGCTCTGCCCGCCCGAGGGCGACGCCGGCACCGGCATGGTCGCGACCAACGCCGTCGCACCCCGCACCGGCAACGTCAGCGCCGGCACGAGCATCTTCGCGATGGTCGTGCTCGAGCGGCCGCTGGCCCGCACGCACCACGAGCTCGACCTCGTCACGACCCCCGCCGGCGACCCCGTCGCCATGGTGCACTGCAACAACGGCGCGAGCGAGCTGGCCGCATGGGCGGCGATGTTCGCGCGCTTCGCCGAGGCCGCTGGGCAGCCCCTCGACGCGGATGCCGTATACGAGACGCTGTTCCGCGAGGCCCTCGCCGGCGATGCCGACGCCGGCGGCCTCATCGCCTACAACCACCTCGCGGGCGAGCCGATCGCAGGCCTCGACGAGGGGCGGCCGCTGTTCGTGCGCACGCCCGACAGCTCGTTCACCCTGGCCAACGCCATGCGCGCCCAGCTGTACGGAGTCTTCGGCACCCTCGCCCTCGGCATGCGGGTGCTCGACGCCGAGGGCGTGGCGCTGGATCGCATGTTCGCCCACGGAGGCATGTTCCGCACCGCGGGCGTCGCCCAGCGCTTCCTCGCCGGCGCACTCGGGGCCCCCGTCGCCGTGGGCGACACCGCAGCCGAAGGCGGCGCCTGGGGCATCGCCGTGCTGGCGTCGTACCTCGCCCACGCCGAAGGCACCGACCTCGCGACCTACCTCGACAGCCACGTCTTCGCCGGAGCCGACGTCACCGTCGCCCAGCCCGACCGCGGCGACGTCGCGGGCTTCGCGACCTACCTCGACCGCTACCGCGCCGGCCTGGCCATCGAGGCCGCCGCCGTCGCCGCACTCTGAACCGCAACCGAAGGAACACCATGGCCCTCTCCACCTCCCTCGACGCCTACGAGGTCTGGTTCGTCACCGGCAGTCAGAACCTGTACGGCGAAGAGACCCTGCGCCAGGTCGCCGACCAGTCCCAGGCCGTCGTCGCCGGGCTGTCCGACCTGCCGGTGCGCGTGGTCTGGAAGCCCGTGCTGAAGGACTCCGACAGCATCCGTCGCCTCGCCCTCGAGGTGAACGCCCGCGACGACGTCATCGGCATCATCGCGTGGATGCACACCTTCAGCCCCGCCAAGATGTGGATCGCGGGCCTCGATGCGCTGCAGAAGCCCCTGCTGCACCTGCACACGCAGGCCAACGTCGAGCTGCCGTGGGCCGACATCGACTTCGACTTCATGAACCTCAACCAGGCCGCCCACGGCGACCGCGAGTTCGGGTACATCCAGACGCGGCTGAACGTCGCGCGCAAGACCGTCGTCGGCCACGTGTCGAACCCGGTCGTGCGCGAGCAGATCGAGCAGTGGCAGCGCGCCGCCGCCGGCTGGCAGGCCGCCCGCACCCTCAAGCTCGCCCGCTTCGGCGACAACATGCGCTACGTCGCGGTCACCGAGGGAGACAAGACCGAGGCCGAGCTGCGCTTCGGCGTGCAGGTCAACACGTGGGGTGTCAACGAGCTGGCGGATGCCGTCGCCGCAGCATCCGACGCCCAGATCGACGCCCTCGTGGCCGAGTACCTCGAGCTCTACGACGTCGCCGATGAGCTGCGTCCCGGGGCGGAACGCCACCAGTCGCTGCGCGACGGCGCCGCGATCGAGGTGGGCCTTCGCACCTTCCTCGAAGCCGGTGGCTTCGGCGCCTTCACGACGTCGTTCGAGGACCTGGGCGCACTGAAGCAGCTCCCCGGCCTCGCGGTGCAGCGCCTCATGGCCGAGGGCTACGGCTTCGGCGCCGAGGGCGACTGGAAGACCGCGATCCTGGTGCGGGTCGCGAATGTCATGGGCGCGGGCCTGCCTGGCGGCGCGAGCCTCATGGAGGACTACACCTACGATCTCGTCGAAGGCTCCGAGAAGATCCTCGGGGCGCACATGCTGGAGGTGTCGCCGTCGCTCACGACCGCCAAGCCGCGGCTCGAGGTGCATGCGCTGGGCATCGGAGGCAAGGAGGACCCGGTGCGCCTGGTCTTCACCGCCGACCCCGGCCCGGCCGTGGTCGTCGCGATGTCCGACATGCGCGACCGGTTCCGGCTGGTCGCCAACGTCGTCGAGAACGTCGAGGCGCCCGATCTGCCGAACCTCCCGGTGGGACGCGCGGTGTGGAAGCCCGCCCCCGACTTCGCCACGAGCGCCGGATGCTGGCTGGCCGCCGGTGCCGCCCATCACACCGTGATGACCACCGCGGTGGGCATCGAGGTGTTCCGGGACTTCGCCGAGATCGCGGGGACCGAGCTGCTCGTCATCGACGAGGACACCACCGTGCGCGGCTTCCAGAAAGAGCTGCGCTGGAACGCGGCGTACTACCGTCTGGCACAGGGGATCTGATCATGGCGCACATCCCGGCATCCGGCATCCAGCACACCCTCCGTCACGGCCGCTGCGAGGCGGTCATCGCCAGCGTCGGCGCATCGCTGCGGTCGTTCACGCACACCGGCCGGCACCTCGTGGTGCCCTTCGACGCCGACGAGGTGCGCCCGGCGTACCGCGGCGCGACCCTCGCCCCCTGGCCGAACCGGGTCGTCGACGGGAGGTACGCGTTCGGTGGTGAAGAGCGCCGGCTGCCCCTGACCGAACCCGACCGTGGGCATGCCCTGCACGGGCTGGCGGCCTGGCTCGAGTTCGACGCCGTCGACAAGGGCTCAGACCACGTCACGCTCGCCGCGACCATCGAGCCGCAGACGGGCTACCCCTGGCGGGTGCGGGTGACCACCACGTTCGCCCTCGGTGACGACGGGCTCACCCAGACGGTGCGGGCCCAGAACCTGTCGGCCGATGCCGCGCCGTTCGGCACGGGCCCCCACCCCTACCTCGTGGCGGGGGAGGGCACGGTCGACGACTGGACGCTCGAGCTTCCGGCATCCGAGGTGCTCTCGGTCACGCCCGACCGGTTGATCCCGACGGCGCTCGGACCCGTGGACGAGGCGTTCGACTTCCGCACGCCGCGGCAGATCGGCGCGACCGAGATCGACCACGCGTTCACCGCTCTTGCGGCGGAAGCCGACGGCATCACCGCCGTGCGGGTGACCGATGCGGCCGGGCAGGGTGTCGGCATCGCGTGGGACGCCGCCTGCCCGTGGGTGCAGGTGCACACCGCCGATCTGCCCGGCGGGCCCGCGCAGCCGGGGCACCGCGGCGGCCTCGCGGTCGAGCCCATGACGTGCGCCCCCGACGCCTTCAACGCCCCCCGCTACGACTTCGACACGGGCCTGCTGGTGATCGAGCCGGGGGCCACGGCCGAGGCGAGCTGGCGCATCTTCGCGATCTGAGCCGACGCGGTTCCCAGACATGAGGAAGGGCACCGGGGTCTCCACCGGTGCCCTTCCGCGTGAGGTCAGTCGCCGCGCAGCTGTTCCTTGACTTCGTTGCGCGTCTTGACGGAGTCCCGCTCGGCCTCGGCCTTCTTCACGTCGGACTCGGCCTTGTGCTCGTCGACCCTGTCCTCGACGCGGTCCTTGGTGTCCTCGAACGCGTCCTTGGCCTTGCGGCCGGCCGTCTCAGCGGCGTCCTTCGCGTCGTCCATGAAACCCATGTCTCGCTCCTTTCGTGAAGGTCGGCCGGGGGGGGGGGGCACTCGTCCGACCAGCGTCCTCAGAAGCTATCGGGGCTGGGGGTGGGGATCATCCGGTTGAGAAGGGCGGGGCGTCGATGGTAGGGATGCCGCTCAGCCGAGGGGACCGGCGGTGCGAGTTCGCGCCCATCGCTGTGCGCTTCCTCCTGCGCGAATGGATGCCGTCGCACCCGCCGCCCTAGGATCGATGAAAGGGGGTGCCGTGGCGCTGCGAAAGAAGCCGAAGCAGGACGACATCGTCGCCGAGGGTCTGTACATCGCCTCTGCGGCGACGCGGCTGGCGTTGAAGAACCGCATCCTCGTCGACATCCTCACCGGGGCCGAAGGGTTCGAGGCCTCCCGGTTCATCCCCGATGCCCGTGAGACGCTGCTGAGCCTCGCCGCCGAGGCGGAAGCCGACGCCGATCGCGCGGAGAAGGAGCGCAAAGCGGCCAAGGGGCGCCACACCGACTCGGACGGCACGCACGACTACCGCAGCCGCGACGTGCGCAACCTGCGCAAGCGGCGCAACCAGTCGCTGCACATCGCACAGGCCCTGCGCGAGCGCGCCGAAGACCCCGAAGAGCTGGTCAAGCTCGTCGACGACGCCCGGGATGCCGCCTGGTCGGAAGTGGCCAAGAACATCGACCGGTCGCTGCGGATCGAGGCGGCCAGGCCGGACCTGGAGCCGGACTACGACAAGATGCGCCTCGCGCGTATGCAGGCGCTGCGCATGGTGGATCTCCCCAAGCTCCGCGCGCACCGCCGGGCGGCGAGCCACGCCGCTGCAGAGCGTGCCGGCGCCGAGCCCGACTCCGACCCCGACGGGAGAGCCGCGGCGGGCGGCTGACGCGCCGAAGCGGCCCCGATTCGCGCGACGCCCTCTCGTCGGGTAGGCTTTACGAGGCCCGCGCGACAGTGCAGGCCACGCGCCCGTAGCTCAATGGATAGAGCATCTGACTACGGATCAGAAGGTTGGGAGTTCGAGTCTCTTCGGGCGCACACTGTGTTGAGACAGTAACGAAAGGCCCCGGTTCGCCGGGGCCTTTCGTGTTTCCCGGGACCGGTCCGCCTGCACGCCTTCACGTGACTCCTCTTGCGGCTTCCAGGCCCCCAAAGCGGCATTGCGGGTCAGGTGAGCGCCGCGAGAGCGGCTACGGGCGCCACCCCGCGCGTGCGAGGGCCTGTCGCACCCGCGCGACGGCGGCGTGCGGCCGCGGGTATAGGTCTGCCGACGTGACCCGGACGACGTCCCATCCGAGGTCGCGGCATCGTGCGTGCTTCGCGATGTCGCGATGCCACTGCGCGCGGTCGGTGCGGTGGTGGTCGCCCTCGTACTCGACGAGCACGCGCCATCGCGGGTAGGCGATCTCGGTCCAGCCGAACCGGCGTCCGGCGGCATCCACCAGGTCGAAGTCCAGCGCAGGCTCGGGCAGCCCGCCTGCGGTGAGTGCGAGGCGCAGGTCCGTTTCGCCGGGCGACATGCTCCCCACTCGGATGTGCGGCAACGCCTGTCTCAGTCGGACCACGCCGACGCGACGCCCCGCCGCTGCTGCTGCAGCGAGATCGTCGAGTGTCGCAAGTGCTGCGGTGACGCCGCCGGGGTCACCGTTACGGCGGCGGTGCTGATGCACCATTGCGTCGCCCACCACCACGAGCTGCGAGACGCTGAACACACGGCCGAGCGACGCCCAGGTCGAGGCCGGGCACGCGACCGGCAGTCCGCGGTGCCGCACCACCGCCGTGAGCGACGGTGTGGTCTGGTAGCCGCGCACGCCGGATGTGCGGAGGGGACGGTCCGGGGCGAAGACGGCCACATCGAGTGGTTCGCACCCCGGGTTGCGCGCGGACGACCGTGGCAGGGGTGCGCCCCAGATCGCCGCCGCGGTGATGCCCGTGAAGAATGCGTAGGGCGGCATGACCGTGACGAAGGCTCGCGCCCGTGCGAGCAGAAGTTCTCGTCGCGCCTGTTCCCGCTCCGCGGTGCCGGACGCAGGGTGATCGGCATCGCCGGTGGCATCCGGGGCACGCACGACGCGCGCCCCGCGGAAGGGGGACTCGAGGTCCGCCGCGCGCAATCGACCCGGGCTCGCTCCGAGTGCGCGTGCCTCGGCGGCGCTGAAGAACTGCCCGAGGTCCGGTGGCAGGGGAGCGGGCTGTTGCGGCATCCGCTGACCATGCCACTCTCGGGCCCGGCTCGCGTCGGCCATCCCGCGATTGTGGGATGCTGCCGCGGCAATCGCCGCTGTGCAGGAAGCGTCGTTGCGCTCACCTGACGCGTGATGCGGCCTCGCTGGCACTGAAGCCGCAACAAGCGTCAGGCGAGTCCGCGCGAAGCGCGAGGAGCGCCCGCCGCCCCCCTTGCACTCCCGTCGCCGAGTGCTAATCTGTTGCTACTTGAGTCGAGGCGACTCAAGTTTGCGACCTGATGGGTGCCGGCATCCGGCACAGCTCGATAAGGAGACACGAATGGCGAATTATGACCCGCTCCGTGACCTGGAGCGTTTCGCGAGCAACCTGATGGACCCCGCCCGCCGCGGTCCGCGACAGATGCCGATGGACCTTTACCGCGAGGGTGACCACTACGTGCTCGAGGCCGACCTGCCGGGCATCGACCCGGGCTCGGTCGACATCGACGTCGACGGCCAGCTGCTGACCATCCGTGCCGAGCGCACGATCAACGTCGGCGAGGGCGTCAAGTGGATCACCCGCGAGCGCGAGGCCGGCAGCTTCCTGCGCCAGCTGAGCCTCGGGCAGGGGCTCGACACCGAGCGCATCGCCGCGACCTACCGCAACGGCGTTCTCAGCGTGAAGATCCCCGTCAGCGAGAAGGCAAAGCCCCGCAAGGTCGAGGTGACCACCGAGGACTCCGGTCCCTCGCTCAAGGTGAGCGAGTCCGGCCAGGGTCAGTAGACGCCACAGTCCTGACGCAGTTCTGACAGAAGCCCCGGATGCCCCCGTCCGGGGCTTCTGCGCGTAGGGTCGAAGGGTGAGCGCGTACGTCTCGGCGTTCGAGTTGTTCTCCATCGGTGTAGGACCCTCGAGCTCCCATACAGTCGGTCCCATGCGGGCGGGCCGTGATTTCGCTGCCCGCCTGCGCGAGGCGGGTGCCCTGTCGAGCGTCGCGCGCGTGACCTGCACCCTCTTCGGGTCGCTCGGCGCCACCGGCATCGGCCACGGCACTCCCGACGCGGTCGTCGCGGGGCTGCAGGGCCACACCCCCGAGAGCGTCCACCCCGACACGGTGCGCCGCGCCTGGACCGAGTGGCCCCCGGATGCCGCGCTGCGGCTGGACGGCACGCACCCGGTGCCGTTCGCCAAGGAGCACGTCACGTTCCTCCCGCGCACCCGCCTGCCGGGGCACCCGAACGCCATGACCCTGACGGCGATGGATGCCGCCGGTGCCACGGTGGCGGAGGAGACGTACTACTCCGTCGGCGGCGGCTTCATCCGCCGCGAGGGTGAGCAAGCTCGGGTCGCCACGCGCCCGTTCCCCCTCGACTACTCCAGTGCCGCAGAGCTGCTGGCGCTGTGCGACGAGCGCGGCATCACGATCGCCGAGGCCGCGCGGCTCAACGAGCAGGCGCTGCGCGACGAGGCCGACGTCGCGGCCGGGCTCGACGCGATCTGGGACGCGATGGCGGCGTGCGTCGAGGCGGGGCTGCGGGCCGACGGCGTGCTGCCGGGCATGCTCAAGGTCAAGCGTCGCGCCGGCATGATCCGCGCCCAGCTCGACGACGCCGAAGCCGAGGGTCGCCGCGAGCTCCCGGGGGAGTGGCTGGGGGCGTTCGCGCTCGCCGTCAACGAGGAGAACGCCTCGGGCGGTCGAGTCGTCACCGCCCCGACCAACGGCGCGGCCGGCATCCTCCCCGCCGTCGGCATGTACTGGTGGCGGTTCCTCGCCGACTCGGGCCTGGGCTCGGGTAACGCCGTCACCCCCTACGGCGAACTGGTCGGCAGCGCCCTGCTCGGCTACCACGCGCCGACAGGAGCGATCGCCGCGGCCGCCCCGGCGGACGACGGCCCGGCGATGGCCGACGCGAACCGTCGCCGTGGCATCCGCCGGTTCCTCCTCACCGCCACCGCCCTCGGGTCCCTCTTCAAGGCGAACGCGTCGATCTCGGGCGCCGAAGGCGGATGCCAAGCCGAAGTGGGGTCGGCGTGCGCCATGGCCGCCGCCGGACTCACGGCCGTCATGGGCGGCACCAATCGGCAGATCGAGAACGCCGCCGAGATCGCGATGGAACACCACCTGGGCCTCACCTGCGACCCCGTCGGCGGGCTCGTGCAGATCCCCTGCATCGAGCGCAACGCCATCGCCGCCTCGACCGCCGTCACCGCCTCGCGGCTGGCGCTGCGCGGCGACGGAACGCACTACGTCTCGCTCGACGCGGTGGTTGAGACGATGCGGCAGACCGGCATCGACATGTCGACGAAGTACAAGGAGACCAGCGAAGGCGGGCTCGCCGTCAACGTCATCGAGTGCTGACCTTCGCGCCGCCGCGCTGTGCGTCGCGCGTAGGATCGAGGCACCCGAACCCCGGTCCGTCAGCAAGGATGCCGATGTCCGCCACCCCCACCGCTCCCGCTCCTGCCCGCGCTCGCCTCCCGCGCGTGGCCGGCCGTACCTGGTGGGTCGTCGTGCTCGTCGGGTTCGTCGGCCAGCTCGCCTGGACGGTCGAGAACATGTACCTCAACGTGTTCGTCTACGACACGATCACGACCGACCCCACCGTCATCGCCGTGCTCGTCGCCGCATCGGCGGTGGCTGCGACCCTGTCGACCATGCTCGTCGGCGCCTGGTCCGACCGAGTGCGCCGCCGCCGCCCGTTCATCGCGATCGGCTACATCCTGTGGGGCCTGACGACGGCGACCTTCGGCTTCGTGCAGCCCTCGGCGGGGGCCCAGGCGGCTCTTGTGGTCGGCACCGCCGTGGTCGCGATCATCCTGCTCGACTGCGTGATGTCGGTGTTCGGCTCGGGGGCGAACGACGCGGCGTTCAACGCCTGGGTGACCGATGCCACGACCCCCGCCGACCGGGGCCGTGTCGATGCGGTGTTGTCGGTGCTCCCGCTCATGGCGATGCTGCTGGTGTTCGGGCTGCTCGACCCGCTCACCCAGGCCGGCGAATGGAAGCTGTTCTTCGCGATCATCGGCATCGCCACGGCCGTCGTCGGCGTCGTCGCGTGGTTCCTGGTGCGCGATGCACCCGGCATCCAGTCGTCCTCCGATGGATACCTGCGTGCCCTGGTGCACGGGCTCCGGCCCTCGACCGTGCGGTGTCACCCGCGGCTGTACACGCTGCTGGTGGCGTGGGCGATCATCGGCACCAGCACGCAGGTGTACTTCCCGTACCTGATCATCTACATCCAGCGGTACCTGCGCATCGACGGCTACCCGATCGTGCTCGCGAGCGTGCTGACCCTCGCCGCCGTCATCAGCGTCGTCGGCGGCCGGGTGGTGGACCGGGTCGGCAAGACCCGGGCCATCCTTCCCGCCGTGATCTTCATGGTCGTGGGGCTTGCCGGCATGTTCGTCGTCCGCGACATGCTGAGCGTGATCGTCTTCGGCACGATCATGATGGGCGGGTTCATGCTCTCCACCGCGTCGCTCTCGGCCAGCGTCCGCGATGCGACGCCGGGCGACCGCGTGGGCATGGTGCAGGGGCTGCGCATGATCTTCGTGGTGCTGATCCCGATGGTGATCGGACCCTTCATCGGCTCGGCGGTCATCATCGGCGCGAACGAGACCTACGTCGACCTCGGCGTCGTGAAGCAGGTGCCGACCCCGTGGATCTTCCCGGCGGCGGCGGTCGTCGCCCTGCTCGTCGTCGTGCCGATGCTGGCGCTGCGGCGCCTGCCGGAGAGGGTGGATGCCGCATGAGCGAGCCGATGCTGACCCCGTGGGGCGAACGCCTCGACCGCGATGCTCCCCTGCCGGAGTACCCGCGCCCCCAGCTCGTGCGCGAGGGGTGGACGAACCTCAACGGGATCTGGTCGTACGCGGTGACGCCGTTCGCGGCATCCGACCCCCTCGCCGTCGCCGACCCGACCGTGGCGCCACCGGCTTGGGAGGGCGAGATCGTCGTGCCGTTCTCGCCCGAGACGCCGCTGTCGGGCGTCGGGCGGTCGCTCGGCGCCGACGAGACGCTCTGGTACCGCCGCACGTTCGCCTTGCCGCGGCCCGTCGGCGACGACGAGCGCGTGCTGCTGCACTTCGGCGGGGTGGACCAATCCTGCCGCGTCGCCGTCGACGGGGTCGAGGTCGGCGGTCACACCGGCGGGTATCTGCCGTTCACGCTCGATGCCACGGCGGCTCTCGCCGACGGCGACGCGCACGAGATCACCGTCGCGGTGCGCGACGTGACGGATGCCGCGTGGCTCGCGCGCGGCAAGCAGTCCAGCCGGCGCGGGGGCATCTGGTACACGCCGCAGTCGGGTATCTGGCAGACGGTGTGGCTCGAGATCGTGCCCCGCGTCGCTGTCGACGCGCTGGTGCTCACCCCGGATCTGCCCGGGGCGGCCGTGGAGGTGACGGTCGAGAGTGTGCACGGTGCCGGTGTCGAGGCCGTCGTCTCGGTGTCGGCTGCGGGCGCGGTCGTGGCCACCGCGACCGTGCCGGTGGGCGAGCCGACGCGCATCGCCCTGCCGGCGCCGGTGCGGGCCTGGTCGCCCGACGATCCGTTCCTGTACGACATCGAGGTGACCCTCGGCGAGGACCGGGTGCAGAGCTATGTCGGCATGCGCTCGTTCGGCGTCGGCGTCGACGACCGCGGCCACGCGCGGCTGCTGCTGAACGGGCGTCCGCATCTGCCGGTGGGACTGCTCGACCAGGGTTACTGGCCCGACGGCGGCTACACCGCCCCGAGCGACGCGGCGCTGGAGTACGACATCCGCCTCGCGAAGCGCCTCGGCTACACCATGCTGCGAAAGCACATCAAGGTCGAGCCGCTGCGCTGGTACCACCACTGCGACCGGCTCGGCATGCTGGTGTGGCAGGACGCGGTCAACGGCGGCGGGCGCTATCGGCCGGCCGTCATCACCGCACCGGTGTTCGGCGCCCCCGCGCTCGACGACACCCGCTATGCGCGGTTCGCGCGCGCCGACGCGAGGGGCCGGGAGCGCTTCGAGGCGGAGCTCGTCGAGATGATCGAGCACCTGCGGAGCGTGCCTTCGCTGTCGCTCTGGGTGCCGTTCAACGAGGGGTGGGGCCAGTTCGACGCCGCCCGCATCGCCGCACTGGTGCGCGACCTCGACCCCACCCGTCCGATCGACCATGCGAGCGGCTGGCACGACCAACGCGCGGGCGACCTGCACAGCCGGCACGTGTACTTTCGCCCGGTGCGCATGCCGCGTCGGCGCGACGGGCGGGTCGAGGCCGTCACGGAGTACGGCGGTTACAGCCTCGCGGTGCCCGGCCGCACCTGGACGGACAAGGTGTTCGGCTACCGGCGCTACCGCTCCCGGAAGACGCTGCAGCGGGCGCTCGAGCGCCTGCACGACGCGGAGATCGTCCCCGCGATCGGCCGCGGGCTGGCGGCGACCGTGTACACGCAGCTCTCGGACGTCGAGGACGAGGTCAACGGCATGGTCACCTACGACCGCCGGTATGTGAAGGTCGACGAGGCGGCGCTACGCGCGATGAACGTGCGGCTGCAGGCCGCGGCATCCTCACGCACTGCCGCAGAAGAGGAGCCCGTGTGACGCTGCGCGAACTGACCGAACCCGTCTCGCTCACCGCGGGCGACGGCCGGGTGCTCAACCGCGATGCCGTCGGGTGGGCACGCCAGCCGATCGTCGACGCCTCGCGCGTGCACACCCGCTCGTGGGGGCGCAACAAGCGGTGGGAGTACTGGAACGTCACGACCCCCACGCACATCCTCGCCTTCACCGTGTCGTCGATCGACTACGCCGCAGTTCTCGGCGTCTGGATCTTCGACCGGGCGACCGAGCGCACCTGGCAGGCCGACGCGACCGTGATCCCGCCGCGGGGGGTGACTCTCGCGCCACGGCTCGAGCAGGGATCGTCCCGGGCACGGGCGAAGGGACTCGAGATCGACATCGACGAGGTCCCCGGTGGCGCGCGCCTGCGCGCGCGCATCGAGGATGCCTCGTTCGACGTCGTCGCCCAGCTCCCCGACGGGCACGAGCGCCTCGCGGTGGTGGTGCCCTGGAGCTCTCGTCGGTTCCAGTACACGGTGAAGGACGTCGCGCGGCCCGCCGTGGGCACGGTCGTGGTCGACGGCGTGACCTATGACGTGCCCGAGGGGCAGTCCTGGGCGGTGCTCGACCACGGCCGCGGTCGCTGGCCGTACGACGTGCAGTGGAACTGGGGTGCCGGGTCGGGGCGTGATGCAGCCGGCCGCGTCATCGGCATCCAGGTCGGGGCCAAATGGACCGACGGCACCGGCTCGACCGAGAATGCGATGCTCGTCGACGGCCGCCTGCACAAGATCCACGAAGAGCTCACCTGGGACTACGACATCGCCACCTGGCGGCGCCCGTGGCGCATCACCGGCGGTGGCCTGGATGCCACGTTCACCCCGTTCTACGACAAGGTCAGCAAGACGAACCTGCTCGTGCTGTCGTCGCGCACCGACCAGTGCTTCGGCCACTGGTCGGGCACCTTCACCACCGACGACGGCGACACGATCGCGTTCGACGGGATCCTGGGCTTCGCCGAGGAGGTGCACAACCGCTGGTGACTCGCCCCTCGCACCTCTCGCGCCTGGGCGGGGGCCGGGCCACGATAGGGGTATGGGGACGGACCCGGATGCCGCAGTGCAGGTGCAGGGCCTGGTCGTGAAGCGCGGCCGCACCACGGTGTTCGACGGTCTCGACATGCGCATCCCGCGCGGGCGCATCACGGGCCTTCTCGGGCCGAGCGGTGGCGGCAAGACGACGCTCATGCGGGCGATCGTGGGGGTTCAGATCGTGGCCGCAGGCAGCGTCACCGTTCTGGGCGAGCCGGCAGGCTCCGTCGCCCTGCGGCGCCGGGTGTCGTACGCGACGCAGGGTGCCTCGGTGTACGACGACCTCACCGTGGAGCAGAACCTGCGCTACGCCGCGCGGCTGCTCGGCGCGACGGCATCCGATGTCTCACGCGTGATGGCCGATGTCGACCTCACCGCCCAGCGCACGCAGCCGGCAGGTCGCTTGTCAGGCGGGCAGCGCAGCCGGGTCTCGCTCGCCGTGGCCATGCTCGGCTCGCCCGATGTGCTGGTGCTGGACGAGCCCACCGTGGGACTCGACCCGGTGCTGCGGCAGAGTCTGTGGGCGATCTTCCGGCGCCTGGCCGATGCCGGTGCGACGCTCATCGTGTCGAGTCATGTGATGGACGAGGCGATGCGGTGCGACGACGTCGCGCTGATCCACGACGGAAGCGTGCTGACGCAGACGACGCCGCAGGGGCTCCTCCAGGCCACTGGCGCGACCGACCCCGATGCGGCCTTCTTGACGCTCATCGAGCGCGGCCCGGCACGGGCGGGCGGGCATCTGCGGCGCGAGCATCGCCGTCGCGGCCGCCACGGGGGCGCGGTGTGAACCCGGGGCGCACGCTGGCCACCGCGGCGCGGGTGCTGCGTCAGCTCAGTCACGACCCCCGTTCGATCGCGCTGATGCTGGTGGCGCCGAGTCTGCTGGTCGGGCTGTTCTCCTGGCTCTTCGCCGACAGGGAAGGGGTGTTCGACACCTTCGGCGGCCCGATCCTGGCGCTCTTCCCGTTCGTGGTGATGTTCCTGGTCACCTCGGTGACGACGCTGCGGGAGCGTCGGTCGGGAACGCTGGAGCGGCTCATGGCGACCCCGCTGGGCAAGGGGGATTTCATCCTGGGCTACGCCCTGGCATTCGGCGCGATGGCGGCGCTGCAGGCCGTGGTCACGGTGGGGTTCGCGGTCGGGGTGTGCGGACTGAGCGTGGAAGGTCCGCTCTGGCAGCTGGGCCTTGTCGCCGTGGTCGACGCCGTCCTCGGCACCGCGCTGGGGCTGCTCGCCAGCGCGTTCGCCCGAACCGAGTTCCAAGCCGTGCAGTTCATGCCGCTGCTCGTCTTTCCGCAGATCATCCTGGGTGGGCTGCTGATGCCCCGCGATGAGATGCCCGACGTGCTGTACGCGATCAGCGACTGGCTTCCCCTCAGTTACGCAGTCGATGCGATCAACGCGGTGACCGCAGGCGAGGAGGGCAGCGACCTGTGGGGTCCGCTGCTGGTCGTCGTGGCCTTCGCTGTCGGCTTCCTCGTGCTCGCCCCGCTGACCCTGCGGCGCCGGACGCCCTGAGCGCGGCGTCTGCGTCAGACCCCGCGCAGCTTCGTCGCGAGGTCCCGTAGCTGCCGCAGCTCGTCGTCGTCGAGCACCGACATGCGGGCGGCGATCGACTGTCCGTGGCGGGTGGCCAGACGGCGGAACATCGCGGTGCCCTCTGGTGTCGCCTGGAGCACGGCCCCGCGCCCATCGGTGGGGTCGGCGCATTTGGTCAGGAGTCCCCGTGACACCATGCGGTCGACCAGGCGCGAGACGCTCGGCTGGCTGATGAGCATGTTGGCGGTGACTTCGCGCAGCCGCGCGCCCGATTCGCACCGGGTCACCGTCAGCATCACGTCGTACTCCGCCTGGGTCAGCCCCGATCCGTCGAAGTCGTTGCTGATCTCCTGGAACACCTCGTACTGAGCCCGGAACAGCGCCTCCCAGGCATCCACGGCGAGGCGTCGGTCGGTCATGGGGACCACTGTAGCCCCGACGGTGCGAGCGACCGGGCGCAGCGGCGGACAGGCCCGCAGCGCGCCCATAGGCTGAACGCATGGTGCACGTTTCCAGAAGGATCGCGCTGACGTTCGCCCTGCTCCTGGTCGGGCTCGCAGCGTCCGCCGGAGCGCTCGGCCCGGTGGCGGCTGACGTCGACGACTTCACCTTCGACAGCCTCGACGTCGACTACACCCTCACCCGCGCCGAGGACGGCACGAGCCGGCTGCGCGTGGTGGAGACGTTCGTCGCGGTCTTCCCCGACGCCGACCAGAACCGCGGAGTGCGGCGCGCGATCCCGACGTCGTACAACGGGCAGCCGCTCAACCCGAGGCTCATCTCGATCACCGACGAGGCCGGCGTCGAGCGGCCGGCCGAGAGCGACAGTGACGACGGCGTCTTCGAGATGGTCTCGCGCGCCGACGACTACCTGCGTGGCGAGCAGACCTTCGTTTTCACCTACGACCTCGAAAACGTCACCTGGACCTTCGACGACGGTGGCCAGGAATTCTACTGGGACGTCAACGGCGTCGATTGGCTGCAGCCGTTCGGCGAGGTGACGGCGACCCTCCACATGGATGCCGATCTCGCCGGAGCGCTCACGGGCCGCCAATCCTGCTATGTCGGCGACCAGGGCGTCACGCAACAGTGCGAGATTCAAGCGGTGACTGCTGAGGACGGCTCTGTGACCGTAACGGCGGATGCCGTAGACCTTGCTCCCTACGAGACGATGACCATCGCGGTCGGATTCGACCCCGACACCTTCGTGCTGTTCGACTCGTCGTACTTCGCGTCGGGGTGGGGCTGGGCGCAGGCAGCGTCTGCGCTCGGGATGGCCGGGGCGTTCGGTTTCGCGGTCTGGACGCGGCGGCGCTGGTTGCGCGACGCTCCCGGACGCCCGACGGTCATCGCGGAGTTCACGCCCCCGCCGGGGGTGGATGCCCTGGAGAGCGCCGTCATGCTCGGCAAGACGTCGAAGGCCATTCCGGCGGAGGTGCTCGAGCAGGCCATCGTGGGGTCCCTCCGCATCGTGGAGGGATCGAAACGCGCATTCGGCGGGTCGAAGCTGCAGGTGGAGCTGGTCGATCGCTCTCGGGCGGACCGCGACGGCCGCATGTTGCTCGACGGGCTGTTCGGCAAGGGCGCGCGGCCCGGTGCGACCTTCGAGTTCGGCAAGCAGGACACGCGGCTGTCGGGCGTGGCCTCGAAGATCCTCAAGGCGGCGGGAGTCGAGCTCAAGAAGCGAGGGGTGTATCGGTCGGTTCCCGGGCGCGTGCGCACGTGGCCCGCGGCGGCGCTGTTCGCCGGGACGGTGCTCGTGATCCTCTTCGGGATGCTGGCAATCGCGGCATCCGTCAACGTGTTGGTGCCGCTGGTGCTCATGGTGGTGGCGGGGATCGTGCTGGCCTTCGGAATGGGGTTGGTCTTCCACCGGCCGTTGACGGATGCCGGTGCGGAGCTGCGTGACCACCTGGCGGGCCTGAAGATCTTCATCGACTGGGCGGAGGCGGACCGCATCCGCATGCTGCAATCGCCGATGGGTGCCGAGCGGCGCCCCGTCGACGTCGGCGACCCACGGCAGATGATCCACCTGTACGAGACGCTGCTGCCCTATGCCGTCGTCTTCGGGCAGGAGAAGAAGTGGGCTGATGAGCTGATGGTCTACTACGGAGACGCCGGGGTGACCCCATCGTGGTACTACGGCTCCGCGGCGTTCAACGCCGCCGCGTTCTCGTCGAGCATCGCCTCGCTGTCGAGCGCCGCGATGTCGTCGTCGTCGACGTCGGGCGGCTCGTCCGGCGGTGGCTCCGCAGGCGGGGGCGGCGGAGGCGGCGGAGGCGGCGGCGTCTGACGCACCCTGCCCCCGGCGGTCAGCTGCTGCGGCGCATCGCGCGGATGCCGACGGCGAGCCCGACCGCCGCAAGTGCCAAGGCGGCGACCCAACCCCAGAGAACCGGGCCGCTGCCGACATCCCCGGCGAACAGTGCGCGCTCGGCCTGCACGACCCAGTTGATCGGATTCACGGTGGCGACCGCCCGCATCCATCCCGGCGCGGCGTCGAGGGGCAGCAGCATGCCCGACAGGATCAGCAACGGGAAGATCAGCGTCTGCTGCACGCCCCAGAAGAGCCACTCCCTGTCGCGGGTCGCGAGGGCCAGCGCATACGACAGCGACCCCAGCCCGACGCCGAACACCGCGAGCAGAGCAAGGCCGACCACGACGCCGATCGGGTGGATCGAGAAGCCGAACGGCCACGCGATCAGCACGATGAGCAGGGCCTGCACGAGGATCGGCACGATCTCCTTGAGAGCGCGGCCGACAAGCAGCGACGAGCGCACCAGCGGCGCCACCAGCGTGCGTTCGTGCGAGCCGGTCATCATCTCGTACTGCAGGTTCGAGCCCGTCGCGCCGGTGCCGAAGAGGACGATCATCACCAGCACCCCAGGCACGAACCACTGCAGGGTCTCGGATGCCGGCGCGCCGGAGGTGCCGATCAGCAGCGGCGCGAACAGCCCGAGGAAGACCAGTGGCTGCACGAGGCTGAAGATGAGCGTGAACGGGTCGCGCACCACCGGGCGGAGCTCCCGGGTGAGCACGTGCCACGTGTCGCGCGCGGCGTGGGGGCGCACGGCGGTGTCAGGTCGGGCGGTGGTGGCGGTCATCGTGCGGCTCCTGTCGGCTGGGCGGCGGTGGCCGCCTGCGGTGTCTCGGTCTCGCCGGTTGCCGCGCCCTCTCCCGCGTCGCGCAGGGTGCGTCCGGTCAGCGCGAGGAAGACGTCGTCGAGGGTGGGCGGCACGCCCGTGGCGCGGGTGACGGCGATGCCCGCTTCGTCCAGCGCGCGGATCGCCGCCGGCAGCAGCCGGTCGCCGTCGGGCACGGTGAGGGTGAGGGATGCCGCGTCCTGACGCTGCACGTCGCGGTCAGTGAGGCGTCCGACCACGGGCAGCGCGGCATCCGCGTCTGCACGCCCCTCGAAGCCGAGGGTGAGCAGGTCACCGGCCAGTTCCGCCTTCATGCGGGCGGCGGTGTCGTCGGCGATCACGCGCCCGCTGTCCATGACCATGACCCGCTCGGCGTACCGGTCGGCCTCCTCCAGATAGTGCGTCGTGAGGAACACCGTCGTGCCGTGCGTGGTGCGCAGGTCGAGGATGTGCTGCCAGAGGTTCGCCCGGCTCTGCGGGTCGAGCCCTGTGGAGGGTTCGTCGAGGAACAGCAGGGGCGGCGCGTGCATGAGCCCGAGCGCGATGTCGAGGCGCCGCTTCTGGCCGCCCGAGAGCTGCTGGACAGACTGCGACGCGAAGGGTGCGAGGTCGAGCGACTCGATGAGCTCGTCGGCGCGCGTGACCGAGGCGGTGCGCGAGAGCCCGTAGAACGCGCCCTGGCTGAGCAGCTCGTCGCGCACCCGCTGTGCGAAGCTGCCGCTGGTGAGCTGTCCGACGTAGCCGATGCGGGCGCGCACACCGGCGGGGTCTCGCAGGATGTCGCGCCCGACGACGCGCGCGGTGCCTTCGGTCGGGGCGAGCAGCGTCGTCAGCATGCGCAGGCTCGTGGACTTTCCGGCACCGTTGGGGCCGAGAAAGGCGACCAGTTCGCCGGCGGCGACCTGGAACGTGAGGTCGGTGACCGCCGCGACGGTCTTCTTCTTGACTGTGAAGCGCTTGGTGAGTCCCCGCGCTTCGAGGATGGGTTCGTTCGACATGCGCCGACCGTACGCGCCGTTGCGGACACATCCGGTCCGCATTGTCGGGCAGACTTCGGGACATGTCCGACACCACCTCTCGTGCGCTGGAGCTGCTGAACCTGCTGCAGACGCACCGGCACTGGCCGGGGTCCGAGCTCGCCCAGCGCCTCGGCGTGACCGAGCGGACAGTGCGCCGCGATGTCGAGCGGCTGCGGGAGCTCGGCTACCGCATCGAGTCCTCGCCGGGCGCGGCCGGCGGCTATCGGCTCGAGGCGGGGAGTGCGGTGCCGCCGCTGCTGCTCAACGACGATGAGGCCGTCGCGATGGCGATCGGCCTGCGCATCGCGGCGACGCAGCGCCTGATCGGTGGCGCCGACACGGCGCTGACGGCGCTGGCCAAGCTCGAGCAGGTGCTCCCTGCGGCGTTGCGCCGACGGGTCATGGCGCTCGCCGACACCGTGCATCCCGTCCGCATCGGCGGGGGAGAGGCGGCTTCGACGGCGGTGCTCGGCGAGCTGGCGCTCGCGTGCCGGGATTGCGAACGGGTGCGCTTCACCTACACATCGGCGGCGGGCGAGACGACGCACCGCCGGGTCGAGCCGCACTACCTGGCTCCCGCCGACCGGCACTGGTACCTGCTGTGCTGGGATATCGAGCGCGACGACTGGCGGACATTCCGTGTGGACCGGCTCTCGGACGTCGAGCACACGCGCGTGCTCTTCGAGCCGCGCCCGCTCACCCCGGAGGAGGTCGACGAGTTCATCACGGTCGCCCGGTCGTGGGTGCGTCAGCCGGTGGAGACGGACGTGGTGATGGAGCTGCCGATCGACACCATGCGCGCGTCGTTCGGACAGTGGGGTCAGGGGGCGACGGCGGAGGATGTCGACCGCACGCGGTGGCCCGTCGGCGGCGCGGACTGGCGCGAGACGATGTACGGGATGTCGTGGATACCCGCCGGCGTGCCGTTCACGACGGATCTCGCCGAGCCCCACCGTGCCGAGATGCGTGAGGCGCTGGTGCGGATTCTGGGCGCCCTCGATGCGCCGCCTCCACCGCCGCGCGTCTGACTGGTCTCGCCGGAGTCGGGCGGCGCGGCGATCGCCACGCGACTGCGCGCCGGGTCGAGCGGTCCGCGTCGTGACGCGGGCAAGGGAAAGGCCACGGTCTAGAACGGTGGCGGTGCGCCGCTGCGGGTCGCGGCGCTGAACTCGAGAACGCGCTGCGGGATGTCGGAATACACGCGGCCGCCCGGGCTGGTCCACACCAACACCCCGTCCGGCCGCTGTTCGACTGACCACGCGGTGTGGTGTTTGAGCGTGTGGTGTCGTTTGCACAGGTGCGCGAGGTTGCACGGCCGGGTGGGTCCGCCGCGGGCGAAGTCGATCGTGTGGTCGATGTCGCACGCCCACACCGCCGCCCGGCAGCCGGGGAATCGGCAGTGCTCATCGCGTCCGCGCAGCAATCGGCGCTGGGCGCGGGATGGCCGGTAGCGGTCGGCATCCTCCACGTTCCCGGTCGCGGCGTCGACGAACAGGCGATCCCACGACGTGGCGGTGGACGCGTAATGGCGGGCGGAGGCTGCATCGATGGGGCCGTGCCCCTGGAGGCTGGCCGGCACCTCGCGCCCCGCAAGGGTCGCGGACGGCACGGTCAGCTGGATGCGCGCCACAATCGCGTCGGTTTCACAGATCGTGTCGTCGGATGCCGCCGCGCTGGCGTGGCCAGTGAGAAGCAGGTCGGTGAAGACGTCGGCGCGGAGTTGGTCCATCGTGCGGGTGTCTGCCGGAGCGGAGTCGTGGCCGCCGGCCGGGTCGCCGCTGTTCGCCTGCTCGAGGAGCGTGCGCGCGTACTGGGTGACGCGGTCCCGGATGCCGTGCGCGAGGGGCGCCGGCAGCAGCGCGACCACTTCTGCCATGCCGTCATCGAGGTCCCGTACCCAGACGCGGCGGCCGGCCGCCGCGGTCGCGTGCCGGCCTGCCGACGGTACGGGGTCGATTCGATGGGCGAGCATCGTGATGATCGGCTTCGCGCGCGCCGCGGTCTCTCGCTCCGCGACGGCCAGCGCCGCCTGCTCGAAGACCGCCCGTGCCTCCGGATCGGTGAGCCGCGATCCCGCCTCGCCGATCACCCGCAGGTGGGCGATGTCGATCCGGCCCTCCCGCAACGATTGCACGGTGCTCGGGAACTGCGCGAGCATGGTGGTCGCCTCGTGGATGCGGTTCTGCATTCCACGGTCGGACCGCCGCAGCGCGGCACCGATCTCGGCCGCGATGGATCGCAACGGCATCTCCCGCTCGCGCTGCGCGCCGATCGGGATGCGTGCGGTTTGTTCTGCCGCGATCGCGCCGGCTCGACCGAGCAGCGCCAGCTGCCGGGCCTGCAGCGCGGCGATCTGCCGGTCGGTGTCGAGCATCTCCACCACGACGTCGGATGTCGCGAGCGCGGCATCCGAGAAGGTGGCGGGGGAGCTGTTCATGCGCCTATTCTCGCGCCACCCTCCGACATTGCGGGCGGTTAAACCCCAGGTCTCATCGACATTGTGGACAAGTTCCGACGGGAGCGGCCTGTGGAGGAATAGGCGTCCGCTCATGGGGTGCGAGGCAGCCTCAGGCGGGCAAGAGTAAGGGCCGGTCGGAGAGGCTTCCGACCGGCCCTTGTCCCTGCACCAAGAGTGTCCTGCAATCACATGCCGGTAGCTGCCACAGCAAAACAACTACCGTGCGAGCACTCTATAACGGAAAGATAACGGCACACAAGAGTTCGTCGTTACCTTTTTGTGATCACTTCCGCAGCCCCGGGTAGCTGTCCGATGACAAGCCATCTGTAGTTCCTGCCCCTGATTCTGTGGTCGTGACAACCGACCTGTGGTTTTCGCCAGCCGATCTGCAGCACATGAGTGCGGAAGGGGTTAGCGTGAGCGGGTGACGAGCCCGGACGAGGGCGCAGCCGACATCGGAGTGATCGCCGCGCGGTTTGCCGAGGCGATCGTGTCGAACGACGCCGACCGCATCGCCTCCTGCCTGCACCCCGAATGGAGGCTGATCGACGGTGACGGTGTCACCACGAGGCAGGTGTTCCTCGACCTGGTGCGCTCGGGTGCGCTCACCCATTCCGTCATGCGCGCGACAGGTCCCGTGGACGTCCGGTTGCACGACGACGTCGCGATCGTCGTTGCTCGGGTAGTCAACACCGCGCACTTCGGCGGGGCTACCTTCCACGCGGACGAATGGACTACGGACGTATTCGTCCGCGACGACACTCGCTGGCTGTGCGCGCACAGTCACGTCACGCCCGCCGCCGGGACCGGGTAGGCCGCGACGCCGGCGAGACACTTTTTATCGTGCCGCATTTCCGGGAGGGGACCGCCCCTGCAACAGGCGCCGGACTGGCGACTGGCCCGTGACACCCGACAGCAGCGGATCACGCGCGAGCGGAGCGCAGCGGTGAGAGGACTGCGATGAGGGCGGCGAAGGCGAATACACCGGCGACAACCCAGATCGACTGGGTCACCCCGATGGCTGAGGCGAGCACCCCGCCCAGCACCGCTCCGACCGCTCCTGCGGTGCGGTTGACCGATCGCCCGGTGGCGTTGATGCGGCCAAGCAGCCCGTCAGGCACGGCTCGCTGGCGATAGCTCATCTCGTTCGCGTTCTCGACGCCGCCCGCAAGACCTCCGGCTGCCAGAGCGGCGAACAGCAGAACGATTTCGCCCGGCCCGCCAACCAGAGGGACGAGGCCGACAGCGATCCACGCCAGGGGATAGATCAGTCGGGCGCCCGTGATCGTCGCGCCCTCTCCGAAGCGGATGCCGAGCCGTTCGGCGAATGACGCCCCGATGAGCGTCGCGGCGCCGACGGTCGAGAGGAGGAGACCGAAGAGCGCTGCGTCGAGCTCGAGGGTGCGCAGGGCGAACAACGACAGAACCGTCAGTGAGGCTGCGTTCGCGACGAACCACACGTGGGTGGAAATCGAGAGCGGCAGCAAGACAGGATGCCGATAGGTTGCAGACAGGCCCTCGCGCATGTCTCGGAACACGCGCCCCCGTATGCGAGAGGGCTTCTCCTCGATCCGGATGCTTGCGACGAGAATGGCGTCAACGACGTAGGTCACCGCGTCGATCAGCAAAGCCATCGGCGCTCCGAGCCACCGCACGAGCAGGCCGGCGAGCGTCGGACCGAGCGTCTGCGCGGCAGCCTCGCCCTGATCGAGTTGCGCGTTGGCGCGCAGCAGACGGTCTCGGGCGACCAGGCGAGGCGGCAGCGATTGCGACGCCGCGAAGCCGAACACGGAGAAGGTGCCGAAGAGCAGCAGCAGCGCCACGAGGGTCGAGATCGAAAGCCACCCGAGCGCCCACAAGAGGGGGATCATGGCCAAGGCGAGTGCGCGTCCAAGGCTGGCCACCACCAAGGTGCGACGTCGACGCCACCTGTCGACGTAGACGCCCGCGATCAGTCCGAAGAGCGCATAGGGAACGAACTGCGCCGCATTGACGATGCCGACCTCGATGGGGTCGGCGTGGAGCCCTTGGACGACGAGCACAGGCAAGGCCACGGCGGTGGCGGTGGACCCGAACGCGCTGAGGGTGTTGGCGGCCCAGAATCGCCGGAACCCCCCGCTTCGTCGCCCTCGCTCGTCTGACATCGCCCCCAGTATCGCGCCTGTCGCGCCATGCAACGGGACGCCATGAGTTCGCACGACAGCTCGCTGGCCCGGCCCCTCTTTCGAGCCCTAGAGTCACAGGATGAGCGGACTGGTTCGGCTGGCTTGCTGCGGATTCGAGGCCGAAACTTGACTCTGACACTGTGGAAGGCGGGAGAACTGAGACATGTTGTCCATCGGAGCCTTCGCGCAGATCGGCCAGGTGACCCATCGGATGCTGCGGCATTGGGACACCGCCGGTCTGCTCGAACCCGCTCACGTGGATGAGTCCAGCGGCTACCGCTCTTACGACCCCTCACAACTCGCGCGTCTGCACCGAATCGTCGCGCTGCGCCAACTCGGCTTCGGTCTTGACGACATCTCGTCGATCCTGGACCGCGGAGTCGATGCGGAACGCATCGCGGCTCTGTTGCGAATTCGTCGAGCTGAGGTGGAGCAGGAACGCCGCATCGCTGCCGGCCGACTCATCGACGTGGAACGGCGCCTCCGACTCATCGAGAAAGAGAACCACATGTCCCATATCGAGATCATCGAAAAGTCCCTGCCCGCTGTGCGCCTCGCGGCCCGCCGTGCGGTCGTCGCAGATCAAACCGAGGTAGCGAGTGCCGTGGGCCCCGCCTTCGATGCCGTCGCCGAGATCATCGGTGATGAGTGCGGAGCGCTGGCTGAGCCGATCGCGCAGTACGACACGGTCGAAGACGGCATGCAGATCATCGCCGGCTACGGATGCGATGGCCCCGCGCGCGATAGCTTCGAGATCGTCGAGTTGCCCGCTGCTGAAGCTGCCGTCTGCGGCATCCATCTCGGCTCGATGGACCGCATCGCCGAGAGCTGGCATGCGATCCACACGGAAATCCTCGCTCGCGGGCTCGTTCAATCCGGGCCGTGTCGGGAACTTTACGTCCGGGCGGAATCGGAGAACCAAGCCGATTGGGTGACCGGGCTGCAGCAGCCTGTTCGTCGCGGCTGAGGCGCATGAGCCTAGACGTGCTTCAGATCACCACTCACGCGGTCAGGAAGGCGGCAGGGGAGTGATCTCGAGATCAACGGATCCGAACGGGAAGGGGTAGAAGATGCGCCCGTACCATCCCAGTCGGTGAGAGGGATCATCGAAACCAGACCTGGCTGATGACGATGACGGTCACCCGCCCCGGGTCGGTCGCGCAACAGGATGCCGGTTACGCTCGACCGATGACCGAATTCAGTGGGCGACGTATCGCGGGAGTGCCGTGGTGAACGCACGATTCGAAGAGCTGGATTGGCAGCGGACGCCCCTCGGCGAGGTGACCCTCCGGCGTCGTTTCGATCCCGTGCTGAACGAGGACGTGTACGAGGCGATCCTGAACGACGAGCACCTGATGTCGACGCACTTCACGGTCGCCGAGATCGAGCTCGCGCATCTCGGCCTCGACCCCGTCCGGGGCGACGACCTGGATGTGCTCGTCGGCGGGCTCGGCCTCGGGTACACCGCGCAGGCCGTACTCACGCACGACCGCGTGCGCTCGCTCACCGTCGTCGAGGCGATCGATGCCGTCGTCGACTGGCACCGCCGGGCGCTCCTGCCGATCTCGCGCGAGCTCACCGCGGACCCGCGGCTCAGAATGGAACTCGCCGACTTCTTCGCTCTCATGCGATCCGACGAGGTCCCCCGTCGTTACGACGCGATCCTCGTCGACATCGATCACTCGCCGGTGCACCACCTCAATCCGGCCCACGCCGATTTCTACACGCCCGATGGCATCCATCGGATGCGTCGACACCTCGCGCCGGGCGGCGTGTTCGCGCTGTGGTCCGACGATCCCCCGGACCCGGCGTTCATCACCGTCCTCGAGAGCGCGTTCGAGAACGTGCGGGGCGAGGTGGTCTCGTTCGACAACGCCCTGACCGGCGGCCGGTCGGCGAACTCCATCTACGTCGCGAGCTGAGCCGTTTCCCCGGCCCGCGCGGGGCGTCCTGCCCCGAGCGATCGTTTCGCGGTGCGCCCTCAGCGCAGCGGGGTCCAACTTCGACATAGCGGTCCAACGAGTCTTGTGTCTCGGACAGCATTCTTTCGACCAAGGGCGGGACTTCTTCGAGGCGCTGCGGGCGATGGCGGGTGACTAGACGGCGACTGGCGGAGCGAGGCGCAAATGCATTGTGCACAACTCAATTGCGTGCAATGCTTCACCCATGACTGATGCGCAGCACGCGGGGGAGCGGGCGATCGACGGGATGCTGTGCTTCTCGCTGTATGCGGCGAGCCGTGCGACTACCCAGGTGTACCGCCGGCTGCTGAAGCCCTGGGGTCTGACGTACCCGCAGTACCTCGTGCTGCTCGAGCTGTGGGAGCGCGAGCCGCTCACGGTGAGCGACCTGGGCCGCGACCTGGCCTTGGATTCGGGCACGCTGTCGCCCCTGCTCTCGCGCCTCGAAAAGCTGGGGCACGTCGCCCGCACCCGATCGAGCGAGGATGCCCGAGTCGTCACGATCGGCCTCACCGAATCCGGCCGCGCACTGCGCACCGAACTCGCACACGTGCCGGGCGAGGTCTTTCGCTGCATGTCGGTCTCGCCCGCGACTGCGCAGGCCCTGGTCGTGAATCTTCGCGCCTACACCGACGCGGTGGAGGCCTCGAACACCGCGGCATCCGCCTGACGCCCGCCGCACATTCTCATCCGACCCTGAAACGCCACATCGAAGAAAGGTTCATCATGGAAACGATCTACACCGCGGAGGCCCTCGCCACCGGAGACGGCCGCAACGGCCACGTGGCAACTGCCGACGGAATGCTCGATGTCGACGTTCGCGTGCCGAAGGAGATGGGTGGTCCGGGAGGCGCCCTCAACCCCGAGCTGCTGTTCGCGGCGGGCTACGCGGCGTGCTTCCACAGCGCACTGCTGAGCGTCGCCCGCCACGAGAAGGTCGCGCTGCACGACACGAGCGTGGGTGCGCGCGTGGGCATCGGCTCGAACGGCGAGGGCGGCTTCGGCCTGGCCGTCGAGCTCGAGGTCGTCATCCCCGACCTGCCCGCGGACCAGGCGCAGGCGCTGGCGGATGCCGCGCATCTGGTCTGCCCGTACTCCAACGCGACGCGCGGCAACATCGAGGTCATCGTGCGAGTCGTCGAGGACTGAGCCGGCGCTCGCGTCATGATCGCGGGGGCGCACCAGGTTCACCCCCGCGATCCGAACAGAAGGCGCCATAGCATCGTTGCGTGCTGACCTCCGTCGACCAGCTCCCGCGGTGCCCTCGCCGCATCCTGATCGCGGGCGTCGCGGGTGTCGGCAAGACCACACTCGCGCGCCGGATCGCCGATATCGCCGAGGTGACGCACACCGAGATCGACTCGCTCTTCCACGGGCCGAATTGGATGCCGCGGGCCGAGTTCCTCGACGATGTGCGGGACCTCGTGGCTCAGGACTCCTGGGTGACGGAGTGGCAGTATCGCACCGTCCGCCCGTTGCTGGCAGCCCGCGCCGACCTGCTGGTGTGGCTCGATCTGCCGTTCTGGACGACGGCCTTCCCGCGAGTGGTTCGTCGCACCGCCCGCCGCAGACTGAGCCGCGAGGAGCTCTGGAACGGCAACATCGAGCCGCCGTTCCGGCAGATCTTGGCCGACCCTCAGCACATCGTGCGTTGGTCGATCTCGACGCGACACAAGTACCGCGACAATGTTCCCCAGGTCGCCGCCGACTTTCCCGGCCTCACGGTCGTGCGGTTGGGCTCGCAACGCGAGGTCGAGCGCTGGATGCAGGGTCCCCTCGCGCATGCTGTCGATCGACGAGGGGCGCCGGGCGCGACGTAAGGCGCCGCGCCGTCACGCTGCAGTCCGCGTGGGTCGGTACCGCAACGCGACCGCCCCTGACCGGAAATCATGACGACCGATGAGCTCGAGCCGCACGCTCTCGCGCAGACCGGCGAGCAGCGTCGGCCCGTGCCCGGCGATGACCGGCTGCACGAGGAACTCGTACTCGTCGATCAGCCCCAGATCTGCCAACGCCCGGGGGAGCGTCACCCCACCCACCCAGAGGCCCTCGCCCGGCTGCTGCTTGAGGCGCTGGACCTCCTGCGCCAGGTCGCCTCGCACCAGCTCGGCATTCCAGTCGACTCCGCTCAGGGCGCTCGACACGACGTACTTCTTCGCCCGGTCGATGCTCTCGGCGAAGGCGACGTCCGCCGAGCCCATCCAGTCGGGCCACGTGCCGGTGGCCGGCTTGCGCCACGCGGACTCCATCATCTCGTAGGTGATCCGGCCGAAGAGCAGAGCGTCGGCCCGCTCCATCTCCGCGGTCCAGTAGCGCATCGACTCCTCGTCCGGCGCGATCCCCGCCTCGTGATCGCAGCAAGCGTCGATCGTGATGTTGATCGAGTATCGAAGGGGTCTCATCTCGTCGCTCTCCCTTGATGCGCGCGGCAGGTCCGCCTGACGGCGGCCAGACTAGTACCGGCGCGTCCTCTGGCGTAGAGGGCTGCCGTGCCGCTCGTCGGTCATCCGATCCGCCGAGCCCGATGCTCCGTGAAAGGCCAACCGGCAACCCGTGTACTCCCTCCTCCTCACGATCATCTACGTCGCGTTCGTCAGCCTGGGATTGCCCGACTCCCTCGTGGGCGCCGGCTGGCCGGTCATGCACCAGGACCTCGGCGTCCCCCTCGCCTTCGCCGGCATCATCACGATGGTGATCGCGGGCGGCACGATCCTGTCGAGCCTCGCCTCGGAGCGCCTCACGCGCCGATTCGGTGCGGGCGTGGTCACCGCCGTGAGCGTGGGGATGACGGCTGCCGCCCTCGTGGGCTTCTCGTTCTCCGGCTCTTTCTGGATGCTGTGCCTCTGGGCCATCCCCTACGGGCTGGGAGCCGGCGCGGTCGACGCGGCGCTCAACAACTACGTCGCGCTGCACTACGCGGCGCGGCATATGAACTGGCTGCACAGCTTCTGGGGTGTGGGGGCATCGATCAGCCCATTCATCATGAGCTACGCCCTCACCTCGGGTATGGGCTGGTCGAGCGCCTACCTCATCGTCGGCGTGATCCAGGCGGCGCTCACCTTCGTGCTGCTGGTGAGCCTCCCGCTGTGGGGCAAGGTCAACCCGGTGGCCCCGGCCCACCACGGTGCCGAACCCGACGACGAGGGTTCGGATCCCGCCGAGGCATCAGGGCGGGGGAGCACCCACGTGCCGCTCGGCCAGGCCCTGCGCATCCCCGGGGTCGCGCTGATCCTCACGGCGTTCTTCGCCTACTGCGCGCTGGAGACCACGGCGATGCTGTGGGCGTCGACCTGGCTCGTCACCGACCGCGCCGTGGAGCCGGCGACCGCTGCCGCGTTCGCCTCGCTCTTCCTCCTCGGCGTCACCGCAGGACGCTTTCTCGCGGGCTTCTTCGCCGACAGGATCGGCGACCGGTTTCTCATCCGCGGCGGGTTCGTCACGATCGGCCTCGGCGTGGTGCTGCTCGCGCTGCCGCTCGAGACCGACGTGCTCGCCCTCGCCGGTCTCGTGCTCACCGGACTCGGCGCCGCGCCGATCTACCCCGCGATCATCCACTCCACGCCCGTGAACTTCGGCCGGCGCAATTCGCAGGCCATCATCGGCATCCAGATGGCGGCGGCCTACACCGGCTCGACCTTCGCGCCCCCGCTGTTCGGTGTGCTCTCGGCGTGGATCGGGATGTGGCTGTTCCCGCTCTTCCTCGGCATCCTCGTCATCCTGGGCCTCGTGATGTCGGAGCGCCTCAACCGGCTTGTCGCCCGGCGCGAGCCGGTCGGGCGGTGACCCGCGCCGCCGTCACCCGATCTCGCCGCCGGCGACCGTCTCGGCCAGCGCGTGCACGCGGGGGAGGTGGTGGGCGCCGTAGAAGTCCGCGGACGTCAGGCGTTCGGCATCCGTCTCGGACGGGCGCGCCAACACGGCGGTTGCGGCGAGGGCGTGCATCCAGCCGCCCGCGAGCGTGCCCAGCAGCATCAGGTACGGCACGCTGACGGCGTAGGCGTCGCGCGGCGATGAGGCGAAGCCGAGCAGGTCGGCGGTCGCGCGCCGGGATGCCGCGAGCGCCCGCTCCAATCGCTCGGCGGTGCGCACCGCGACGGGGTGGTCGAACGCGCGCAAGCCTGCCACGGTCTCGTCGATCCGCTCGAACAGCTCCGACACGGTGGCGCCGCCGTCGCGCAGCACCTTGCGGCCGACGAGGTCGTTCGACTGGATCGCCGTCGTGCCCTCGTAGATCGTGGTGATGCGCACATCGCGGTAGTGCTGGGCGGCGCCGGTCTCTTCGATGAAGCCCATGCCGCCCTGCACCTGGATGGCATCGCTCGTGACGGTGATGGCATCCTCTGTGGTCCATCCCTTGAGGATGGGCACGAAGAACTCCGCCAGCTTCACCACGGCGTCGTCGGTGTCGGCCCGGTCGAGCAGGTCGCCGACGTACACGCCGAGGGCGCGCATCGCGAAGATCTTGCTCGACATCGACAGCAGCAGGCGGCGGACATCGGGGTGCTCCGCGATCGGCGTGCCGGCAGGGCGCTCCAGCACCCGGCCCTGCAGGCGGTCCGCCGCGTAGGCCGCGGCCTGCTGGTAGGCGCGATCGGCGATGCCCGTCGCCTGGAACCCCATGCCCGCGCGAGCGGAGTTCATCATGACGAACATCCCCGCGAGGCCGCCGCCGACCTCGCCGACGAGGTAGCCGGTGGCGTCCTCGTAGGCCAGCACGCAGGTGGGGCTGCCGTGGATGCCGAGCTTGTGCTCGATCGCGACGGTGGTGATGGCGTTGCGCCCGCCGAGCGACCCGTCGTCGTTCACGAGCACCTTGGGCGCGACGAACAGCGAGAGCCCCTTCGCACCGTCCGGGGCACCGGGGGTGCGAGCCAGCACCAGGTGCACGATGTTCTCGGCGATGTCGTGGTCGCCCCACGTGATGAAGATCTTCTGGCCGCGGATCGCCCAGCTGCCGTCTTCCCGCGGCGTCGCGGTCGTGCGGATCGCGCCGAGGTCCGTGCCGGCATCCGGCTCGGTGAGGTTCATCGTGCCGGTCCACTCGCCCGAGACGAGCTTGGACAGGTACGTTTCGCGGATGCGGTCGGATGCCGCGGCATCCAGCGCGTGGATCTGACCGGAAGTGAGCAGCCAGCAGAGCGCGAAGGCCGCGTTCGAGGCGTTCCAGATCTCGCCGAGTCCCGCGCGTACGGCGCCGGGCAGACCGTCGCCTCCGGCGGAGACGGGAGCCTCGGCGGTGACCCAGCCCGCTTCGACGAATGCGCGGTACGCCGCGCCGAAACCGGCGGGCAGGCGCACCTGACCGTCTTCGAGGCGTGCGCCGACGCGGTCGCCCGGCACTTCGAGCGGCGCGATGACGGAGGCGGCGAACTCGCCCGCGCCCGCGATGATGTCCGTCGCGTCTTCGGCGGTGAGCTCTCCGCCGGTGGCGCGCGCGACGAGGTCCTGACCGAAGGCGTCGGTGAAGAGGAACGCGTAGTCCTCGACGGGCGGCGTGTATGCGGACGCGTCAGCCATGACGGACTCCTGTGCTCGAGTAAGTGGTACTGAGGGTCAGTCTACGCGGCACTGGGTTTCACGGGGCGCCGCCGTCACGGCCCGCCCATCCAGTGCTCGATCCGGTGCGTGTCGGGTGCGAATCCATGGCGCACGCCGTAGAGCACGGCCTGGGTGCGGCTCGTCGCGCCGATCTTTCGGTACACGGAGCGGATGTAGGACTTCACCGTGTTCGGACTGAGGTAGGTGAGGCGTGCGACTTCGGCGTTGCTCTTGCCCTGGGTGATGAGGGCGAGGATCTCGGACTCGCGATCGGTGATGCCCTCCAGGCGTCCCGGCCAGTCGAGACCTGGCGCGCTGGGAGCCCGCCGACCCTGGTCGCTGATCACCAGCTCGCCCGAGTGGACCGCCTCGATCGCTGCGACCAGCTGGGCAGCCGTCAACGTCTTCGAGAGGTAGCCGTGCACGCCTTGCCGGCGCGCTGACTCGATGAGCTCGGGATGGAAGTTCCAGGTGTAGACGACCACGCGTCGGGCCTGCGGGTTCTTGATGAGCTCGGCGATCTCGTGGTGGTCGGACTCGGGCTGGGCGAAAGAGTCGTACAGGACGATGTCCACGGCATCGCTCACACCCCTGTTCGCGTCGATCTCTGCGATCAGAACACGGTCGCGGTAGTCATCGAAGAGATGCGCCAGTCCCTTGAGCACCACGTCGTAGTCGTCGACGAGGGCGACGGTGATGGGCCGCGAGTTCGGGGGCGATGCCATGCTCCAGCTTTTCACCCCCAGGGGTGTGCCGCCACACCCCGAGGGGTGGTCGGATGAGGGTGTTGTCGCGGACTGCGGCATCCCGAGCACCCAACGGTGCCCGACCGACACGCCATTGGGCGTTCACAAGGAGGAGCAATCATGCTCGGTCTCATCATCAGCATCATCGTCATCGGCCTGATCGCCGGATTCATCGCCCGCGCAGTCGTCCCGGGCAAGCAGGACATGAGCCTGCTCATGACCATCGTCCTCGGAATCGTCGGCTCGTTCGTCGGCGGTTTCCTCGGCTTCCTGCTCTTCGGACAGGACGCAGCAGACGGCTTCTTCCAGCCCGCCGGAATCATCGGCTCCATCATCGGTGCGATCATCGCGCTGCTCGTCTACGGGCTGGTCAAGGGACGCAGCACCACTTCGCGCCGCCGCTGACCTGACGGTCGGCGCGCACGAGCCGCGCCGCAGCAGCGTCGAAGCGCCCCGCGTCCGTGCAGACGCGGGGCGCTTCAGGTCGTTCCTAGGATGATCGTGCAGCGACGGAGGGAGGGCGGCGGCATGGCGGGACGCGTTCGCGTGGGAATCTCGGGGTGGCGTTACCCGAGCTGGCGGGGGGATTTCTACCCGAAGGGGCTAGCCCAGGCCCGTGAGCTGCAGTACGTCGGCGAGCAGATGTCGACGCTCGAGCTCAACGGGTCCTTCTACTCGCTGCAGCGCCCCACCAGCTACCAGCGGTGGCGTCAGGCGGTCCCCGACGACTTCGTCTTCGCGGTGAAGGGTTCCCGCTACATCACCCACATGCTGCGGCTGCGGGGCATCGACGTGGCGCTGGCGAACTTCTTCGCCTCGGGCGTGCTGGCGCTGGGGGAGCAGCTCGGTCCCATCCTCTGGCAGCTGCCGGAGCGGGAGCAGTTCGATGCCGAGACGCTCGAGCAGTTCCTCACTGCGCTGCCGCGCACGACGGGCGCGGCACGGGAGCTCGCGCGGCGGCACGACGAGCGGCTCGACGGACGGGACTGGCTCGAGATCGAGAACGACACCCCGATCCGGTACGCGTTCGAGCCCCGGTCGACCAGCTTCGAGGATGCCGCGGTCGCCCCCATCCTGCGCGACCACGACGTCGCGCTGGTCGTGGCCGACACGGCGGGCCGCTTCCCCGATTTCGGCGAGATCACGGCTTCCTTCGTCTACGTTCGCCTGCACGGCGCGGAGGACCTCTACACCAGCGGATACACCGACCCGCAGCTGGATGCCTGGGCGGCGCGCATCGCCGGCTGGACCAGCGGTGAGGCGACCCCAGACGGTGAACCCCGGGACGTGTACGTCTACTTCGACAACGACGCCCGCGGCCACGCCCCGCACGACGCGGTCGCCCTGGCCCGCCGTGTGGGCGACGCCCCGGAGGGGTAGCGCGCCGCCGCGGCATCCGCCGTTCCCGATGCAGGAGATCTCACCGCAACAGGACGGTTCGGCCGAATTCGTCCTGTTCAGGGGAGTCCACCTGTTCCGGGGAGCCGCCCGCGCGCCCGGCAACGGCCCCCGCCGACCCCGCCACCCTCACCCCTGCAGGCCCGCCCCGACAGAGACCGCCGAGGCGTCAGCGCGACAGCGCCGACAGTGACAGTGGACGCACGAGCACCTGGCGGCGATCGCGCACCCAGCGCACCCGATCGCGGCGGTACTCGGCGTGCGTGGCGAACCGGTAGCGGTACGACACCACGCGCACCCACGTCGGGCGCTCGCTGCCGAACGGCGCACGCCGCAGCATCTTGAGCGTTGCGGCATCCGCTTCGAGCAGTCGCACCAGCAGCACCGTGAACCAGTCCTCGAGCGACCTGCCGAGAGGGAGGAACCACATCAGCCAGTCGAGCCGCAGGTGATAGGGCGCGTACTGGCGGGGGATGCGCCGCACGTTGCCGGGCTTGCCCTTGAACTCGTACTCGTGCCAGGTGGCCTCGCCCGGATCGGCATCCATCGTCGCTTCGATGACGTACTCGACGCGCGTCTTGGTCACGGTGCCGAACGCCCCGTATGCATTGGCGAGCTGCCATCGGTTGAAGCTCGCGTTCATCAGCTGCCGGTGGGCGAGGAGGTTGCGCAGCGCCGGCCAGCTGATCACGACGTAGAGCACGCCCACGGCGCACGTGACCACCAGCCAGTACAGGGGCAGCCCGTCGATGATCCAGGGCGGGTCGGATGCCACGTCCGCGCCCCAGCCCGGCAGGGACACCGCCGAGAACCCCAGCACGATCGTCGCCCAGTTGAGCCATGCGAAGTTGCCGGTGAGGACGAGCCACAGCTGCGTCGCGATGACGACGGCGCCGGCGACCGTGCCGATGACGGCCGGCACCGGACCCGGAATCCATAGTCCCAGGAGCGGAGCGAAGAGGAACCACGGCACCACCAGCTGTGAGAAGTGGTTCCCCACCACCTCGAGCTTGTGGAACCACCGGGGGAGCAGGTGCGCCTGCCGGCTGAGCGGCCCCGGCATCGGCTGCGTCTCGTGGTGGTACATCAGGGCAGTGAGGTCGCGCCACTCGCGCCCGCCGCGGATCTTGATCATGCCGGCACCGAACTCCAGCCGGAACAGCAACCACCAGAAGAGCACGATCACCACCGTCGGCGGGGGCTGGTCGTTCGAACCGAGGAACGCCGCGAGGAACCCGGCCTCGAGCAGCAGCATCTCCCACCCGAACCCGTAGAACGTCTGGCCGATGCTCACCACCGACATATAGCCGAGCCACAGCAGCAGGAAGCACGCCATCGGCACCCAGGGAGGTGCGAGCTGGGGGATCCCGGCCACGAGCGCTGCGCTCACGATCAGGCCCGCGACGCACAGGACGGCGAGGCGGCGGTCGGTGTAGGGCACGCGCCGGAAGAGCGTCGGTCCCACCATGCGTGCGCGCCGGGGCGAGGCGGCCACCCAGCGCAGCAGGTCGGGCGCCGGCAGCAGCCCCCGCTCGCCGAGCAGCGCGCGGAACTGGTTGAGCGACGACAGGAAGGCGACGAAGTACATGGCGGCGATGCCCCGTTGCAGCACCTGCCGGGCGAGTTCGAAATCCACCGCCGCGAAACCCTGCATGACCCGACGCTACGACCGGGTGGATCGCGGTCGGAAGGGGTTGCGGGGCGGGCGGGCCCGCGTGAGGATAGCGCGCCGTCGCCGAAGAGGGAACCGCAGGAAACCGGCGCGCCGCATGCGGCACCATCGCAGGGCGGGGCGCAGCGGCATCCCGCACCCGCACGAGGAGAGGAGTCACCATGGACAACCGTGACGAGGAGAAGGTGCAGGGCGGCAGCACGAGCACCGAAGAGACCGACACGCTCTCCGGCGGCGAATACTCCCAGCAGCTCGACGACGCGACGCAGTCCGCCGACGAGGTGGTCTCGGAGCCCGACGACCGCTTCGACGGAGGCGTGGGCGACGGCGAGGGCACGGCCGCCGAGGCCGACGAGCGCTTTGGCGACCCCGGTCCGGGGGCGGCAGCTGCCGTGGGCGGCCAGATGGGCTCGGCCAGCGGGCTGCAGCCCGAGACGCAGGGCGAGGACCCGGTGATCGCCGAGCTCGGCGAGGACGGCGAGGGCGACCTCGCACCCGAGGACGTTTAGTCCTCACGCGACAAACGGCGCCGGTTCCCCCGCAGGGGACCGGCGCCGTCGTTCGTGTGGTCTTCGGTCAGGCTTCGCCGAGGATGCTCTGCATCACCTCGAGCGAGATCTCGGTGCGCTCGCCGTCGGCCAGCTCATGCACCCGGAAGGGCACGCCGTGCTCGAGCAGGAACGCGGCCGTCTTCTCCAGTCGCGGTGCGACGTGGATGTGGTCGCTGCCGAACAGTTTGCAGGTGTAGAGGGGTTCTGCGGATGCCGCGGCCCGCCGCATCTCGACCGTTGACCGACCGTTGATCCGGTACAGGGCCTGCAGGGTCTGCGACGACAGCTCGGTGACGCCGTCGAGCGTGAGCGAGATCGACACGGGGGATTCGGTCATGCTCTCATCGAACCACGTCGGCCCGGCGCCTCACGCCGCGCTGCGGCGCACCGCGCGTGAGAGCGGCTCGGTGGCGGCCATCGCGAGGCTCACCGCGGCGAAGCCCGCGACGAAGGTGAGGACCACCACGAGGATCGGAACCGGCGCGACGATGCCGGTCATTCCCACGATCGGCAGGCAGAGCGCCGTCCCCACGGCCGCGCCTCCCAGCGCCGCCCAGCGCAGGGGCACCGAGACGGTGAGGGTGCGCGAGCGGCGCAGCTGCTGCTCGGGCATGCCCAGCCGGTCGAGTCCCACGATGAGCTCGCGGTCCTCGAGCACGGATGCCGCCTGGGTCACCCCCACCGAGCAGGCGAGCAGCACGAACGCGGCCCCGAGGGTCACCAGCACGCCGACGCGGATGTCGGACAGCAACGTGCCCTGCTCGTTCTCACCGACGGTCTCGAGCAGCCCCATCCCGCCGCCGGCGACGACGGCGATGAACGCGATCATCGCGATGCCCGAGACCCGACGCCATGCCTGCGGTGCGTGGGCGGCCAGCTCGCGACCGGCGATGAGGCTCGCCGCCGAGGTGGCGCGCCTTGCCATGATGCGTCCGGTCAGGGCCACCAGCGGCGCACCGATGAGGTTCACCAGACCCATGGCACCGGCGAACATTCCGATGAGGATCATGATGCCGAGGGTGTCGGCGAGCGAGCCCATGCTCCCCGCCACGGCGATGAGCGCCACGAGCATGACCAGCCCCACCACCAGCAAGACGGTGCGCCGCGGTGCGGCATTCGTCCTGCGCCGCACCCCGAGGGGGCCCAGGCGCACGGCGCGAAGGCTCAGCGCCGCGCTCGTGGTCGCCAGCGCGGTCACTGCGACGACGGCCCAGAAGATCGCGGGCAGACCCGCCCACACCGCGGCGATGCCCACGGGGCCGCCGAAGAACGGCAGGAGCCCCACCAGTGGCAGCAGCACGAGGTAGAGCACCACGCCCCCGAGCGCACCGGCCAGTGCCGTGAGCGCGGCCTCGGCCACGGTCATCGCCGAGACCTCGGCGCTGGTCGCCCCCAGCAGCCGCAGGGTGGCCAGGCGGTCGTTTCGCCGACGGCTCGACAGGCGCGCAGCGGCGGCGCCGAGCGTGAACACCGGCACGGCCAGCAGCACGAGGGCCAACATGCTCAGCATCGGATAGACGGGGTCGCCGGCCACGCGCGGGTCGGTGTGGAACATGACCGTGCCGCCGACGACGACCAGCAGCAGAGCGGTCGTCACGGCGAAGGCGACCACCGGCAGCAGCAGGGCTGCGCGCCCCTGGCGGGACGGTCGCGAGAGCAGCGTGGTGAGGGTGACGATGCGGCGGGCGGAGCCTGCCGTAGCGCGTGGCAGGGCCGCGAGTACGTTCGGCGCGGTGGTGCCGGCGGTCATCGCGCTGCTCCGTTCGAGGCGGGCCGAGCCGCGGCGCCGGCGGTCTCGCCGACGACGCGGCCGTCGCGCATGTGCAGCACGCGGTCGCAGCGCGCTGCGACATCGGCATCGTGTGTGACCACCACGAGGCTCCGTCCCTGCCCGGTGGTGGCGTGCAGAAGGGCGCTCATCACCTCGGTCGAGGTGGCGGAGTCCAGTGCGCCGGTGGGCTCGTCAGCGAAGACGATGGGCGCGCCGGTCACCTGGGCGCGCGCGATCGCGACGCGCTGGGCCTGGCCACCGGAGAGCTGGCCGATGCGGCGGTCCTCCATGCCGGCGAGCCCCAACGATGCCAGCCACCCGGCGGCGTGCGTCTCGGCCGCCCGGCGCCCCACGCCGGTGACGAGCAGCGGCAGAGCGGCGTTCTCGAGTGCGGTGAGCTCGGGCAGCAGCAGGTGCTCCTGGAAGACGAACCCCACGCGCGTGCGACGCACCTCCGAGCGCTGGTCCTCGCTCATCCCGACCAGCTCGACCGGCGCGCCGTCGGTGGTGGCGAGCCGCACCGAACCGGCGTCGGGGGCGAGGATGGCGGCGAGGCAGTGCAGCAGGGTGGTCTTGCCGGAACCGGAGGCGCCCATCACGGCGACGGACTGGCCGCGTCCGATGGTGACGTCGACGCCGGCGAGCGCGGTGAGATCGCCGTAGCGCTTGATGAGACCGGTGGCGGCCAGGGCAAAGTCGTGGGAAGTGTTGTTCACGATGCCAGTCTTCGCGGCGGCGGGCGCCCCGTCGTCGGCCCTGCGAGGTATGCGGCTCCTTCGCTGGGATGATCCTCGGAACCCCTCGACCGCTCCGAATGGCAGGCGTAGAGTCGCCCGCGACGGCCCCGGGTGCCGCGCAGATCGTTCCGGATCAGCGCGAACATCCGGCGAGAAGGGAGCGGTTCCCATGTCCGACAGCCCCGCAGCCGAGATCGTCGAGTTGGTCGGCGGTCCCGGGAACATCGAGAGCCTCACCCACTGCGCGACGCGCCTACGGTTCCAACTGCGCGACGGTGACCTCGTCGACAAGTCGGCGGTCGAGGCGGTTCCCGGCGTCATGGGTGCCGTGCCGCAGGCGGGCGACCGCTTCCAGGTCGTCATCGGCGGCGGCGTGCAGACGGTCTACAACGACATCATGGCGCTGCCCACCATGAAGGGCGACGCGGAAGGCGACGTCGACGACGCCGCCGCCATCAAGGCGCGGGAGCGCGCGAAGGGTCCGCGCGGCAAGGTCGCCTGGCTCGACTCGCTGTTCGAATTCCTGTCGGACTCGTTCCGACCGATCCTCGGCGCCTTGCTCGGCGCCTCGCTGTTCATCACCTTCATGGCGCTGATGGCCACCCTCGGAGTGATCCCGTCGTGGAACGCGCCGGGCGTCGTGCTGGAGCCCTCGTGGGCGTTCATCAACCTGATGTGGCAGTGCGTGTTCGTCTTCCTGCCGCTCATGGTGGCCTACAACGCCTCGCAGAAGATCGGCGCCGACCCCTGGGTCGGCTTCGCGATCATGGCGGTGGTGATGCTGCCGGGATTCCTGGCGCTCGGGCAGGATGCCACCGCGCAGCAGATCGTCTTCCTCGGCTCGGAGATCACCACGGTGCCGGTCTTCGGCATCCCGCTGACCATCTTCGACTACAACTCGCAGGTGTTCCCGCCGCTGCTGATGGCCGCCGTTCTCGGGCCGTTGTGGAAGGGGCTGAAGAAGATCATCCCCGACAACCTGCACCTCATCTTCGTGCCGTTCCTGGCGATGCTGGTGATGATCCCGCTGACGGCCTTCCTGATCGGACCCATCGGCGTCTACGCCGGTGCGGGGCTGGCGAACCTGCTCAGCTCGATCAACAACTTCTCGCCGCTGATCTTCGCCATCGTCATTCCGCTGGCCTACCCGTTCATGGTGCCGCTGGGACTTCACTGGCCGGTCAACGCGATCATGCTGCTGAACATCCAGACGCTCGGATACGACTTCATCCAGGGCCCGATGGGCGCCTGGAACTTCGCCTGCTTCGGGGCGACGGCGGCCGTGCTGGTGCTGGCGTGGCGCGAGCGCGACCAGGTGATGAAGCAGACCGCGACCGGTGCCCTCGCCGCCGGCCTTCTCGGCGGCATCTCGGAACCGTCGCTGTATGGCATCCATCTGCGCTTCAAGCGGATCTATCCGCGCATGCTCGTGGGCTGCTTCGTGGGTGGACTCATCATCGGCATCGGCGGGGGGGTGCGCACCGAGGCGTTCGTCTTCACCTCGCTGCTGACCATCCCCGCCTTCCAGCCGCTGGCGCTGTACGGCATCGCGGTGGCGGCCGCGTTCATCACCTCGATGACCCTCGTGATGCTCTCCGGCTACAAGCCGAAGGAGCCGGCCGGGACGCAGGCGACGCAGGCGGCGACCGCTCCCGCCGGCACTGCGCCGGTCGGTCCAGTGGTGATCGACGCCGGGAACGCGCCCGAGGTGGCGGCGGCGCTGGAGATCATGTCGCCGATGGATGGGACGGTGGTGGCGCTGTCGCAGGTGCCCGATCCGGTCTTCGCAGGCGGGACCATGGGCCCCGGTGTCGCGATCGAACCCACCGGCGACACCGTGTATGCCCCCGGCGAGGGCGTGGTCGCCGTCGCGCAGACCACCGGGCATGCCTTCGGGCTGGTGCTCGACGGCGGCATCGAATTGCTCATCCACGTCGGCATCGACACCGTGAACCTCAAGGGCGAGGGGTTCGACGTGAAGGTCTCGAACGGCCAGCGCATCGAGCTCGGCACACCGCTGGTGACGTTCGACCGGTCCGTGATCGAGAAGGCCGGCTACCCGCTCATCACCCCGGTGATCGTTCTCAACGCAGATCAGTTCGAAACGGTCGACCCCATGGCGCTCGGTCCGACGACGGCGGGCGCGCCGCTGCTCGTCATCGAGACGAAGGCGAACGCCACGACCTAGGCGCCTGTCGGGTCGGGCGGGCCGCCCCGCACTCTTCACCGCGCGCGAGGCGTTTCGAACAGTGCGGCGTGTCCAGCCCAGCCCGACTCGGTGGGCAGCGCCCGCAGGCCGCGGCTCGCGAGCGCCATGGCCGTCGCCACCGCGCACAGTGCGGCGCAGAAGAGCAGCGTGCCCTCGCGGCCGGCCCAGGTGAGGCCGAATCCCGCGATCAGGGGTGCCAGTGGCATCGCGCCGATCGCCAGCACCGTGCTCGCGCTGTTCACCCGGCCCAGCAGCTCGCTCGGTACCGCGACCATGGAGTAGCCCATCAGCGCGGCGTTGAGCGCCGGCAGCAACAGGACAGACGCGGCGAGGACGCCGACGATCGCCCACACCGATTCCAGCTGAGACAGCACCGCCACGCCGGCGGTCGCGACGGTGAGCCCGGCGATCGCGAGCACGCCGGCCCGCACGCGGGGAACGAGGGTGGGCGCGGCCACCGCCCCCACCAGCATCGCCACGCCGGCCCCGGCGGACAGCCAGCCGATGACGGCAGGGGAGTGTCCAGCCTGCTGCATCGCATACAGCACGGTCGTGAGGCCCGCGTTGAATCCGAGGTTGATGATCGTGGAGATGAAGAGGACCGCGCGCAGATCCTCGCGGGCGAAGAGCCACGCGAAGGCGGTGCGCATCTCGCCGACGGCGCTCGTCTTCTTCTGTGCCGTGGTGGCGGGCGCGGCCTCCACAACGGCGTCGGTGGCCGCCGCGGGGGAGGGATGCGCGACGGGCCGCGTGTGGCGCAGCATCCAGGCCGTGATCGCGGCGATCAGGTGGGCGAGCATCATGACGGCGCCGATCAGCCATCCGCCGACGGCCAGCAGTGCTCCGCCGAGCGGCCCGCCGGCCAGTTGCAGTGCGGCATCCCGAGCCTGATTCGCCGCCTGCGCGCGCCCCATGGCGGTGTCCGGGACGATCTGCTTGATCGCGCTCTCGCCGGCCACGTCGAAGAGGCCCCCGCGGGCGCCGAGCAGAAGCGTGAGCACCAGCAGGGTGGCGAACGTGAGCGACCCGCCGAACGCGAGCACGGTGAACGCCAGCGACAGCACCACGCCGAGCGTGGCGCCGAGGATCATCAGTGCGATGCGCGGATGCCGGTCGGCGAGCACCCCGCCGTACAGCGTCGTGACCGCGAGCACTGTGCCGCCGACCGCGCCGACGATCCCGGCCTGGGCGGGGTCGTCGGTGACGATCAGGGTGAGCAGCGGCAGCGCGAAGGCGAACAGCGCGTCGGCCAACCCCTTGCTCGTGTCGCTGGCGAGCCAGATCAGGTAGCGGCGGTTGCGCCAGAGGCTGTGGCGGGCTGCGGACGTCGTGGTCATGCGGCCAGAATAGATGCGCAACGAACATTGCGCAACATTACATGCGCAATAACTCGTGCCCAACTGGCCTGGATACACTCGATCCATGGTCGACGACGGCGGGACAGCGCGCGGCGCGGTGATGACCTCCGCGATGCTCAAGGCGATGTCGCATCCGCTGCGGCGGCGCATCATGAAGGTTCTCGCGGCGCGCGACTACGCGCGGGCCGCCGATATCGCCGCCGACTTGGACGAGCCGGCGAACAGCGTCAGCTTCCACCTGCGGTCGCTCGCCGATGCGGGGCTCGTCGTAGAGGCGCCCGAGCAGGCGCGCGACCGTCGCGATCGTGTCTGGACGGCCGTGAAGGGCAGTTTCGACCTCGGCAGCCCCGATCATCCCGTCGAGGACGAAGCGCTCGGCGGCACCCTGCTCGCCGCGCTGGCCCAGGAGCACACCGACATGCTGCGCCGCGTGGTCGGCTGGGCGCCGGAGTACACCGCCGGCCGCAGCGCCGGGGTGCATGGTACGTTCGCGCGCACCATGCTCCGCCTGAGCGAGCAGGAGTTCGTCGACCTGCTGGAGCGGATCAGCACGGCGATCGAGCAGGCGCGCGAGGCGCACGACACGACCGCCGCCGATGCGCGCGTCTGGGAACTCGACATCATCGCGGCAGACGACACGATCTGAGTCGCCCCGCCGCGACAGGTGTGGTGGTCAGCCCGCGGCGGCTTCCACCGCGTCGCGCAGGCGCGCGGCATCCGATCCGTCGCCACGGATCTCGAACGTCTTCCCGTCGACGACGAGGAGCGGGACGTGGTCGACGGGGGTGTCGGAGCCGACGACCTCGCCGATCCAGTGGTCGTTGCTCGCCTGCACCCAGTCGGCCATGGTCAGGCCCTCGACGCCGCCGGTGAGGTCCGCCGCAATCCCCGCTTCGGTGGCGTAGGCCAGCAGGTCGGCGTCGCTCGGGGCGCCGTCGGCATCCACCTGGTTCTCCTGCAGCAGCGCGTACAGCGGCAGCACGGCATCGCTCTCGCCCGCCTCTGCGGCGAGCGCGAGGATGTTCGCCCCGCGGGTGGAGTAGTCGGTGGTGTCTCCGCGCTTCTCGCTGACGTAGTTCATCGGGTGCAGCGACAGCGTGATCGTGCCGTCGGCCACCCAGGCCTCGAGGTCGTCACCCGTGGTCTCTTCGAGCACGGCGCAGTACGGGCAGGAGAGGTCGGTCCACAGCTCCACCGTGACCGGGCCGTCGCCGACGACGATGCCCTCGGCGGGGTCTGTCAGCGACGATGCTGCCGGGATCGGTGCGGTGCTCGCGTCGACGGTGGTGTCGGGGTCTGCTGCAGTGCATCCCGTGAGTGCGACCAGCGCGGCCGCGACCACGGTGACGGGAAGGAGTCGCTCACGGTTCATCCTTCTTTGGTACCTCGTCGTCGGGGCTCGTGCACATCGGTCGTGGATCGTCTACGACCACCCCACCCACTGTGGTCAGACCACATGTGGGGAATCTACGAAGGGTGGTCGCGGCCGGTGTTCGGCCGGGCGACGATAGCGTGGAGGGCATGCCGACGACGCCGTTCCTCTCCCTTGACGACTACATCGCCCTCGCCCGCACCGAGGGTCTGACGCTCTCGCCCGACGGCGGGCGTGCCGTGCTGACCGTCGCGACGCCGACGAAGGATGCCACGGGCTACGAGCGCTCGCTCTGGCAGGTTCCGACGCGCGGCGAGGGTGCCCCGCGTCGACTCACGCGTTCGGCCAAGGGCGAGGCGGGCGCGGCGTTCCTGCCCAGTGGCGACCTGCTGTTCGTCTCCGCGCGACCTGACACCGAGGCCGCCGACCCGGAGGAGGCGGGTCAGCTGTGGCTGCTTCCCGCAGAGGGCGGGGAGGCCCGCCCGGTGACCCGGCTGTCAGGCGGCGTCTCCGGCATCGCCGCGGTGGCCGAAGCCGCCGAGCGGCTGGTGCTCGCCGCAGATCTGATGCCCTCGGCCGACACGCTCGAAGATGACGCGAGACTGCGCGCCGAGCGCACGAAGCGCAAGGTGTCGGCGATCCTGCACGACACCTACCCGGTGCGGCACTGGGACCACGACCTCGGTCCAGCCGAGCCGCACCTGCTCTCGCTCGACCTCGACGGCCTCGTCGACACCGTGGCCGCCGTGATCGACGAAGAGTCGGCGGGCGCGGATGCCGCCGGCGCCGGCGCTTCCGCCGCGGATGCCGACCGGCCTGAGCCCTACCCGGCGACCCTGCCGCGCCCGCGCGACCTCACCCCGCGCCCGGGCCGCACCGGTGAGAACGCCGGCGCAGCGCTCACGCCCGACGGCACGACGCTCGTCGCCGCGCTGCTCGTGCCCACGGGCCTCGACGGCCGCTACCGCCTGGTGTCGATCGACGTCGCCACCGGCGAGCACACGGTGCTGCGCGACGAGCCCGGCGTGGACATCAGCGGGCCCGCGATCAGCCACGACGGACGCACGCTCGCCTACGTGCGCGCGGTGAAGTCGACGCCCGCCGGCCCCACCGAGCAGGAGCTGTGGCTCAGCGGTGTCGACGGCTCCTCGCCGCGCCGCATCGCCGCCGAGTGGGACCGGTGGCCCAGCGGCATCCAGTTCGATCACGACGACCGGGCGCTGATCGTCACCGCCGACTCCGACGGGCGCGGGCCGATCTTCCGCATCGGCCTGGACGACGGCGACGTGCAGCAGCTCACCCACGACGACTTCACGTACACCCACGTGCACGTCGACCGCGGCACCGGTGACCTCGTCGGCCTGCGCTCGTCGTGGGTCACCGCGCCTCACCCGGTGCGCATCGCGCGCGACGGCGCCGTCACCGAGCTCGCCACCCCTGCGGCGGTGCCCGAGGTGCCCGGCACGATCACCGAGGTCGACACGATCGCGGCCGACGGCGCGCGCGTGCGCGGCTGGCTGCTGCTGCCCGAGGGTGCGTCAGCCGAGAAGCCGGCGCCACTGCTGCTGTGGATCCACGGCGGACCGCTGAACAGCTGGAACGCGTGGAGCTGGCGCTGGAACCCGAACCTCGCCGTCGCCCGGGGTTACGCCGTACTGCTGCCCGACCCGGCGCTGTCGACCGGCTACGGGCTGGACTTCATCGCCCGCGGCTGGAACAGCTGGGGTGCGGCGCCCTTCACCGACCTGATGGCGATCACGGATGCCGCCGAGGCGCGACCCGACATCGACGAGACCCGCACGGCCGCCATGGGCGGGTCGTTCGGCGGGTACATGGCCAACTGGGTCGCGGGGCACACCGACCGGTTCCGGGCGATCGTGACGCACGCGAGCCTGTGGGCGCTGGACCAGTTCGCCGGCACGACCGACCACGCCGGCTACTGGCAGAGCATCTTCACCCCGGAGGCGATGCTCGAGAACTCGCCGCACCGCGCCGTCGCCGACATCCGCACGCCGCTGCTGGTCATCCACGGCGACCGCGACTACCGCGTGCCGATCGGGGAGAGCCTGCGGCTGTGGGCCGAGCTCATGGAGCACCACGGCGGTCCGGACGGTTCCACGGTGCACCGGTTCCTGTACTTCCCCGACGAGAACCACTGGGTGCTCAAGCCCCAGCACGCGGTGGTCTGGTACGAGACGGTGTTCGCGTTCCTCGGCGAGCACCTGCTCGGGGAGGAGCCGACCCGGCCCGCCGGGCTCGGCTGACCCGCGGGGTGCACCGCCCGCGGTCCGGCGGTGACGTTCGGTCGTCGCAGAGGACCCGGTGGCCTCAGAACTCGCGGTGGGCCCGGTAGTACTCCAGGAGGCCGCGGGTCGAGGCATCCTGCGCCGCGAGCGCGTCGGCGTCTCCCTCGATAGCCGGTGCGATCTGGGTGGCCAGCTGCTTGCCGAGCTCCACACCCCACTGGTCGAACGAGTTGATGCCCCAGATCACGCCCTGGGTGAACGTGATGTGCTCGTACAGGGCGATGAGCTGACCCAGCACACGCGGGGTGAGCGCGGGCGCGAAGATCGACGTGGTCGGCCGGTTGCCGGGGAAGGTGCGCGCCGCCACGAGCGGCCCCGTGGTCCCCTCGGCCTCGACCTCGGCGGCCGTCTTGCCGAACGCGAGCGCCTTCGTCTGCGCCAGGAAGTTCGCCAGGAAGAGCCCGTGCACGTCACGGCCGTCGTCGGTGAGCGGGTAGGCGGGGTTGACGAAGGCGATGAAGTCCGCCGGGATCAGGCGCGTCCCCTGGTGGATCAGCTGGTAGAACGCGTGCTGCCCGTTCGTCCCGGGCTCGCCCCAGAACACCTCGCCGGTGTCGGTGGTGACGGGCGTTCCGTCCCAGCGCACCGACTTGCCGTTCGATTCCATCGTGAGCTGCTGCAGGTACGCCGCGAACCGGTGCAGCTGCTGCGCGTAGGGCAGTACCGCGTGGGACTGCGAGCCGAGGAAGTTCGAATACCAGACGTTCAGCAGCCCCATGAGCACCGGCACGTTGCGCTCGAGCGGCGTCGTGCGCACGTGTTCGTCGACGTCGTGGAAGCCCGCGAGCATCTCCCGGAAGACGTCGGGTCCCAGCTCGATCGCCAGCGACAGCCCGATCGCGGAGTCGACGGAGTACCGGCCGCCCACCCAGTCCCAGAACCCGAAGGCGTTCGTGGGGTCGATGCCGAACGCAGCCACCTTGTCGAGCGCTGTCGAGACGGCAACGAAGTGGTGGGCCACGGCATCGTTGCGGGCGGCATCCGAGCCGTCGATCGCGCCCGCCTGTTCCAGGCTCCGCCACAGCCACTCCCGCGCGAGGCGGGCGTTGGTGAGGGTCTCGAGCGTCGTGAACGTCTTGGATGCCACGATGAACAGCGTCGTCTCGGGATCGAGATCGGCGGTCTTCTGGGCGATGTCGGTGGGGTCGATGTTCGACACGAACCGGGCGCGGATGCCGGCGTCGGCGTAGGGTGCCAGGGCTTCGGACACCATGACCGGGCCGAGATCCGAGCCGCCGATGCCGATGTTGACGATCGTCTTCACCTTCTTGCCGGTCACTCCCAGCCAGTCGCCCGAGCGCACCCGGTCGGCGAAGGCGCTCACGGCATCCAGCACCTCGTGCACGTCGTGGTCGACGTTCTGCCCGTCGACGATGAGTGCGGGGGAGGCGCCGGCGGGACGGCGCAGCGCCGTGTGCAGCACGGCGCGGTCCTCGGTGGTGTTGATGTGCTCGCCGGCCAGCATCGCGGCGTAGCGCTCGGCGACGCCGGTCTGCTGGGCCAGTCGCACGAGGGCGGCGAGGATCTCGTCGGTGACGAGGTTCTTCGACAAGTCGACGTGCAGGTCCGCCAGCGGCAGGCTCAGCCGCTCGGCTCGGCGCGGATCGTCGGCGAACCACCCGCGCAGATCGGGGGCGAAGTCCTCGCTCAGGGCGGTGAGTTCGTTCCAGGCGGGTGTGGAGGTGGCATCGATCGGGGCAGTCACACCTCAACGCTAGACCTGCCCGCGGGCACCCGTCCACGCGGTGGCCCGCGCGCAGCGTGAAGGGCCGGTCGGAGGGGGTCCGGCCGGCCCTTCGGGGGATCAGCGCCCCGAGCGCAGGGTGACGTCGCCGGCCGACACGGTGACCGTGATGAGCCGCGAGGCCTGCGTCGACGTCTCGAGACGGTTGTCGAGGCCCCCCGCCGACACGTCGGAGGCGACGCGGTAGGCACCGCTCGGCACCGCGAGGTCGAGCGACCCGGCGCTGACGTCGATCGCGACGTCGTCGGGCGCGTCGCCGGTGAACACCGCCTTCAGTCCACCGGCGCTGACATCGAGGTCGGCCGTGGCCACATCGGCGATCTCCAGGTCGGCGCGGCCGGCGTTGACGCTCACGTCGACCTCGGCAGCGGCACCTGCCAGGGTGAGTTCCCCGGCATTGACCTCGAGTTCGAGCGCGCCGAACTCGCCGTCGACGTCGAGCGATCCCGCCGACAGGGTGAGCGTCGCATCGAGCGCGGCGCCCTGCAGGCTCTCGGGCAGCTCCAGCACGACCCGCGTGGGACCGTCGTAGAACCACCAGCCGCCGAACCAGCGGTCCGGTGAGCGCACGACCAGCTCATCGCCGTCACGGTCGAGGGTCCACTGCCCACCGCCGGCCGCCGCGGTCACATCGAGCACCGCCTCGTCGGTGTCGGTGAAGAGCACCCGCACATCGCCCGCGGCCACGTCGACATCGAGAGAGTCGACCCCTGTGGCATCCACGACGATGCGATCGTCGGTGGTGCCGGCCGCCCGCACGATCGAGCCGATGACGCCGGTGGCGACCGCGCCGATGATGATGACCGCACCCACGACGATGGCGATGATGGCCACGACGCGGCCCGCCGAGCTGCGCGGGGGTACCGGCGGTGGGATGACGGGGGAGGGCTGCGGCCCCGTGGGGGGGTGGGGGGAGTGAGTGTCGTGCTCATCGTGATGCTCCTGTCTGCGGCAGGTCGCCGCCGTGCTCGAGATGTGCGAGCGCTGCCAGCACCCGTCGGTTGCCGGATTCGTCCTGCTCGAGGTCGAGTTTCTGGAAGAGGGAGGTGATGTACTTCTCCACGCTCGCCTCACTGACGTGCAGCGTGCGCGCGATCGCCTGGTTGGACTTTCCTTCGGCGATGAGGGCGAGCACGGTGCGCTCCCGGTCGGTCAGGCGGGCCATGCGGTCGTCGCGGGCGCGGCGCGCCAGCAGCTGCGAGACCACCTCGGGATCGAAGACGGTGGCGCCTGCGCCGATTTGGGCGACGGTCTCGACGAAGTCGCCGACATCGGCGACCCGGTCCTTGAGCAGGTAGCCCAGAGCCCCGCCGCGCCCGGCGATCAGCTCCGACGCGTACCGCTCCTCGACGTACTGGCTGAGCACCAGCACCGGGAGGTGCGGGTGCTCCGCCCGCAGCACGAGGGCCGCGCGGATGCCCTCGTCGGTGAACGTGGGAGGCAGCCGCACATCGAGGATGCACAGGTCCGGAGCGGTCTGGGCGACCACGGCCTGCAGGTCGTGGGCGTCGGGGAGGGCGGCGACCACGCTGTGGCCGGCGTCTTCGAGCAGGCGCACGAGCCCTTCGCGCAGCAGCGCGGAGTCTTCGCAGATCAGGATGCGCACGGCACGCTCACTTCCAGAGAGGTCGGTCCCCCGACGGGGCTGTCCAGGCGCACGGTCCCGCGGGCGGCGATGATGCGGTTGTGGATGCCGTCGAGGCCTCCGCCGGGGATCACGCGGGCCCCGCCGGTGCCGTTGTCCTCGACGCGGGCCCACAACGTCCCGTCGTCGCGGCGGCGCACCACGACGCGGCATTCGCCCGCGTGGGAGTGTTTGGCCGCGTTGGTGAGCGACTCGGCGATGGCGAAGTACACGGCCGCCTCGGCCTCGCGGGTGCAGCGGCCCTCGACTCGCACGTCCAGGTGCACGGGAACGTGCGACCGGGCGGCGAGGGCCGAGAGCGCGGCGTCGAGCCCGCGGTCGTCGAGCACGGAGGCATGGATGCCGCGCGCCAGCTGGCGCAACTCGGTGATCGCGGCCTTCGTGGAGGTGTGCGCCTCGGCGATGAGCTCGCGCGCGGCATCCGGGTCGCTGTCGATCTTCTGCTGGGCGAGGCCCAGCGTCATGCCGACCGAGACGAGCCGCGGCTGCACGCCGTCGTGGAGGTCGCGTTCGATGCGGGTGCGCTCCACTTCGCTGGCGCGCACGGCGCCGGCGCGCTGCACATCGGAGGTGGCGGCCTGCTGGGCGAGCACGGCCTCGCGGGAGGGCACGAGGATGGCTCGGGTGAGTACGCCGTCCAGCAGGGCGATGCCGAACAGCAGCGCGGCGCTGACCAGCACGGCGGCCCCGCCCAGGACCGCCGCCCAGCCCGGCTCGAGCACGAGCCCGAACCAGGGGGAGGGGATCTCCTCGGCGCCGAACAGCGGGGAGAGCAGCAGCCCCACGCCGGTGGCGACCGTCGAGGCCAGCCAGATGACGGCCGAGCCGAGCAGCGTCGCGATCGCGGCCCCGGCGACGCCGCGCCACATGGGACCGTCGGTGAACTGCTGCCACAGCATGCGCAGCCAGCCGCCGAAGCCGGGGCGGGTCATGCGCCGGGTGCGCAGCGCCGGCAGGCCGTAGTCGTAGAGCCCGTCGGCGCGGGCGTACTCCAGCCACGCGGTGGCGTAGAGGACGTACACGAAGGCGATGAGGAAGAGCGCGCCGATGCCCAGCACGAGCAGCAGCCCGAGTCCCAGGCTCAGCAGCACAGCGAGCATCGTGAACAGTGCTGTGCCGGCGAGGGACATGGCGGCCAGCTGGGCGAGGGCGCCGAGCAGGCGCAGCGCCGTGGGGCGGGGCGCCGCCTGCGTCGGGGCCGGGGCGAGGAGGGCGGCGGAAGAGGTCATGGCTCCAAGGTAGGACGAGGCTGCGGCCGCCGCCGCCCCGGCATCCGGAGTCTTTCCTTCGGGGTATCCCGAAGAACCGGCGCGTGCCCGGCGCCTGAGAACATGGAGGCGTGACCGTCCCCGATATCCGCCTCATCGCCGTCGACATGGACGGCACCCTGCTCGACCCCGCCGGCCACGTGCCCGCAGGACTCTGGCCGTTGCTTGACCGTCTGCGCGAGCGCGGCATCGCGTTCGCGCCGGCCAGCGGCAGACAGCTGGCGACCCTGCAGCGGTCGTTCGGTGAGGCGGGGCGCGACCTCGACTACATCGCCGAGAACGGCGCCTACGTCGTGCGCGACGGCGTCGAGGTGAGCTCGGACGCGCTGGACCCGCAGTTCGTGCGCGGCGTGATCGAGCGACTGCGCCGACTCGTCGCCGAGGGGGCGCTTCACGCCGGCGTGGTCGTGTGCGGCAAGGAGTCGGCGTACATCGAGGACACCGACCGGCGTTTCCTCGCCGAGGTGGACAAGTACTACGCCCGGCTGAGCGTCGTCGACGACGTGCTCGCGCAGCAGGACCAGGTGCTGAAGCTCGCGATCTACGACCACGACGGCGGCGAGGCCCACACCGCGCCCGCGTTCGACGACCTGCGCCGCACCCACCAGGTGGTCGTCTCCGGCCAGCACTGGGTCGACATCATGAACGCCGGGGTGAACAAGGGCGTCGCGCTGCGGAACCTGCAGCGGGCTCTGGGGATCACCCCCGCCCAGACGGCCGCGTTCGGCGACTACCTCAACGACATCGAGCTGCTGCAGGCGGCGGACTGGTCCTACGCCATGGCCGACGCGCACCCCGACGTCGTCGCCGTGGCACGCCACCGCGCGCCCTCCAACGCCGAGTACGGCGTCATCACGACGATCGAGGCGCTGCTGGGCTGACCACGCCGGCCCCGTGACGGATGCCGGGGCGTAGCGTGGGCGCATGATCACGATTCCCACGGTCTCCCTCAACGACGGCACGGACTTTCCCGAGCTCGGGCTCGGCACCTACAACCTGCGCGGCGACGACGGCGTCGAGGCGATGGTCGCGGCGATCGACAGCGGCTACCGGCTGCTCGACTCGGCGGTGAACTACCAGAACGAGGCCGAGGTCGGTGAGGCGGTGCGGCGCAGCGGCATCCGCGACGAGCTCATCGTGACCACCAAGCTCCCTGGCCGTGACCACGGCTACGAGAAGACCCTCGTCAGCGCCGCCGGTTCGCTGGACCGCCTGGGCCTGGACCGCATCGACCTCTACCTGATCCACTGGCCCAACCCCTCGGTCGACGAGTACGTCGACAGCTGGCGGGCGATGATCGAGCTGCGGGAGCGGGGGACGGTGCGCAGCATCGGGGTGTCGAACTTCACCCGGGCGATGCTCGAGCGGCTCGTCGAGGAGACGGGCGTCGTGCCGGCTGTCAACCAGGTCGAGCTTCACCCCTACTTCCCGCAGTCCGAGCTGCGGGCGTTCCACGAATCACGCGGCATCCGCACCGAGAGCTGGAGTCCCCTGGCACGGCGCAGCGAGCTGCTGGCCGAGCCGGTGCTCGCCGAGATCGCCGCGGCTCACGGGGTCACCCCGACGCAGGCGGTGCTGCGGTGGCACACCCAGCTGGGCTCGACCCCGATCCCCAAGTCCGCGAGCGCCGAGCGTCAGCGCGAGAACGCGGACGTCTTCGGATTCGCGCTGACCGACGACGAGATCGCACTCCTCAGCGGGCTGGAGCGCGGGCGGCTCTGGGACGGCGACCCCGACACGCACGAGGAGATGTGACGCGCCAGCCCCCTCGGTCGTTCGGACTGATCACACTGCGGGTTCCCACGTCGCTCTGAGGCGCAGTCGGGGCGACGTCCAGACGGAGGGGCGAGGGTGGAACACGCGCCCAACCCGAGGGCGCCCGTCGCCGCCGCGCCGGCGGACCCGAACTCCCGCGCGTTCTCATGCACTCTGATCACGTCGTCCCGTCCTCCCGCCGCGCCCTGCGCGCACAGTCCACCCGCCGCCACCGCGGCCGGGTCACCGCAACTCTGGCGGTGGGCGCCGGAGTGCTGCTCGGGGGATTCCTCACCTCCGGCGCTGCCGCCGTCGCGGCCGAGCTGCCGTTCGCCTCGGACACCGCGGTCGCCCCCGCCCTGCAGGAGGTGGCCGACGACGCGCAGGCGACGGTGGATGCCGCGCACGCGGCGCTGGCCGCCGGCGAGGCGCTCACCGCGGAGGTGGCGCAGTCGGGGCTGGACGTCGGCGGTGATGCCGAGGTCGACACGGTCGACCTGCAGGACACTCTTGAGGAGCTCGCGGGCGCCGAGGGTGTGGAGCTGCTGCGCGAGATCGACGTCGTCGACGATGTCGAGGCGCACACCGACGATGTAGAGGCTGAAACCGCCGATCTGCGCGCCCGATTCGACCTCGCTCTGCAGCAGAAGGCCGAGGCCGAGGCCGCCGCAGCGGCGGCACAGGCTGAGGCCGAAGCGGCGGCGGCGCTCGCCGCGGCGAACACGCCCGAAGGGGCCAGGGCGACCGCCGCACACCTGGCGGCGACGCAGTACGGCTGGGGTGCCGACCAGTTCCAGTGCCTGAACTCGCTCTGGCAGAAGGAGTCGGACTGGAACTACCAGGCGGTGAACCCGTCCAGTGGCGCCACCGGCATTCCGCAGTCCCTCCCCGCAGACAAGATGGCCGCGGCCGGCCCGGATTGGCAGACGAATGCCACCACCCAGATCCGGTGGGGGCTGGATTACATCTCCCGTGCGTACGGCACGCCCTGTGCGGCGTGGGCGCACTCGCAGGCGACCGACTGGTACTGATGCGCGCTCAGTGGGGCGCGTGGTACTCGCTCTCGCCGCGCTTCCAGTAGCCCTTCGCCACGAAGGTGTCGGCGGGCAGCGCCCAACGTTCCTGCAGCAACGCGCGAGCGGGCTTGACGATCGCCTGCTCCGCCGCGACGAACGCGAACACGTCGCCCGCCGGGCGGTCGTCGGCGCCGAGCGCGTCGAGGCGCCCGGCCAGCGCGCTGCCGGGGACGTCTGTGCCACGGTGCAGTTGCTCCACGACGACACCCGGGGGAGCGTCGATCGGCAGCTCGTGGTCGGCGTCGACGACCTCGACCAGGATGCGGCCAACGGCGGCGGCATCCATGGTGCTCGCGAACCGGCGCATCGCGGGCACCGACGTCTCGTCTCCGGCGAGGAACCAGGCGCCCGGTGTGCCCTCGATCAGCATCGAGCCGCGCGGACCGCCGACGCCGGCGACGGAACCGAGGGGGGCCCGTGCCGCCCACTGCGCCGCGACGCCGCCGTCGTGCACGGCGAACTCGATCTCGAGCCACCCACCGTCGCCGTCCCACGCCAGCGGCGTGTACTCGCGGTTCGGGGCTGCGCGCAGCTCCTCCACAGAGGTGGGAGCAGCGTCGGGGAAGAACACCCTGATGTGGTCGTCCGATCCCGGCGAGTCGAATCCGATCAGGTCTGGGCCCTCCAGCCGGATCCGGACGTAGGTGGAGGTGAGCCACGTCCGGGCGACCAGTCTCGCCGTGCGGAACCGCAGGTCGAGGCGCTGGCGTCCAATGCGGAAAGAGCTCACCGGAGTCGACGTCGTCATGAGGTTAGGCTAGCCTATCCAAGGTCCCGAACGAGAGATCGCGCCGGGACGCCATCCGCCCCCCATCGACGTCGACGTCGGGAGCGCCGCCGTCTGCTGCGTCGCGCCCGGTGCCCGTCGCTCCCAGGAGATGACACACGCATGAGCACGACCCGCCCCCTGATCGCGGCATCCCTCGCCCTCGTCACAGCCGTGGCTCTCACAGGCTGCGCCAACGGATCGGACGAGGCCGCGGCCGACGCCCCGGCGGCCGACGAAGCGGGGACGGTGACGTTCTCGTGGGACCGCAACACCGCCGGTGAGGACGAGGAACCCGCGTACGAGCCGACGACCGTCGAGGTTCCGAAGAACCCCGAGACCATCGTCGTGTTCGACATGGCGAGCCTCGACACGATCGGCGCGCTCGGCGGCGAGGTTGCGGGTGCTCCGCTGGACTCGGTGCCCGACTACCTGCAGGGCCACCTCGCCGACGACGCGTTCAACGCCGGCACCCTCTTCGAGGCGGACCTGGTCGCGATCGAGGCGCAGCAGCCCGACCTGATCGTCATCGGTGGCCGCTCCGCCGGACTGTTCGAAGACCTCAACGAGATCGCGCCGACGGTCGATCTCAGCATCGCGGGGTCGTTCCAGGAGACCCTCGAGCGCAACACCACGTTCCTCGGCGAGGTGCTGGGTGCCGAGGACGAGGCAGCCGAGGCGCTTGCGCAGCTCGAGGACGGCATCGCCGAGGCCCGGGCGATCACGGCCGAGGCCGGCACCGGCCTGGGGCTGATGGTCTCCGGCGGCCGCCTCAACGCGATGGCGCCCTCCGAGGGTGACGCCACCGGCCGCAACGCCCGCGGCGGACTCATCTACGACGTCTTCGGCGTCGAGCCGGCGGTCGAGGACGTCAAGGGTGCCACGCACGGCGAGCCGGTGTCGTTCGAGTTCCTGCTCGAGCACGACCCCGACTTCCTGTGGGTCGTCGACCGCGACGCCGCGACCAGCGCCGAGGGTGCCCAGGCGGCAGCGACGGTGCTCGACAACGACATCGTCAAGCAGACCACGGCCTTCCAGAACGACCAGATCGTCTACCTCGACCCCACCGCCTGGTACATCGTCTTCGGTGGAATCCAGACCACGCAGATCATGATCGACGACGTGCTGCAGATCGCCGACTGAGGATCTGACCCAAAGGATCCCGTGCGGTGACCGCAACACTGTCCGCGACGAGCGCCCCCGCCCCCACCCGCCCCCGGCGGACGTGGGTGGGGGCGCTCATCGGCGTCGCCCTCGTCGTGCTGACCGTCGCGAGCCTGTTCATCGGCGTCTCCGACGTGTCGCCGGCGACCGTGCTCGAGGGGGGCGCCGACGGCACGGCGGCGTTCCTGCTGGCCGCCAGTCGCATCCCGCGGACTGTCGCGGTGCTGCTCGTGGGCGCGTCCCTCGGCATCGCCGGGCTCATCCTGCAGATGCTGGTGCGCAACAAGTTCGTCGAGCCAGGGACGACCGGGGTCACCGAGTTCGCAACGCTCGGCATGCTCTTCGCGATCGTCTTGTGGCCCGGCATGGCGATGATGGGAAAGATGGGCATCGCCGCGCTCTTCGGGCTCTTCGGCACCTGGGTGTTCATGCGCGTGATCCGCGCCGTGCCCGTGCGTCAGCTCGTGCTGGTGCCGCTCGTGGGCATCATGCTCGGCGGCATCGTCGGCGCCGTGACGACCTTCTTCGCCTACCGCCTGGATCTTCTGCAGTCGCTGTCGCAGTGGGCGCAGGGCAGCTTCGCCACCATCATGGCGGGGCGCTACGAGTACGTCTGGGTCGCCGGTGTCATGGTGGTCGTGGCCTGGATCGCCGCCGACCGGTTCAGCGTCATCGGCCTGGGCGAGGACTTCGCCACGAACCTGGGGCTCGACTACCGGCGCGTGATCGGCATCGGCATGGTCGTCGTCGCCGTCATCACCGCGGCGGTGCTCGTCACAGCCGGCATGATCCCGTTCCTGGGGCTCGTCGTCCCCAACATCGTCAGCCTCATCATCGGCGACAACGTCCGCCGCTCGATCCCGTGGGTCGCAGGCCTCGGCGCCCTGTTCGTGATCGCATGCGACATCCTCGCCCGGGTCATCCGCTTCCCCTACGAGATCCCGCTGTCGGTCATCGTCGGCGTCATCGGGGCGGCTCTCTTCCTCTGGCTTCTCCTGCGGAAGGGCAGCCGTGCGCACTGATCTCGCTCCGCGGCACCGTGACGCGACCTCCGCGCACAGCGGTCGCGGCATCCTCACCCGCGCCGCGTCGGCGTGCGCACGCCCCGGCGTGCGCCTGGCCGCGCTCGTCGTCGTCGTCGTCGTGCTCACCGCCCTGTACCTCTTCACCGGGGTCCCCGGCTCTCTCGCCTTCGCGCTGAAGATCCGCAGCGCCAGCGTCGTGGCGATGGTCGTCGTCGCAGTAGCGGTGGGCGTATCCACGGTCGTCTTCCACACCATCACCCAGAACCGCATCCTGACGCCCTCGATCATGGGCTTCGACGCGTTCTACATGCTGATCTCCACGGTCATCGTCTTCACGCTCGGGTCCACCGCGTTCCTGCGGACCGATCCCGTCGTGCTGTGGCTCGTGCAGGTCGCCGTCATGGTCGCCTTCAGCGTGTTCCTCTTCACCTGGCTCTTCGGCGGCAAGCGCCGCTCGATCCACCTGATGCTGCTGGTCGGCATCGTGCTGGGCACGTTCTTCCGCAGCTTCACCGAGTGGATGCAGCGGATGCTGGACCCGCTCGACTTCCAGGTGCTCACCGACACCGCCTTCGCGTCGCTGACGCGGCCCGACGAGACGCTGCTGCTGCTCACCGGCATCCTCGTCGCGCTCGGGTGCCTCGCCGTCGTCCCTCTCCTGAACACCCTCGACGTGCTCACCCTGGGGGAGCCTGCCGCCGTCGGACTGGGCGTCAACCACAAGCGGGTCATCATGGCTCTCTTCGCGATCGTCTCGGTGATGGTCGCGGCATCCACCGCCCTCGTCGGCCCGATCCTGTTCTTCGGACTCATCGTCGCGAACCTCGCGTACTCGTACGCCGGGACGTTCCGTCACCGGTGGACCCTCCCGGTCGCCTCTCTGCTGGGCGTGCTGTGCCTCGTGGGCGGGCAGCTGCTGCTCGAGCGCGTCTTCGCCTTCGGCGCGAGCCTGTCGATCGTGATCGAGTTCGCCGGCGGACTCTTCTTCCTCTACCTCGTGCTGCGAAAGGGGGCGCGATGATCGTGCTCGACGGCGTCACCAAGCGCTACAACCGGCAGACCGTGCTCGACGACGTGTCGATCACCCTCGGCGCGGAGGGCGTCACGGCGCTCATCGGCCCCAACGGCGCCGGCAAGTCGACGCTGTTCGGGCTGGTCGGGCGGCTCATCGCTGCGGATGCCGGCACCGTCACCGTCGACGGGATGGATGTGCGCACCGCCTCGTCGGCGGAATTGGCGAAGACCCTCGCGGTGCTGCGGCAGGACAACCACATCGCCGCGCGCCTGACCGTGCAGGATCTCGTGGAGTTCGGGCGCTTCCCCCACTCCAAGGGGCGCCTGACGGTAGAGGACCGCGAGCACATCGACCGCGCGATCGCGTACCTCGATCTCGACGCCTTTCGCACCAGGTTCCTCGACGAGCTGTCAGGCGGGCAGCGCCAGCGCGCCTTCATCGCGATGGTGCTCGCGCAGGACACCAAGTACGTGCTGCTGGACGAACCCCTCAACAACCTCGACGTGCGGCATATGACCGAGATCATGAAGCTCGTGCGCCGCATGGCCGACGAACTCGGCAAGGTCGTGGTGGTCGTGCTGCACGACATCAACTTCGCCGCGACCTACTCCGACCGCATCGTGGCGATGCGCGACGGTCGGGTCGTCGCCGACGCCCCGGTCGCCGAGATCATGCGGCCCGAGGTGCTGGGCGAGGTGTACGAGACGCCGGTGGACGTGCGCGAGATCGACGGCCGTCCAGTCGCGCTGTATTACAGCTGACCGGTGCCGAGGGCGTCGCTCACAGCTGCGCGCCGTCGTCGTCGCGGTCGTAGATGCCGGTGCTGCGGCCGCGCCACGACTCGTACGCGATGAGCCAGCCGATCGAGACGGCACCGGCCAGCACCACTCCGAGCCAGACGTTGCTCATCACCATGCCGAACAGCACGCCGAGCACGAGCAGCATCGCGCTGCCCGCGATCCATCCGGTGCGGCCGCGGGGCCAGCCGGACTCACTGCGAGGGTCGGTCATGCCGACAGCCTACGGGGGTCGTGGGGCGGCGGCACCGGATCAGGACGGCGCGTTCAGGGCCAGCATCCAGGGCACGCCGAACCGGTCGGCCAGCATGCCGAACCGGCCGCCCCACGGCGGCGTCTCGAACGGCAGGGTGACTTTGCCGCCGTCCGCCAGGGCATCCCAGAACCGCTGCAGCTGCGCCTCGTCATCTCCACTGATCGACACGGCGATGCCCGCGGGTGGAGCGTACGGCAGGGCGCGGGGCGTGTCCGACCCCATGACCACGAAGCCGTCGGGCGTGGTCAGCTGCGCGTGCATGACGAGGTCCCGCTCGGCGGGGTCCTGCCCCATCCCTTCGTGCTCGCCGAACGTGGACATCTGCAGGTCGCCGCCGAAGACGCCCTGGTAGAAGGTCATGGCCGAGCGGGCCTGGTCGCGAAACGAAAGATACGGGTTGAGAGTGGCCATCTCGCTCCCTCTCGTCGAGGTGTGGATGCGCGCCGCGCGCGCCACGGCTCCAGTGTGGTCTGGGCACGGTGCCGTCACAAGAGCGCGGGTTCAGCGGTCGCGGTGGTCCTCGGGGTGAAGGCGCGGCCCGCGACGCTGCTCGCGCACGCCGCTGGCGTAGATCAGCCGGATCACGCGCTGCCGGTGACCGGCCCAGGGTTCCAGCAGCTCCAGCATCCCGTCGTCGTCGACACGATGGCCGGTCAGGGCGTTGCCCACCTCGTGAGCCAGGTGGTAATCGGCGACGCTGACGGCGTCGGGGTCGCCGAGGGCGCGGATGCGGGTCTCGGCGGAGGTCCAGATGCCGATGCCCCGCAGGCTCATCAGCACGCGGTCGACGGCTTCGCCGCCACCGGCGTCCATCACCGCGGCGATCAGCGAATCGCCGCGCCGGGCGGTTTCGACCACCGTGCGCGCCTGTGGCGGCTCGACCCCGGCGCGGTGCCACGCCCAGCTCGGGATGTGCCGCCAGCCGTCGATGGAGGGCGGGGCGAACAGAGGCTTCGGGGTGGGGCCGGGTGCGCGCTGCCCGAAGCGACTCACCAGCACCCGCCACGCCCCGAACGCCTGCATGCCGGTGACCTTCTGCTCGATCACGGCGCTCGCGAGGGCCTCGAAGACGAGGTCCGTGCGACCGATGCGCAGGCCCGGGTTGCGGCGGTGCACCTCGGCGATGAGCGGATGCCGCTCGGCCTCGAAGCCGCTCGGGTCGTCCAGCCCGCCGCAGAGCGCCGGCAGCTGGTGCAGGGCCCACTCGGCACCCGGTCCCCACGCCGCCGCCCGGATGCGGTCTCGTTCGGCGCGGATCGCGAGCGTCGCGACGCCTTCGGGGGTGAGGCTCGCACGCCAGAGCACCGGGCCGTCGACGGCGAACGTCGGGTCGCCGGCGCCGTGGCGCTGGTAGCGGATGGCCCGCGCCGCGTCGATCGGCACCCGCGGGCGGTACTCGGTCTCAAGTGGGCGGGCGTGCGTCGGTGCCACGGTGGCCACTGCGGTGGGGCCGGTGCCGGTGGCGGCGCTGGTGGGGACGGCGGCGCGCGGCATCCGTCTCCGCTCTGCCGTCTCCATGCCGTCGAGACTACGCGCACCCCGCCGACATCCCGCTGGGCGGGGTGCATCGAGGGGGCGGACGATGGGCCCGAGCCGCCTCAGGGGGCGGCGTCCTCCTCGAAGAGGAAAAGGTCTTCGATGCTGCAGTGAAAAGCGGCTGCGAGCCGGAACGCCACGGGGAGCGACGGGTCGTACCGGCCTTTCTCGATCGAGATGATCGTCTGGCGCGACACTCCCAGCTCGTCTGCCAGTCGTTGCTGGGACCATCCGAGATCTTGGCGGCGCTGCGAGAGGGTGTTCCGCATCAGGTGGCTGACCTCTTCACCCAGAGGTAGCGCGCTGCGCAGTCGAGCATCGCGAAGAGGACCACGGCAGCAAGGACCACGCCGACGGATGCCTCGATCCGTGCGAATGAGAATGCCGCTGCGCCGAGCCCGCCGACGAGGAGGACATCATGGAAGGCGCCGCCGGCCGCCTTCTGATACCAATCGGATTCGATGGAATCGTCCGGTTTCGCGACTGCTCCCGCAATCGTCGAGCGGTCCACGAGCAATCCCCAGCCCAGTGCGGCCGCGGCGGGCAGGGTCCCCGCCATGACGACCGCGAAAGCGAGCCCGGCTCGTTCATCGGGATTCAGCGCCACGAAGAGCCCGCCCCCGCAGGCCGAGACGACCACGCCGATCATCAGCGACGTGCCCCACAGCGTCGCGGAACCTCCGCCGAAACGCGCGCGCCCCCAACGGCTCTTCGTCGTCGTGCTGCCATCCATGTCATCCACCTCTCCACCGGACGAAGCGTCCCGTGTCGTCGCTTCTATGTAAAGGGTACTTTACAGACAAGTACCCTTTACATCAAGGCGATCGTGAGGCTGGCATCTTCTCGCCTGACGCGTGCTGCGGGTTCCACGTCGCCGAAGCGACAACACGCGACAGGTGAAGCGAGCGCGATGCCGCGCGCTGCGGTCAGAAGCGGTCGGGGGAGGGGCTGCCGTGGCCGTAGCGGATCACGACGTCGGCGTGCCGGTCGAACCGGTACCCGACTCCCCGCACCGTGCGGACGATGTCCTCGTAGCGGCCGAGCTTCGCGCGCAGGCGTCGGACGTGCACGTCGATGGTGCGCTCGCCGGGTGTCTCGTCTTCACCCGTGCCCTGCCAGAGCGACGAGACGAGCTCGGCGCGCTCGATCGTGCGGCCCTCCCGCAGCACCAGGTACTGCAGCAGCTCGAACTCTTTGAAGGTGAACGCCGCCGACGCGCCGTCGATCAGCACGCGCTTGCGAGAGATGTCGACGGTCACGCCGCCGGGGGCCGCGTCTTCGTCGGGCTCGTCCTGCTGGGTGCGGGCGACTGCGCTGGGTTCGTGAAGCGCCAGCCGCACGACGTCGACGTCGCGGCCACCCGCACCGGCGGGGGCGAGGGCGACGGTGGCGTAGGTCTCGGCGTGCGGTGCCAGCTCGCCGAGCGTGCGCCGTAGGGCCGCCACGAGGGCAGACAGCGATACGCCGTCCTGTGCCGCCTTGACCTCGTCGATGCCGACGTAGAGGGCGAATCCGCGCGGCGCGGTGCCGGCGGGGACGGGCCGGGCCGCGGGCGGCGCAGCGGTCACGGCGGCCGGGGGAGCGGTCGCCGGGGCGACGTCCTCGACGGCGCGAAGGTGGCGGGAGGTGGTCGGGCGGTCCAGCAGGGCGATGTTCGACATGGGAGTGAGGTCCTAGCGGGTGGAACCCGGGCGGTGCGCCTGGAGCGGGTTCGGGTGTGCGTTGCGGAGCCCGGAGGCGGGCCGTGTGTCGAAGCAGCGAGTGGCGCGGGGGTGGGCGCTCAGCGCGGTGCTCGGGGGCTCGGTCGCGTCGCTCAGATCAGAGGTGCGACAGAAACCCGGCGGGGGTCATCGTGTCAGCGACACATTCGGCAACACATGACAGCGCGGCCGGGCATAATCATGCCGGCAGTCCCGTTCGCCTCCCAGGCGGACAGAGAGCGTGCGTTGTCAGTCATGTGGCCGATTATGACCTACGTAGTCGGAATGCGTCAAACCGCTCAGTGATCCCGGCCGCCGGATGACGAAATATGACAGAGTGCTCAGCCGTCGGGGCGAACATCGACGACTCCGATGGCACCGTCGGCGGTCCGTGCACCGCGCCGCGGTTCTGCGGCCCCGCTGTCCCACGCGAGGCGTAGCCTGGCGGCATGAAGGACCTGCGCTTCGAGAAACAGGTGGATGCCTCCCGTTGGGCGCTGCTGCGCGGCGATGACCTCGTCAGCGTGCTGGATTACCGCGACGACGGGCGCACGGTCGCGATGACCCGCGCCTACACGGTGCCCACCCACCGCGGCCACGGCTATGCGGCAGAGGTGGTGTCGCGCGCCGTCGCCGAGCTCGAGTCCCGCGGTGACCGCACCGTGATCCCCACCTGCTGGTACGTCGCCGACTGGTTCGAGGGGCATCCCGAGCACCGCGGCATCCTGCGCACCGCCCGCACGGTCTGACGCCGCCGCCCTACGCGGGGCGCGTGCATCCGTCAACCCCGTGCGCCCGGGCCGGGTGGAGGTCAGAGTGGGGACAGCGACGAGAGGAGCGCACCATGACCGACCACGCGGACCAGGAGCTGCCCGAGGGAGTGATCAACGCCGACCCGCCGGGGGGCTGGGAAGGCATCGATGACATCGAGGCGCGGGAACGCAACGCCGATTCGGTGGGATCGCCCGATCTGTCCGATGCGCCCGTGGACGTCGGCGACGTGGAGTCGCCCGCACCGTCCCGAGGAGCCGACCCCGACCTGGGAATTGAGGAATCATGACCGAGCGCGAGAACGAGTTCGACAGCACCGGTGACAATCTGCCCGACAAGGGCGGCGTCGACGAGGCATCCCTCCGTGACACGGCGGCGGACAGCCCCGACGCGGTGGACCCCGCCACGCAGGCCGGCGACGGGCCGGACGGCGTGCCCGCTCCTGTCGACGGCTCCGCGGCCCCCGCGCCCGAGCCGACCCACGCGGCGGTCGGCATCGGCGTGACCGACGACGGCAGCGAGCACTACGGGCAGGACGAGAACCGCGGCACGCTCACCGTCAGCGAGACGCAGCAGGCCGACCTTTCCGGCGAGCAGGAGCAGCGACTCCCGGCGATGGCGCAGAACAACGCGCCCGAGGTCGACAAGGTCGCGGGGATCGTCGCGCAGACGCGCTCGGATGTGTCCATCGAACCGCACGAGCGCATCGTCGAGGTGCTGCGCCAGCGTCTCGAGCAGTCCGGCATCCACCTGCCCGACGAAGAGATCTCAGAGCTGGCGCGTCAGGTCTCGACGGGCTGAACTCCGAGCTCGGCGAGGATCGCACGGGCGGCCGGGGCGGCGTCGCGGATCATCGTCTCGTGTCCGTGCCCGGGGATCTCCACCACGCGCGTGCGCAGGGCGGCCGCGACCCGCGCGCACCACGCGCGGGGGCACACGACATCGTTCTCGCCGCGGATGACGAGCGCCGGGACCGTGACTTTGGGGTAGGACAGCTCCGGGCGGTGCGCGAGCATCGCCCGGGTCTTGCGCCGCAGGCGCGGTCCCGCTCGCACGTACTCGCGGGCGCCGAGAAAGACCACTTTGGGGCTCTCGATGAAGAGATCCAGAGCCAGGCGGCCGAGCTGGGGCAAGGCGCCCCGGGCGGCGGCATCCACCGTCGGGGCGACCAGCACGATGCGGTCGACCAGCGCAGGATGCCGCACGGCGAGCTCCGTGACGACCTGCGTGCCCATCGAGTGTCCGACGGCGACGAGTTCCCGCTCGGCCGGCTCGTGCTGACGCAGGTACGCCGCGACGAGGTCGGCCAGCCGCTCGATCGACGGCACGCGGGGCGGCTCCTCGGCCGCACCGAATCCCGGCAGGTCCAGTGCCAGCACCCGTCCGTGCGGCTCGAGGTGCTCGATGAGATCGCCGAAGGCGCCGCGGCCCATGCCGATGCCGTGCACGAGCAGGAACGTCCGCGCGCCCGCGCCGGTGGCCTCGACCACCAGCTGCGCGCCGTCGTGGGTGAACACGGTCACAGTGCCGTCGGGTTCGTTCGGTGCCGGTTCTTCCACGTTCCGACAGTAGGGGCTGGAAGCACCGGCATCCTGAGCGTACGGTGACCGCATGTGTCGCAACATCCACACCCTGCACAACTTCGAACCAGCCGCCACCGACGACGAGGTTCATGCCGCCGCGCTGCAGTACGTGCGCAAGATCGCCGGCACCACCAACCCGTCCAAGGCGAATCAGCAGGCCTTCGAGCGTGCCGTCGCCGACGTGGAGCACGCGACGCGGCATCTGCTGGCAGACCTGGTCGCGGTGGCGCCGCCGAAGAATCGTGAGGACGAAGCGGCCAAGGCCCGCGCCCGTGCGGAGAAGTCCGGTCGCTATGCGCCGCGCGTGGCCTGACGCCCGCGCCGGCGCGGGGCGCGCGGGCTGTCCAGCCCGATGTGGATGCGGGTGCGCTTTCGCTCCACGGCGATGAAGATCGACCCGACCACCCACAGCGGCACCTGCGTGAGGAAGGCGAGCCGGAAGGCATCCAGCGTGTAGGTCTCGGGAGTGCCCGCTCCCTGCAGGTCCAGGGCGACCCCGATCAGGAACACCGCGATGAGGCCCGCGAGGAACCCGCCGGAGTTGGTGATTCCGGTCGCCGTGCTGAGGCGGTGCGACGGGTTGTGGGTGCGGGCGTGGTCGAAGGCCACCATCGACGCAGGCCCGCCCATCGCCAGGGCGACGGCGAGACCGAGCAGCATCCACAGCGGAGCGGGTCCGGGCTGGGCGATGACGATCAGCCAGGCCACGGCTTGCACCGCGATGGAGGGCAGCACCAGCGCCCGGGAGCGGAGCGTCGGCACCCGGCTCGACAGCGACCCCATGACCGGCCCGATCAGGATGCCGGCCAGCACGTACACGGTCGTCACGAGCGCCGCCTGTCCCTGTGACAGGCCTTCCCCCGCGGTGAGGAAGGGGAAGCCCCACAGCATGACGAACGCAGACCCGGCGAAGGGCGTCGTGAAATGCGACCAGAAGGCGAGGCGCGTGCCCGGATGCGACCAGGCGGCGCGGATGCCGACGCGGTTGTCGACGGCCGACATGACGACCCGGATCGCGCCGGTGTCGGTGTCGACGGTGACGTCGCGGTCGCGGTCGGGCGGGTGGTTGCGGATGACGGCGAACACGAGCACGGCGAACAGCACGCCCAGCCCGGCGACGCTGCCGAAGGCGACGGACCAGGTCGTCGCGTGCAGCAGTGCAGCCAGCGGCACGACGGCCACGATCTGCCCGAGCTGGCCGACGATGCCGGTCACCTGCACCATGACGGGCCCGCGCTGCGAGGGGAACCATGTCGCGATGAGCCGGAGCACGCTGGGGAAGATCGCCGCGTCGCCCGCGCCCAGAAGCATGCGGGCCGCGATCGCGATGCCGACGTTCGGTGAGAACGCCATGACGAGCTGCCCGATGGCCATGAGCAGCATGCCGGCGGTGATGAGGGGACGCGCGCCGTACCGGTCGAGCAGCATGCCCACGGGAATCTGCATGGCCCCGTACACGCCGAGCTGGATGACGGCGAACATCGACAGCGTCGAGGCGTCGACGTCGAAGCGGTGCGCGGTGTCGATCCCCACCGCCGACAGGGACGTGCGGTTGACCACCGAAAGGATGTAGGCGGCGACGCCGACTCCCCAGACCGTCCAGCTGCGCCAGCTGGGGGCGGAGGAGGGGAAGACGGCGGTCACGGCGGAACCAGCCTACGCGGGCGATCCTCCAGGGTGATGTCGGAGGGGCCGATTACCGTGAAGACATGCGAATCCTGCACACCTCCGACTGGCACATCGGGCGGACCTTCCACGGTCACTCCACGCTCGATGCCCTCCGCGGCGTGCTCGACGCGCTGGTGTCGCAGGTGCGGGCGAACGACGTCGACGTGGTGATCGTGGCGGGCGACGTGTTCGACTCGGCCACGCCCGCGGCCGGCTGCTACGCGCTGCTCAGCGACACCCTCGCCGCCCTCGCCGACACCGGGGCAGAGGTCGTCGTCACCAGCGGAAACCACGATTCCGCCGCCCGCCTCGGCTTCCAGTCCGCACTGCTGCGGCCCGGTGTGCACGTCGTCACCGATCCGCAGACCGTGGGAACGCCGATCACGGTGACCGATGAGCACGGGCCGGTGCATATCTACGGCATCCCGTTCCTCGAGCCCGCGCTGCTGCGTCATGCGTGGCCAGGCGTGCGGTGCCAGGCCGACGTGCTCGCACACGCGATGGACCTCGTCCGTGCCGACTTGGCCCACCGCGACGGCGCGCGGTCGGTCGCCGTCGCGCACTGCTTCGCTGCGGGGGTCGAGCCGACGCCCCACCTCGAGCGAGACATCCAGCAGGGCGGGCTCGACGTGGTGCCGCTGTCGACGTTCGACGGGGTGGACTACATGGCCCTGGGCCACATCCACGGGCGGCAGCAGCTGTCGCAGCGCGTGCGGTACGCGGGGGCTCCGCTGCACTACAGCTTCGGCGAGGGTGACAAGCCGCGCGGGTCGTGGCTGGTGGAGCTCGATGCCGGGGGCCTCGCGGCCGTGAGCTGGCTCGACCTGCCCGTGCCTCGGCGCCTGGTCACGCTGGTCGCACCTCTGGAAGAGCTGCTGACCGACGAGCGCTTCGCCGCGTACGAGGGCGACTGGGTGTCTGTGGAGTACACCGACACCCTGCCGCAGCGCGATCCGATGCGCCGGCTGCAGGAGCGCTTCTCCCACTGCGCGTGCGTCGCGCACCGCCCTGCGGACGCGTCGGCCGACGACGGACGCAGCTACGCCCAGCGGGTGCGGTCGGCCCGCAGCGACCGCGAGTTGCTCGACGCCTTCCTCCGCCACGTGCGCGAGGGCGACGGGGCGAGCGACCGCGAGACGGCGCTGATCGACGAACTGCTCGACGACCGCACGCTCGCCGAGGCGGCCACGTGAAGCTGCACCGCCTCGACCTCACCGGGTTCGGTCCTTTCCTCACGACCCAGACGGTCGACTTCGACGCCTTCGAAGGCGACGGCATCTTCCTCATCTCGGGGCGCACCGGCGCGGGCAAGTCGAGCATCCTCGACGGGGTCAGCTTCGCGCTCTACGGCAGCGTGCCGCGCTACGAGTCCGGCGACAAACGCCTGCGCAGCGACCATTGCGCGCCCGAGGACCCGACCCGGGTGCGCCTGGAGTTCACCGTCGGCGACCGCCGGTGGCGGGTCACGCGCGCGCCGGAATACCAGCGGCCGGCACGCCGCGGCGGGGGACTGACGACCGAGCCCACCAGCGCCGAGCTCGAAGAGCAGGTCGACGGGGTATGGATCGGCCGGGCCGCCAAGCCGCGCGATGTGGGGCTCGCGCTCGACGAGATCCTCGGTCTCAACGCCCAGCAGTTCCAGCAGGTCATCCTGCTCGCGCAGAACAAGTTCTCCCGATTTCTCCTCGCCTCCGGCAGCGAGCGTCAGCCGCTGCTGCGCACCCTGTTCGGAACGCGCCGTTACGAGGACTACGTGCGCGCGCTCGGGGAGCGCAGCAAGGCCGCCCAAGCCGCACTCGACACCCTCGGCGAGCATGCCCGCACGCTGCTCGACCTCGCCGAGCGTCTCATCGACGAGCACGGGCTCGGGGGCGAGGGCGACGCTGCGTCCGACCTGGCTGCGCGACGCGACGCGGCGGTGCTCGCCGTGCAGCGCGCCGAGTACCGACTCGACACGCTGACCCGCGCTCGCACCGACGCCGACGCTGCGTTCGTCGACGCCACGACCGCCCATGCCGCCGCCACAGCAATCGCTCGGGCGCACACCGACCTCGCCCAGACGAGGCAGCGGCTCAGTGCTCTCGAGGCGGACGCGGCCGCCGTCGCGGCCGATCGGGCCACGCTGGACCGGGCGCGCGCCGCGGAGGCGGTGCGTTCGACGCTCGAGGCCGCCGACCGGGCCCAGCGGGCGGCGACCGAGGCGGCGGCGTCCGCGGCCACGGCGGAGCATGACTGGCATGCCGCCGTGCCTGACGCCGACGAAGACATCGATCTCGCGGCGTTCGACGAACAACTCACCGGCGACCTCGCGGTGTGGGCCGTCGCCGCCCAGCAGGAGGCGCAGCTGCCGCTGCGCGAGGCCGAACTCGCCGCAGCAGGGGAGCGGGTGACGGAGCTGGTCCAGGAGCTCGCCACACTCGACGCGAACCGCGCGCTGATCCCCGCCGAGCGCACGCGGCTCGAGGACCTTCTCACCGCCGCCCGCGCCGGCGCGGCCGTCGCCGAGGGGGCGCGCCTCCAGCGCGATGACCTCGCCGCCCGCGCCACCGCTGCCGCCGAAGCCGAGACCCTCGCCGTCGCCCTGCGTGAGCGGGAGACCGCCCACGCTGCGGCATCCAAAGCGTCCGCCCAGGCCGGCGCCGCGGTGGCCGAGCTGCTGCAACGGCGGCTCGACGGATACGCCGGCGAGCTCGCCGCCGCCCTCGTCGAGGGCGAAGCCTGCGCGGTCTGCGGCTCGACGTCGCATCCTCATCCTGCCGAACGCGGCGCGCAGCCGGTGACCGACGAGCTGGTCGCGGCGGCCGAGGCCGATCGCGACGCCGCCCTCGCCGAAGAGCGCGCGGCCGCAGACGCCGTCCACGCAGCGCGCACGGCGCACGCCGATGCCGCCGCCCGCGCCGGTGGCGAGAGCGGAGAAGAGCTGCAGTCCCGGCTGACCGCCGCGGAAGAGGCGGTCAGCGCGGCGACCGCGGCCGAGCAGCTCGCGCAGCAGCTCGAGGCCCAGCACCGAGAGCTTGTGGAGCTCGAGGCCGCGACGCAGGCGGCGCGCGACGAGCTCGCCGCCGACCTGAACGCCGCACGAGAGGCGGTCGCCGCCCTCGAGGCGACCCTGGTCGACCTCCGCGCGGCGGTGGCCGACGCGCGGGGCACCTATGCCACCGTGACCGAGCGGGTGTCCGCTGCCCGTCTGCAACGCGACGCCGCGCGCGCCTGCCACGCCGCGCGAGCCGCGGCAGAGCGGGCCGAGCAGCACTGCGCCGCAGCCGTCCTTGAGCGGGACACGCGCCTCGCGGCATCCGCCTTCGCCGACGCGGCCGAGGCGACGGCGGCCCTCCGCGACGAGCGCGCGGTGACGGCGCTGGCCGAACGGGTCGCAACGCACGACACCGATCTCGCCGCCACGCGTCAGCGCACCCTCGAGCTCGAGCTCGAACTCGCCGGAACGCCTGACGAGCCCGTGGACCTCGATGCGGCGGCATCCGTCGTCGCGACGGCAGACGCCGCCCGCTCGGCGGCGATCGCGGCCCAGCGCGACGCCCAGAACGTCGCCGACCGCCTGCGCGAGCTCGTCATCCAGACCGACGAGGCCTACGCGGCGGTCGCGGATCATGCCCACGAGGCCGAAGCCGTGCGCAGGCTGGCAGACACCGTCGCCGGCCGGGCACCGAACACCATGAAGATGGACCTCGAGACGTTCGTCCTCGCAGCCGAGCTCGAGGAGATCGTCGCGGCGGCGAACGTGCGGCTGGCCGAGATGTCGGCCGGCCGCTACACGCTGCACCACTCCGACGCGCGCGCGGCCCGTGGGGCCGCCTCGGGCCTCGGCATCGAGGTGCTCGACGCCCACACCGGGCAGTCGCGGCCGCCGCAGTCGCTGTCCGGCGGCGAGACCTTCCTCGCGTCGCTGGCGCTCGCGCTGGGCCTGGCCGAGGTGGTGACCGCGCGGGCGGGCGGCATGCGTCTGGACACCCTGTTCATCGACGAGGGATTCGGCTCCCTCGACGCCGACACGCTCGAACTGGCCATGCGCACGCTCGACGAGCTGCGCGCCGGTGGCCGAACCGTCGGCGTCATCAGCCACGTCGAGGCGATGAAAGAACAGCTGCCCGCACAGCTGCTCGTCGAGGCCACGCCGCGGGGGCCGAGCATCATCCGGCAAGACGTGGTCTCTCACGCCTCGTAAGCTGGCCTCATGGACAAGAGCAGCACGATCTGGACAGTCATCGGCATCATCGTCGCGGTGGTGATCGCCTGGGTGCTGGTGAGCGTGCTCGGCAGCGTGCTGATGTTCGCGATCAAGCTGGCCATCGTCGCCGTGGTCGCCATCATCGTGTTCTTCGCGATGCGGGCGATGTTCGCCCGCTCCCGCCGGCACTGAGAACCCGCTCGTGACCGGCTCCGTCGATCCCGAGAAGAACCGGCCGTCGCCGGCGCGCGTCGGCGTCTGGCTCGTGGTCAGCGCCGTCGGGCTGTACATGCTGGCATCCGGAATCATCGGCATCGTCTCCGGCGGCTGAGGCGGCACCAGCCGCGCAGGCGCGGGGTATTCACGGCTGAGGCCGTGGCCCCGATGCACGGCGTGGGCGAAGATGGGGAGACCGGCTTCTGCCGGGGAGAGGTGCGACATGGAATCCGTCCCACTCGAAACGCCTGAAGGCATCACCGCTCGACTCGGGTGGGACCCGAGCACGAGCGTGCACGACCGCCGACGCATCCTCACCCGCGAGATCGTCGCGGGCCTCGAGAAATGCGAACCGTATGAGATCCGCGTCGAGCGCGAGCCGCCTCGCGGCTACGGCTATCACACGCGGCTCATCGCCTCACGCGACGGCGAGAGCCTGCCGTACGCGGTGAAGACGGCGAGTTACCGGTCGGCGACGGTCGTCGCGGTGACCGATCCCGACATGCCCCTGGGCCTCGACGTGCGCGACATGCACCCCGACGCCACCGACGTCCACATGATGCAGAAGCACTCGCACCTGCTAGACGAGAACAACATCCCCGACCTCCTCGACCACTGGACCCGCGTGCAGGCGGTGCTCGAGGCCGACGGGCGCGGGGTGCGCGTGGCCGCAGAGCGCGTGCGCCTGGACTCGACCCGCCGCAGGGGCTGGCTCCCCGATCGCAAGCTGGGCTACCACCTGGTCGACCTATCGCGCGACGGCTGGATCATCACCATCGCCTACGGGTCCCTGCGCGTCTGAGCGCCTGCCCGGGTCCGTGGCGGGCGGGTAGCGCCCGTCGGGCGGTGCGCCTGGCGGTGGTCGCCTCGCCCTGGTCGCCTGGCGGTGGTCGCCTGGCGGTGGTCGCCTGGCCCTGCGCGCGGCCGTGTTCGCCTGGCCGTGTTCGCCGGGCCGTGCGCGCCTGGCGGTGTTCGCCGTTGCGCTGGCGGGCGTCGGCGGCGCTCGCACGGCGGGTGCACTCGCGTGCCCGAACGCTCGCCCGTCCCAGATGACGGTTTCCCGCCCCGTGAAGCGACGATTCGCGACAGGTGAGCGGATGCCGGGCGGTCGGGGCCGAGTGGTGCGCACGCCCTGTGGTCCCGCCCTGTGGGCGCGCGTCCGCCCCGGCATCCCGACCCGAGTGCTCGCCTGTCGCGGATGACGGTTTCCTGCCCAGTGGAGCGACGATTCGCGACAGGTGAGTGCGCGGCGGCGGTCGGCACCGTGTGTGATGCCGGTTTCCCGCCCTGGTAAGCGGCAATCTGCGACAGGGGAGCGGATGCTGCGCGGCAGCGACACGCCAGCGGATCAGCCGGCGCACCCCGGGACCTATGCGTCCGAGAGCGCCGCGTCGAGCTCGGCCAGCCAGGCGCGGGCGTTGCCGTCGCTGGGAGCCCGCCAGTCGCCGCGCGGCGACAGCGATCCGGCTGCTGCGACCTTCGGGCCGTTCGGGATCGCGGAGCGCTTGAACTGCGCGAACCCGAAGTAGCGCTGCAGGAACACCCGCAGCCACCGCACGATCGTCTCTCGGTCGTAGCCGTACCGCTCGTCGTCGGGGAACCCGGCCGGCCAGGTGCCGGCATCCGGATCCGCCCACGCGTGCTCTGCGAGGAAGGCGATCTTCGACGGCCGGAACCCGTAGCGCAGCACGTACGCCAGCGTGAAGTCGTGCAGGGCGTAAGGCCCGATGGTGTCCTCTGTGGACTGCACCTTGCCGTCTTCGCCCGCGGGCACGAGTTCGGGACTGATCTCGGTGTCGAGCACCGAGATCAGGACCGACACCGCCTCGTCGGACAGGCGGGTGGCGGCATCGTCGGCGGCCCCGCCACTGCCGGGCCGGTGGGCGATCACCCAGCGGATGATGTGCTGGATCAGGGTCTTCGGAACTCCGACGTTGACCGCGTAATGGCTCATGTGGTCGCCGACCCCGTAGGTCGCCCAGCCCAGCGCCAGCTCGGACAGGTCGGACGTGCCGATCACGATGCCGTTCTCGCGGTTGGCGATGCGGAAGAGGAAGTCGGTGCGGATGCCGGCCTGCACGTTCTCGAACGTCACGTCGTACACCGGCTCGCCCGAGGCATACGGGTGCCCGATCCCCTTGAGCAGCTCGTTGGCGGCCGGGCGGATGTCGATCGTCTGGATGCTGGCGCCGATCGCCTCTGCCAGCGCGATCGCGTTGGACTTCGTGTGCTCGCTCGTGGCGAAGCCGGGCATCGTGTAAGCCAGGATGTCGCTGCGCGGGCGGCCCATGCGGTCCATGGCCCGCGCGACGACCAGCAGGGCGTGGGTGGAGTCAAGGCCTCCGCTCACGCCGATCACCGGCCGCGGCCCGCCGATCGCGCGCATGCGCTGCTCGAGTCCCGAGACCTGGATGTTGAACGCCTCGTAGCAGTCCTGGTCGAGCCGGGCCGGGTCATCCGGCACGAAGGGGAAGCGGTCCAGCGGCCGGCGCAGCCCGACGTCGGTCGCCGGCGGGTCGAGGAAGAGCTCGACCGTGAGGAACTCGCCGCCGTCGGCGATGCGGTTGTCGTCGAAGGTGCCCTGCCGCAGGCGCTCCTGTCGCAGACGGTCGAGGTCGACGTCGACAACAGTCCGCCGAGGGCCTTCGGGGAAGCGCTCGGTCTCGCCGAGCAGCGCCCCCGCCTCGTAGATCATGGTCTGCCCATCCCACGACACGTCGTTGGTGGACTCGCCCATGCCGGCGGCCGCGTAGGCGTACGCGGCGAGGCACCGCAGTGACTGCGACTGGCAGAGGATCTTGCGGTCATCGGCACGGCCGATCGTGATGGGACTTCCCGAGAGGTTGGCCAGCACCGTGGCGCCGGCCAGGGCCGCCCGTGACGACGGCGGGATGGGGACCCAGACGTCCTCGCACACCTCGGCGTGCAGTACGAGGCCCGGCACGTCGCGCACGTCGAACAGCAGGTTGTTGCCGAACACGGTCTCGAGCTGACCGACCCGGATGGAATCTCCCGCCCACGGCTCACCCGGCGCGTACCAGCGCCGCTCGTAGAACTCCCGATAGGTCGGCAGGTAGGACTTCGGCGCGACGCCCACCAACTCGCCGCGGTGGATCACGACCGCGCAGTTGTAGAGCCGATTGCGGTGCCGCAGCGGGGCACCGACGACGAGCACGGGGAAGAGGTCGACGGATGCCGCGACGAGGCGCTCGATCGCCTGCTCGACGGCATCCAGCACGGCGTCCTGCATCACGAGGTCCTCGATCGAGTACCCGGTGAGGCACAGCTCCGGGAAGAGCGCGACGGCCACGGATTCGTCATGGCATTCGCGCCACGACTGAAGCACCGCCTCGGCGTTGGTGGCCGGGTCGGCGACGGCCAGCGGGACCGTGCACGCAGCGATGCGCGCGAAGCCGTGCCGGTAGATGCTCTCGAAGGGGAGGCTCATGGTTCCAGTCTGGCAGTGGACCGGGGCGCCCGAGGGAGGGGTTGCATCTGCTTTCCGAGGCGCACATACTTTCCAGATGGAAACCGAAGGTGCCCTCCACCCGCCGACTCCTGACCAGGCGGCGGACCAGCTTGCGCGCGTCGCCGACACCCGGCGGCGGATGCAGGCCGACCCGAGCCGGCGTGCACTGGCGCTGTACGCGGCCTGGAGCTCCGTGGCCTTCGCGGCGTACCTGCTCGTCTTCCTTCTGGCATGGCCGCCGTCCGACGGGGTCTTCTCTCCAGGGCTCGCCCTCATGCCCCTGTTGCTGTTCACCGCCCTCGCGCAGGGCGCCGTCGCGGGGCGGGGAGCCCGGTTCCGCCCCGGCCGCACCGAATGGCTGATCATGACCGCGGCGGTCGTGATCGTCTTCGCCTCGATCACGATGGGTCTGGTCATCGATCTTCCGCTGTATGCGCGGGTCGGCCTTCCGCTGCTGATCCTGGTCGTGCAGGGGGCGCCCGCACTCGCGGTGCTGCGGCGCACCGCGTCCGCGACCGCCGAGGAGTCGCGCGCGCCGCTGACCGCGGGAGCGCGCGTGACGACCACGGTGATCGCGTTGCTCTCGGCAGCGACGATCATTGCGTCGCCGTGGCCCGTCGTCTCCGGGATTGCGGCGCTGGTCGCGTTTCTGCTGCTGCTGGTCGCCTTGTGGGCGGAAAGCCTGCCCTGGGGCCTTGCGCCCACCGGCGCGCAGTGGGGGCCGTGGCAGTGGGGGGCCTTCGCCGTCGTCGCCGCCCTTCAATCGGCGACGTTGCTGCTGATAGCCCACACGGTGTGGTTCGGCGTCGCCGCGTCTGTGCCGATGGGAGTCGCGGCGGCGGTCGTCATGGCCGTCGCAGTGTGGCGGCCCGGCGCCGCCGGACAGTCCGCCCGCTGATGCCGCACCCCCGTCACGGACTGGATGCCGCCTTCCAGACACCGCTCCGACTGTCGCTCATGGCGGCGCTCGGCCGTGAGGAGCTGGACTTCGGCGCGCTGCGGGAGGCACTGGAGACGTCGGACTCGCAGCTGAGCAAGGCGATCGCCGCGCTCGAACAGGCCGGGTACGTCGCCGTGCGCAAAGGACACCTGGGCAGCCGTCCGCGCACCTGGGTCGCCGCGACGCTGCGAGGACGTCGCGCTTTCGAGCGGCATCTTGCGGCGCTGGCGGAGATCGGGCGGGGCTACTCCGCTTCCTGACGGGTGTTCCCGACCCCTCGACGGCCGCTGTCAGACCCCGCGGCTAGGGTCGAAGGCGGAAGGGAAACATGCGATACATCGAGGACGAAGCCCGAATCGTCTGGAGCGCGAGCGACCTGAAAGCGGCCGCGGAGTGCGAGTTCGCGTGGCTGCGCGCCATCGACGCCAAGCTCGGCCGCGTGCCGGCGGTCGAGGACCCGGACGACCCCACGCTCGAACGCGCAGGGCGCCTGGGCATGGCCCACGAGCACCGCGTCCTCGACGAGTACCGGGCGGCCCACCCAGGCCGTGTCGTGGAGATCCCCGAGGCGCGGTCGACCGATGCCGCCGCGCTCGCGGAGGCGGTGGCCCAAACGCAGGCGGCGCTGCGGTCCGACGCCGCCGTCATCTACCAGGCAGCCTTCGCCACATCCGACTTCGTGGGCTTCGCCGACTTCCTGGTGCGCGACGCGTCGGGCCCCGGAAAAACCGGCGGCTGGGTGGTGCAGGACACCAAGCTCGCCCGGCACGCGCGGGTGACGGCGCTCATGCAGCTGGCCGCGTACGTCGTGCAGCTCGACGCACTCGGCGTCGCGCGCGCCGATCACGTCGAGCTGCTGCTCGGCGACGGAACGACCTCGCGGCACGCGGTGAGGGACCTCCTGCCGACCTTCCGCCTGCGCCGAGCGCGGCTGCTGGCGCTGATCGCCGACCGCGACGTCGCGTCCGGGGCAGCCGGCTCCCCGATCGCGTGGGGAGACCCACGGGGCGAGCTCGGCGTCATCGCGTGCGGCCGGTGCGCGACGTGCGACCTCGAGGTCATCGCCCAGCGTGACCTGCTGCTCGTCGCGGGCATGCGCCCCGTGCAGCGGGACCGGCTGCGTGCCGCCGGCATCCTGACGATCGACGACCTCGCGGCCGCGCACGAGGCCCCGCCGCGCATGGCGTGGGACACCTTCGCAGGGCTCCGCACGCAGGCGCGACTTCAGCTCGACAGCCCGGCCGGGGTTCCGGCGTCCGCTGCGGTCGCTGCGGCGGCGGAAACCCCCGTCGCCGAGGGGGAGGTTGCCCAGGTTGGCGAGGTGCCCGTCCCCGTGCCCACCTACGAGGTGGTGTTCCCACAGGCGCTCGGCGCCCTGCCGCTGCCTGACGCCGGCGACCTGTTCTTCGACTTCGAAGGCGACCCGCTGTACACCGAAGGCCCCGCGACGACCTGGGGCATCGACTACCTGTTCGGCTGGGTCGACGTGCGCGAGCAGTACAGCGCGCTGTGGGCGCACAGCTTCGCCGAGGAGCGGGTGGCGTTCGAGCGGTTCCTCGATCTCATCGCGCTGCGCCGCCAGGAGCGCCCCGGCATGCACATCTACCACTACGCCCCCTACGAGCCGACGCATCTGCTGCAGATGGCAGCGCGCTACGGCGTGCGCGAGGGTGATGTCGACCGACTCCTGCGCGACGGCGTCTTCGTCGACCTCTACCCGATCGTGCGGCGCGCGCTGCGCGTCGGATCCCGTTCCTACTCCATCAAGAAGCTGGAGCCGCTGTACATGGGCGGCGAGGTGCGCACCAGCGACGTCCAGCGCGGCGACGACTCCATCGTGAAGTACGTGCAGGCCCGTGCCCACGCCGCCGACGGCGACGCCGCGGCATCCGAAGCCATCTTCGCCGACCTCGCCGACTACAACCGTTACGACTGCGTCTCGACGCGGCGCCTGCGTGACTGGCTCGTCGAGCGGGCCAAAGATGCCGGCATGCGCCCATCCGTCGAGCCCGATCCTGTCGACGCCGGCTACGAGCCGTCGCCGCGCGCCGAGGCGCTCGGCCGGCTCGCCGATGGCGAGTCCGAGGTCGACGCGCAGGCGCTGCGGCTGGCGGCCGCGGCCATCGACTACTACCCGCGTGAGCGCAAGACGTTCTGGGCCACGCACTTTTTGCGGCTGCGCGAGCCGGTGTCGACGTGGGCCGACAGCCGCGACGTCGTTGTGTTCGACGCCGCGCGCTCCCGCGTCGTGCAGGACTGGCACCGGCCCGAGGGCGGCAGGGTCGACCGGCGGCTGGTCGAGCTGCGCGGAGAACTCGCCCCCGGCACCCGCCTCAAGGAGGGCGGCCGTCCCTTCGTGATCTACGAGCGCCCCGCACCGTTCCCAGTCGACGCAGGGCCGCGCGCCCTGCATGCGGCACGATCGGCCCAGATCGTCGAGGTGCTCGACGACGGCGTCGTGGTCAGCGAGACACCGGTCGACGGCTTCATGTGGTCCGAGCTGCCCGTCGCGCTGACCCCCGAAGGTCCGCCCGCAGCGGGCAGTCAGCAGGGGGCCATCGACGAGTGGGCGGATGCCGTCATCGCCGCGCATCCGTCGCTGCCGGCGGACCCTGCCACCGATCTGCTCCGCAGGGTTCCGCCGCGCACCCGTTCGGGCGCCCTCGCGCGGGGGACGGGCGACCGCGTCTCGGACATCACCGCATCGATTGCGGACCTCGACCACAGCTACCTGGCCGTGCAGGGTCCTCCCGGAACGGGAAAGACCTACGTCGGGTCCCACGTCATCGCCCGGCTCGTTGCGGAGCGCGGCTTCCGGGTCGGAGTCGTCGCCCAGTCGCACGCGGTCGTGGAGAACATGCTTGACAAGGTGGTGGCAGCGGGAGTGCCGAAGGCTCAGGTCGCCAAGGCGCTGAAGGACGCGCCCACCGGCGAGGAATCCTTCACCGTCATCGCGAAGAACGGCGTCGCAGCCTTCACGGGCGACCAGGCGGCGGGCTACGTCATCGGCGGGACGGCGTGGGACTTCTGCCACCCGACCCGCGTCCCGCGCCACAGCCTCGACCTGCTGGTCATCGACGAGGCGGGTCAGTTCTCGCTGGCATCCACGATCGCCGTCTCGGTCGCAGCCACCCGGTTGCTGCTGCTGGGCGACCCGCAGCAGCTGCCGCAGGTGAGTCAGGGGACCCATCCGGAACCCGTGGACACGTCCGCGCTCGGCTGGGTGATGGACGGTACCGAGGTGATCGACGAGACGCACGGATACTTCCTCGCGCAGACCTGGCGCATGCACCCTGCCGTCGCCGAGCCGGTGTCGCAGCTGGCGTACGCCGGCGAGCTGGCCTCCCACCCGTCGGCGGCGCAGCGCCTGGTGACCGGCATCGAGCCGGGCGTGCATCCGGTGGCCGTGCGCCACCACGGCAACGCCACGCAGTCGCCTGAGGAGGCGGCCGAAGTCGTGCGGATCGTCCGCGATGTGGTCGGGCGGTCGTGGACCGACGGAGCAGGTGCGCCGCCGCGTGCCCTCACCGCGCGCGACATCATCGTCGTGACGCCCTACAACGCCCAGCAGGTGGTGGTGGAAGAGGCGCTCGCCGCGGCCGGCTTCGCCGAAGTGCCGGTGGGCACGGTCGACCGGTTCCAGGGGCAGGAGGCGGCGATCGCGATCGTGTCGCTGGCGGCATCCAGTGGACGGGACGCGCCCCGGGGGCTCGAGTTCCTGCTGCTGCAGAACCGGCTGAACGTCGCGATCTCGCGTGCGAAGTACGCCGCGTACGTGGTCTATGCGCCCGGTGTGCTCGACGACCTGCCCCGCACGCCCGAGGGCGTCGCGCGGCTGAGCGCGTTCGCCCGGCTCGTCGGGGCCTGACCCGGCAGCGTCGCCCGCGCCGTCGCGCTGCCGCGCACCCGCGGGGCGCACCCCACCGCGCCCGCTCCGGCGCCGCTGTGTGGCCTGGCCGTCGCGCTAACTCCTCAAGAATCGCGTCCCCGCGGTGTTCCGCGCCAGCAGGGCCCGGATTCGGTGCGGGTTTGAGGAGTTACGGCACCCGCCGCCGCCGACCGCCCACCGGGAGTTGGCGCACGCCGCGGGCGCGCGAAGAACAGCGCCCCGAAGCGCAGCGGTCAGACGGTGCCGTACAGGCGGTCGCCGGCATCGCCGAGTCCGGGCACGATGTACCCCTTCTCGTCGAGTCGCTCGTCGAGGGCACCCAGCACCAGCGTCACGTCGCGATCGCCGACCTGCCGCTCGATGGCGGCGACACCCTCGGGGGCGCCGAGAATGCAGATGGCAGTCACGTCCTGCGCGCCGCGGGCGAAGAGGAAGTCGATCGCTGCGCCCAGCGAGCCGCCGGTGGCGAGCATCGGGTCCAGCACGAAGCACTGCCGATCGCTGAGGTCGTCGGGCAGACGCTCGGCGTAGGTTGCGGGCTGCAGGGTCACCTCGTCGCGCAGCATGCCGAGAAAGCCAACCTCGGCCGTCGGCATGAGCTTGACCATGCCCTCGAGCATGCCGAGGCCGGCTCGCAGGATCGGCACGACGAGCGGGCGCGGCTCGCTGAGCTTCACGCCGGTCGTCTCGGTGACAGGCGTGCGGATGGAGACGGGCTCGACGTGCACGTTGCGGGTCGCCTCGTAGGCGAGCAGGGTGACGAGTTCTTCCACCAACTGCCGGAACATCGGCGACGGTGTGCGCTCATCCCGCAACACCGTGAGCTTGTGAGTGATGAGGGGGTGGTTGGCCACATGGACACGCATGGGACCAGCCTACGCGGTGGACTCCGTCGGCACCGGCGCCACCGCCCAGGCGGCGTTCAGGATGATGTTGTCGGCCAGCAGACGCACCTGCTCGAGCTGCTCGATGTGCGGGGTCGAGAAGCTCACGAGGCACAACCCGCGGCCGTCGGGGAAGGCGAGCCAGTAGTCAACGACGCCCAGCGGCCGCCCGGCGAGTTCGGCAGGGCCCATGCGCCGTGTGGTGTGTCGCAGGAAGTGCGTGCCGGCCGTCTCCGCTGCGTGCAGCTGGTCGTGCTCGCCCAGGCCCGCCTGCAGACGCGCGCCCACGGCATCCAGGTGCTCCTGCGCCGTCGAAGGTCCCAGCGGCTGCCAGTACTGCGTGACAGACAGCGCCGCCGCCGCGTCGTGGGTGCGGCGGGTCAAGAAGGCGAGCAGTCGGCCGCCTCCGGCCGCCGCCGTCCTCGCCGTCTGCTGGAGCCAGGCGGTGATCTGCCCCCGCAGCACGGGCGCCGACGGCAAGCCCTGCAGCTGCGCCGTGACGAGTCCGCCGACGTCGCGCTGGATGTGCTCCGGGGCGGTGAGGTCGATCTGCGCCCAGTCCTCGCCGAGGAACAGGTCGAAGCCGGTGACGGTCTCACCGGGGCGCAGGCCATGCTCGGTCGCCTCGCCTGTTATCCACTGGACCTCGTCGTCGTCGGGACGAGGTTCCAGCGACGCCCGGACGTCCTCGGGTGTGGCCTGCACCGGGTGGGGTCCTGCGGCATCGAACACGACGCGCCGCAGCAGCGGCAGGTAGGCGTCGAGCAGCGGAAGCAGCGCTGTGCCGGCCTGCAGGGCGAACTCCCGCTCGGAGGCGTCGCCGAGGAACGCGGCATACGTCCGCGTCGACGAGAACAGGTGCAGTTCCCACTTGCGCTCTCCCTCGGGGTCGGATGCCGCGATGACACGGGTCTGCGTCTGGCCGTCGGGTCCGCGTGTGAGCGGCACGACGACATAGTCCGCGCGCAGCGCGCGGCCGATGCCGGCGACGTCGACGGCCGCGAGAGCCTGGGCTAGCCGCTCGGATCCGACGTCGTCGGCTGCGGCGATCGGCATGGTCTCCGGCTGCTCGTCGCTCACGGCATCCTCCTCATGGTCGCGCTCAGCCTACCGAGGGCGGTTCGGCGACGAGGGTGAGCTGCGCGGGGATGCTGCGCAGCACCCGAGCCGGCACCCCGGCCGTGGGCAGGGCGGTGGCGGTCGTCACGGGAGCGGCCCCTTCGCGCAGCCGCGCCGCCAGCTGCGGATCGACCTGCAGTGCGAGCCCCGACGGCACCCCGCCGCCGGACAGCACCGTGACGGTCGCCGGGTCGCCGTGGCCGACGCCGTCCTGAACCATCACGCTCATCGCATCGCCGGGGGAGCCCGGTGTGATGCCAGCCCACGCGGTCGCGCGCGTGCGGGCAGGCCGCGACGGCGTGCGCCCCGGGGTGAGCATGCGCCGTCCGGCTTCGAGGTCGTCCGTGACGGTGAGCTCTCCGCCGCCGCTGAGTCGGGGGTCGCGCGAGCCGTCGGGCAGGTCGGCCGTGGCATCGCCATCGATGTGGAAGCGCCGCACCAGCGCCCACGGGTGGTCGTCTCTGCCCCACGTCGCCGTGCTCGCCAGCCACGCGAATCGTCCGTCCGGGAACGCCGCGAACGCATGGAACGCGGGATCGCCCCCGAGGGGAGCGGTCGTGGCCACGACGAGTCCACCGGGGTGCCGCGGATCGTCGAACGTCGTCACCGAGAACGGGAACGGCAGATCGCGAACGCGCATCAGCGCACCGTGAAGACGAGGTTGTCGACGATGTCGACGCCCTTGCCGGGGTCGCCGAAGCGTCCGGGGAAGATGTACTCGGCTGCGCCGCCGGGGTTGCCGTCGAGGGGAAGAGCGTGGCGCACGAGCCGGTTGGCGTCGGGGTCGGTGACGCGGGCGATGAGCAGGTTGTCGGCGGCGTTGACCGAGGGGAGCCCGAGCGATTCACGCACGTGCGTGAACTGCCAGGGGGGCGTGGGTGAGTACGATGCCCCCCACGCGTGCGCGGCGTCGTCGAACGCCACACCCGGCGGTCGTCCATAGACGCGGTAGACGTCGTCGCCGACCGACGGGGTGGGCAGGGGCGCGCGCCACAGCCGCTCCGACTCCGACATCGCCGACGGGCGCAGTCGCATGGCGTCGCGTACGGTGAGCAGGTTGTCGGCGCCGGCGAAACCGGGCTGCAGCCGAGCGGCGGCGTTGATGCGGTTGGCCGATGCCAGGTTGCCCAGCAGCCGCGCCGCAGCCCCCAGTCCCACCACAGACAGGGCCGCGCCGATGATGCTGACGACCGCCTCGCCCCAGCCCCGCTCCCCGGTGGATGCCAGCACGATGTTGCCGATCGCATTGACGACCGCCGCGATGCCGGCCACGAGCAGCAGGGCGGCGGCGAGGGCCTGGCCGACGACGGGGATCCACGACACGGCCAGTGCGAGGATGCCGGCCACGGCCGAGACCCAGCCGGCGACGTCGGTGATGACGGCGAGCATGTCGGCTCCCCAGTTGTCCCACCACGAGTCTTTGAGACCATCCCCGCTGGTGGTGTCCTCGATCCGGTCGCGGGCCTCCTGCGCTGCGGCGTCGCGGAACCGTCGCGCGTCCAGCACGTCGTCGCGGGCGCCGGCGATGCGCGCCCGCGCGCCTTCACCTTCCGCGCCTTGACCCTCCGCGAGCCGCGTGTAACGCAGCGCCTCCTGCTGGTCCTCCGCCGCGTCGGCCAGCCGCAGGTAACGGCTGCGGTCGCCCCTCGCGGCGTCGGCCTCCGACTGCGCGACATCAGCGCGCGCGAGCGCTTGGTCCGCTTGTGACTGCGCCTGCTCGAGCGCGCCTGCGTAGGCGATGAGGGCGTTGCCCGTCGCGCGGTAGCGCGCCTCGGCCTTGGCGATGTCATCGGAGACGGTGCGGGCCGAGTCGGCGAGGGCGGAGACAGCCTGCGATTCGGTGCCGTCCAGCTGCAGGGAGCGAAGGCCCTGCACGGTGCGGTCGATCGCGCGTGCGACGTCGAGGTACTGCTCGCCCCCGTAGCGGACGTACGCGGGGTCGCCCGGTACCGGATCCTCACCGAGGCCTACGGGCGACCAGTCGCGGGGTCTCATGCCGGCCCTCCCGCAAGCGCGGGGGTGAGCGGCGTGGCGGGCGTCGCCGCTGCCGCGTCCTCGATGGCCGACGCCAGTTCGACGTCGGTCTCGGCGAAGACATCGGCGATGGCGGTGGTGGCTTCCCCGAGCCCGCGGACCGATTCGAGCATGTCCTCGCGGGTGTCGTCCCAGGAATGCGCGAAGGAGCGCACCGCGTCGGCGAGGCCGTCGTGTCCTGTCGCCTCGGCGATGCGGTCGCTGCGCACGTTGGCCGATTCGAATTCCCGGGCTATGCGCCCGAGGTCTGTTCCCACCGCTCGCACCTGTTCGAGGTCGATCTTCAGATCCGGCATCCGTTCCCCTCCCGCCGTGAGCGAGTCTAGGGCGGCGGCCGGTGGTGAGCCGATGGGGAGAAGTCCCCAGTCTGCGCGGGCCGGGCAATAGCCTGTTGCGTGTGAACCTGCCTGCTCGAGCCACCGACCTGGCGGCGATGGATCGCGCCCTCGCTCTGGCCGCCGAGGCCGCCGAGCACGGCGACATCCCGGTCGGGGCGGTCGTGACGGATGCCGCCGGCAACATCATCGGCGAGGGACGCAACCTGCGTGAGGCCACGCTCGACCCGTTCGCACATGCCGAGGTCGTCGCCCTGCGGGCCGCGGCGGCGTCGCTCGGCGCGTGGAACCTGTCGCGCTGCACGCTGGTGGTCACGCTGGAGCCGTGTCTGATGTGCGCGGGCGCCATTGTCCAGTCGCACCTGGACCGGCTGGTGTTCGGCGCGTGGGACGACAAAGCGGGGGCGGCCGGTTCGATGTACGACGTCGTCCGCGACCGGCGGCTGCCGCACCGGGCGGAGGTGGTGGCCGGCGTGCGTGAGCACGAGGCATCCGCCTTGCTGCGAGCCTTTTTCAACGCGCGCCGCGAGCCTTGATCCAGCGCTGATCCCGGCCGCCGAATACTCACTCGGCACGGCGAGTACTCACTCGGCCCAGCGAATACTCACTCGGCGCCGCGAGTACTCACTCGGCACCGCGGGGAGGGTCAGTCCGACGAGGCGATGACGATCGCCTCGGTCGGCGGGGCGGGGTCGGCACGCCGACCGATGTATCCGATCGCGGCCAGCAGCGCCTGGCGGAACTCCGCCGGACGCTCGAGGTGAGGACTGTGGCCCACTCCTTCGAGGGCGACCTCGACGACATCGCCTCCTGCATCGGCGTACGCGCCGAGCACGTCACGGGTCTGGGTCACCATCTCCTGCGGCGGGGCGACGTCGGCGCCGGGCCAGCCCGGAACGATGCCCAGCTGCCCGAGGTTGTTGTAGTCCGCGAACGAGGCATCCGACACGATCGCATCGGCGGTGCCGTGCACCCACAGGATCGGCGGCTTGCGGTCGAGGCGGACGATGCCGGAGACGTCGAAGTAGCGCGGGGCCAAGGCGTTGAGCACCCCCGTCGTTCCGGGAGCGAAGCCCGGCCAGTTGTCGCTGTGCGCGCTGTCGCCCGGGTAGTTCCCCGACGCGGTGGAGGTGGTCAGCATCGACTCGACCCAGAGATCCTCGTGCGTGGTGCGGTAGCCGGGGGCGACGTACGACGCCCGGAAGACACTGCGCGGCGAGGTCGATGCCTCGTCGCTGCTGTCGCGGTCGTTCAGACGCTGCACGAAGTCGGGGTTGGCGGCGCCCGCGCCGCACCCCGCGTCGTCGTCGGTCAGCCGGCTCCCGTCGCGGCGCGTGCCGCCGAAGCCGTAGGGCGAGATCGGCGCCTCCAGCGTCAGCGAGAGCGCGCGGTGGTCCAGCGCGTACTGCATGACCACCCCTGCGCCGAGCGACCAGCCGACCAGGTGGGTCGGTCCGAGCCCCAGGGCTTCGAGCGTGGCGTGCAGGTCGTCGCTGAAGTCCCGCACGCCCCGGGTCGCGTCGACGGGCGCGTGGTCGGTGCCGCCGAAGCCGCGCAGGTCCACGGCGATGGGCCGCAGCTCGCGCGGGAGGTCCTGCATGATCTCCTGCCAGAACAGGCTGGATGCCACGTTGCCGTGCACGAACACGATGGTGCGGTCGGCCGGTGTGTCGGGGCTGTCGCCGGTGCGTTCGAGAATGTTGACGGACAGCCGCGGCGTCTCGATGAGCCGCGCCGAGATGCCGTCGAGGAGGGTCTGCATGGTGCGTCCTGCGTCCTTCGTCTGCTCGGTGGCAGCGGCCTGCGGGGCCGCGCCCGTCTTCGTCACTATAGCCGCGCCGCGGTCGTCCGCCGACGGGGCTGGCGGCGTCACGGTGTGGTCGACACGGGGTCTGGAAAGATGGGGTGATGACCACTGCGCTGCCTCCGATCGCGATCCTCGGTGCCGGTTCCATGGGCGGCGCCGTGCTGCACGGTCTCGTGCGCTCGGGGCTCGCCCCCGTCGTCACGGTGACCAACCGCACGGGAGCGAAAGCCGCTGCCCTCGAGGGCCTCCCCGGCGTGACGAGCGTGGCCCTCGAACAGGCGCCGCACGGCAACGCCGAGGCCGCGGCATCTGCCGATATCGTGCTCATCGGCGTCAAGCCCGCAATGGTCCCCGACCTGCTGCGCGAGGTCGCCCCGCACCTGCGGCCCGGCACCATCGTGGTGAGCCTCGCGGCCGGGGTGACCCTTGCGACCTTCGAGTCGATCCTGGGGGAGGGGATGCCGGTGCTGCGCTCCATGCCCAACACCCCGGCTCTCGTCGGCAAAGCCGTCACCGGGCTCGCGGCCGGCACGAGTGCCGGACCCGCGGAGGTCGAGGTGGTGCGCCGGCTCTTCGAGACCGTCGGCGTCGTCATCGAAGTGCCCGAGGAGCAGATCGACCCGCTCTCGACGATCTCGGGCTCGGGGCCCGCGTACGTCTTCCTGCTCATCGAAGAGCTCACCCGGGCGGCCCAGGGCAAGGGCTTCGACGAGGCGTCGGCGCGGCTCATGGCCGAGCAGACCTTCATCGGCGCCACGGCCCTGCTCGAGGCGTCCGGCGAGGATCCGGCGGAGCTGCGGCGGCAGGTCACCAGTCCGAAGGGAACGACGGAGCGGGCGGTCGCCGTGCTGCAGGGCGCGGGGCTGGCCGCGCTCTTCGCCGAGGCGACCGATGCCGCCCTGGCGCGCGCCCGGGAGCTCGCCGCCGGATCCTAGCCGTCGACGCAGGCCCGCTCAGCGGGCGAGGGAGGCGAAGCGCTCGATGTCGGAGTTCGTCCCCGAGACGATGATGAGGTCGTGGTTCGTGACGACCGTGTTGGCCTCGGCGTAGCGGAACGGCTTTCCGGGACTCTTCACCCCGACCACGGTCACGCGGTACTTCGTCCGCACGCCCGACTCGTTCAGGCCAACGCCCCGGATGAATTTCGGCGGGTACATCTTGGCGAGCGCGAAGTCGTCGTCGAAGCGGATGAAGTCGAGCATGCGGCCGCTGACGAGGTGAGCCGTGCGCTCGCCGGCCTCGCGCTCGGGATAGACCACGTGGTTCGCGCCGACGCGGGCGAGGATCTTGCCGTGGGACTGCGATACGGCCTTCGCCCAGATCTGCGGGACCTTCAGATCGACGAGGTTCGCGGTGATCAGCACGGATGCCTCGATCGACGAGCCCGTCGCCACGATGGCCACCTGGAAGTCCTGCGCGCCGACCTGCTTCAGCGCGTCGATGTTGCGGGCGTCGGCCTGCACGGTGTGGGTGACCCGCTCGGACCACTTCTGCACGAGCTCGAGGTTCGCGTCGATCGCGAGGACCTCGCGGTCCAGGCGATCGAGCTCTCCCGCGCACGCGGCGCCGAATCGGCCGAGGCCGATGACGAGGACGGGGGCGTCGCCCCGGATCTGCTCAACCAACGATCGGCCTTTCCACGGGCATCGAGTACAGCTGTGAACGCGCCGTCGCGGCGACCGCCGCGGCGAGAGTCACTGTACCAATGCGGCCCATGAACATCGTGGCCGCCAGGACGTACGACGCCGAGTCCGGAAGCTCCGCGGTGAGACCGGTCGACAGCCCCACGGTGGCGAACCCCGAGATGACGTCGAAGAGCACCAGCTCGACCGGCGCCTTCGTGATCTGGGTGATGACGATGGTCGACAGCGCCACGATCGTCGCGCCCCACGCCACGACCGACAGCGCCACCCGCTGCACGTCGCTGGGGATGCGCCGCCCGAACGCCTCGACCTGCTGCCGCCCCTGGGCCTCGGACCACACCGCCAGGGCGAGCACCGCCAGCGTGGTGACCTTGATGCCGCCGGCGGTGGAGGCGGAGCCGCCGCCCACGAACATCAGCATCGAGCCTGCAATGAGCGATGAGCCGTTGAGCTCGCCGATGTCGATCAGCGAAAACCCGCCGGAGCGGGTCATCGCCGAGAGGAAGAGCGACTGGAAGGCCGTGTCCCAGGCATCCATCGACCCGAACGTCTTCGGGTTGAGATACTCCAGGATCACGAACACGACGGCGCCGGCGAAGAAGAGGGCCGTGGTCGTGATGAGCGTGAGCTTGGTGTGCAGCGACCAGCGACGGACGTGCCACGTGTGGCGCCACAGCGTGAAGATCACCGGGAAGCCGATCGATCCGAGGAAGACCCCCGCCATCAGCACCGAGAGCAGGAAGTAGTCGTTGGCGAAGGGCGTCAGGCCCTCGGGATTGGGCACGAAGCCGGTGTTGGTGAAGGACATCGCCGCGTAGTAGGGCGCCTCCCACAGCGCGGTGAGCGGATCGATGCCCGCGGCGATCAACGCCGGGTAGAGCAAAATGCTGAGGCCCGCTTCGATGATCAAGGTCGACAGGGCGACGGTCCTCAGCAGCTGACCGACTTCGCCAAGTCGCACCGTCTGTCCCTCGTTGACCGGCCCGCCGTGGGCCCGCAGCGGGTTCGAATCGCCGGCGGCGATGAGCTTGGCGCGTAGGCCCAGCCGCTTCGAGATCACGAGTCCCAGGATCGATGCCAGCGTCAGCACGCCGAGGGCGCCGACGTTCACTCCGATGTAGGTGATCACGTGGCCCAGCGGCGACCAGTGCGTCGCCATGTCCACCGTGGACAGTCCCGTCACGCAGATGGTGGAGACCGCGGTGAACAGCGCATCGGCGAGCGCGGTGCGCCTTCCATCCGCCGCTGCGGCGGGCAAGGAGAACAGGGCGGTGAAGATGAGGATGAGGACGGCGAAGATCAGCACGGCGAAGCGTGCCGGCGAGGAGGTGGTGAGGTCGCGAATCTCATCGCGCAGCCACCGCATTCCTGCGAGGGTGCGGAGCCGCGAAGGGCCGCCGACGTCGTGCCGCGCCATGCGGCGCCCTCCTCGCTCTCGGATCCGTGTCATGGTACTCCCCGAGACCCGCGGCTAACCTAGCTTCATGGCGGATATCTTCGACGTGATCGCCGACGGCACCCGTCGCGACATCCTGCAACTGCTGCTCTCGCGCTCGGCGAACGGGGAGCGAGGCGGCACGAGCGTCTCACGCATCGTGCAGGACCTCGGAGTCAGCCAGCCCACCGTGTCGAAGCACCTCAAGGTACTGCGCGAGGCGGGGCTCGTGTCGGTGCGCGAAGAGGGACAGCACCGCTACTACAGCCTGTCGACCGCTCCGCTGGACGCCGTCGACGACTGGCTCATGCCGTTCCTGCTCGAAGAGGAGACGGACGAGGCGCCCGTGCTCAACGACTCCGCTGCTCAGGCAGCCGACGCCGTCGGACGTGCGGCGGCCTCTGCCCGGCACGCGTTCGCCAGCGTGTTCAGCAAGATACCCGGCCGCTGATCCGCGGCATGGCCGGTGGTGCGCGGGAGCGGGGCCCGTAGCCGCCCACCGTGCGCAACGGCAACAGCAGGCACAACCGTTTACAGCCGTCCCAGCGGCGCCCTAGAGTGTGGGGGTCCAGCCTGAGGGGGAAACGATGGTGGAACTGTCCGACGTGCGATTCTTGACGGTCGCCGAGGTGGCCGAGCTGATGCGCGTCTCGAAGATGACGGTCTACCGCCTCGTCCACGCCGGGGAGCTGCCGGCTGTGCGCTTCGGCCGCAGCTACCGCGTGCCCGAAAGCGCCGTGCTCGACGCCCTGCAACGGCCCATCGCCGACGTCGGCTAGACTGATCCGAGGCATTTTCAACTTTTGCCCGATCCCGGGTTCGGTACCTCCGCACCCAGACCCCTGACATAGCGAGGTTTTCCGTGGGTTCAGTCATCAAGAAGCGCCGCAAGCGCATGGCGAAGAAGAAGCACCGCAAGCTGCTGCGTAAGACTCGCCACCAGCGCCGCAACAAGAAGTAAGCGGCATCCCGCACAAGCGCCCCCGACCGTTCTGCGCGTCGCAGGGGCGCTTCGTGTTCGAAAGGACCGTCATGAAGTCGATAACCGTCCAGCAGCTGCGCGACCGGCAGGATACGCCGCTGATCGACGTGCGCGAAGAGGACGAGTTCGCTGCGGGCCACGTGCCCGGCGCGGTGAACCTGCCCATGTCCCAGCTCGGCGGCCTGCTCGACCGTCTGCCGGACGAGCCCTTCGACGTCATCTGCCAGGCCGGCGGCCGTTCGGCGCAGGTGGTTTCCGCGCTCACCCAGCGCGGCTACGACGCCACCAACGTCGAGGGCGGCACCGGCGAGTGGATCGTGGCGGGCTTTCCCGTCGAGCGTTGACGTGACCACCGTCACGCTGCTCACGAAACCGGGATGCCACCTCTGCGACGTCGCCCGCGAGGTCATCGAGACGGTCGTCGCGGAGTTTCCCGAAGGGGATGTCGACGTGCAGGAGCACTCGATCCTCGACGACCCCGCCCTGCACGAGCTGTGGTGGGAGAAGATCCCGGTCGTGCTGGTCGATGACCGTCTGCACGCCCATTGGCGCGTCTCCCCGGAACGACTGCGCGCCGCGTTGACCGGGGAGGTCCCCAGATGATCCGTCACGTCGTGGCGTTCAAGCTCGCCGACACCGACCCCGCCGTCCGCGCGGTCCAAGCCGCCGAGGCGGCGCGCCGGCTCACCGCGCTCGTGGGCGTCGTCCCGTCGCTGCGGGCGATGAGCGCCGGGGCGAACGCGCTGGATCTACCCGGCAACTGGGAGCTCGTGCTGGTGGCGGACTTCGACGACGCTGCGGGACTCGACGCCTACCAGGTGCACCCCGCGCACGAGGAGGTCGCCGCTTTCATCGGCGGCATCCGCTCCGACCGCGTCGCGGTGGACTTCGAGGTCTGAGCGACTTCAGCCGTGCAGCCGGGCCGTGAGTCCGGCGAGCTCATCGTCGCTGAAGCCGCCTGAGCGCAGGTACGCGGCCGACCCGCCGCGACCGTCGACCCAGGCCAGTGCGGCTTCGATGGCCGATGCCGGCGCGCCCGCGATCAGTGCCGTCAGCGCAGGCGTCAGCGGAACGCCCATGCTCGTCACCGTGGCGAACATGCGATCCGCCCACGCCCCGGCCAGGCTCTGCTCGGACAGGGTGTAGTCGGCGACGATCGCGTCTCGCTGCACCCCGACGGCGTCGAGAATGAGGGCGACGGCGACGCCGGTGCGGTCCTTGCCCGCCGTGCAGTGCATCAGAACGCCCTGCGCGCGGTCCGTCGGCGCGGCGACCGCGCGTGCGGCCTCCGCGAAGGCCGTCGCGCCGTGCTCGAGCATGCTGACGTAGACCTCATCCAGCGTGGGCAGATGCTCCAGCGCGTCGGCGATCGCCTGCGCCGCGGCATCCGGGTCTCCCGACTGCCGACCCATCTGCATCGCCTGCTGGGCGAGTCCCGTGAGGGCGCCCTCCAGCAGCGGCAATTGGACGGTTCGGAACGACCGGCTGGCGGGCAGCCGGTTCGGAGCCATCTGCTGCTCGAACTGCGTGCGGAAGTCGACGAGCACCTCGATGTCGCTGCCGGCGAGCTGCTCGAGCCCGTCAGAAGTGAGACCGCTCAGCGCGTCGGAGCGGAACAGCACGTCCGGCGCGGTGGAGCCGCCTGTCGTCAACGGCATGCCGCCCACATCGCGGAAGTTGACTGTGCCGTCGAGGGTCTGGGTCATGCGGCGATCCTACTGGCGCCGTCGGGCGCCGGGTCGGGCCGCACCCATGACGGAGTGGCCCGACCCTCGCGGCTCAGTCGCGCGCGGTCGCCGTCGCCTCGACGGGCACCAGGTCCGGGCGGCGGTTGCGCACGAAGACGATCGCGATGACCGCGGCGACGGCCATCCCGACGGCGGCGGCGACGAACGTCGCGCTGTAGCCGTCGATGAGGGCGCTGGTGGCAGGGATGCCGGAGCCGTGCGGGCCCACCACGGCGGCGTACACCGCGGTGAAGACCGACAGTCCGATCGAGCCGCCGATCTGCATCGCCGAGTTCGCGGTCGCCGAGGCGACGCCGGCGTCGTGGGCCGGGACTCCGGCGAGGGCGAGGTTCTGCAGCGGCACGAAGATGAACGCCATGCCGAAGCCCATCACGATCAGAGCGGGCAGCACCTCCACGGCATAGGCGCCGCCGGTGATGCCCGAGAGCAGCAGCAGGCTCGCCGCCACCACGAGGGGGCCGGTGATCATGAGCGGGCGCGGCCCGATGCGGCCCAGCAACGTGGTGACGATCGGCGCCGTCAGCATGGTTGCCAGCGGCAGCGGGAGGCTCGCCAGACCCGCCGCCAGAGCCGACATGCCCAGCACGATCTGCAGGTGGAAGGTCAGGTACAGCGTCGCACCGATCATGACGCTGCCGGCGACTGCCTGGATGAGGAACGCTCCAGCGCGCACGCGGTCGGTGACGACGTGCAGGGGCAGCAGCGGGTTGCGCACGCGCGTCTCGATCCACACGAATAGCCCCAGAAGCACCACACCGGCGGCGAGGAACGCGATGGTCGACACATTGCCCCACCCGAACTCCGCGAGGCTGAAGCCGTAGACGAGCGCCCCGAGGCCCAGGGTCACCGTTACCGCGCCCCACACGTCGTAGCGGTTGTCGCCTTCGGCCCTGGACTCGCGCAGGAACAGCAGCGCGCCGACGATGCCGATCACAACGAACACCAGGTTCACCAGCAGGCACCACCGCCAGCTGAAGAACTCCGTCAGCACCCCGCCCAGAGCCAGCCCCACCGCGGCGCCCGCACCGGCCACGGTGCCGAACACGGCGAAGGCGGTGTTGCGTTCGCGGCCTGACGGGAACGTGACAGTCAGCAGCGCCAGGGCGGCGGGGGCGAGGAGAGCGGCGAAGACGCCCTGCAGCCCGCGCGCGAGGATCAGCTCGGTGCCCGTCTGCGCGAGACCGCCCCAGAGCGACGCGATGCCGAAACCCACCATGCCCACCATGTAGGTGCGCTTGCGGCCCCAATAGTCGGCGACGCGGCCACCGAGCAGCAGCAGCGCCCCGAAGGCGAGGGCGTACGCGGTGACGACCCACTGGCGGGCGCTGTCGGTGAGGTCGAGAGCCGCCTGCGCCTGGGGCAGCGCGATGTTGACGATGGTGCCGTCCAGCACGACCACGAGCTGGGTCATCGACAGTACCGCCAGAGCCCACCAGCGGGTGCGCCCGGACATGGATGAAGACATGGAAAAACCTCCGGAGGTCTGGGTGAGAGATGCCGGAGGTTTCGAGCCTCGGACCGCAGGCGAGAGCCGTGCGACCACCTCGCGCAGGGGGCGAGCGAACCCCCAGTTTACCCTCCGCCGGCTCCGGGACGCCGCCATCGGCCCCCCTAGTCGCGCTCCCTGGTCGTCACTATGCTCACCGCCATGACGGTCACAGAACATGCCACAGACAGCAGACCGCACCACCCCACCCCCGCGTTCGCGCAACCCAAACTGATCCTGTTCGTCTTCCTCGGCGGCATGGTCGGCGTCGCAGCGCGACTCGGCCTGACCGTCGCGATCCCCGAGCAGCGGGGGGACGAATGGGCTGTGCTCACGGCCAACCTGCTCGGTCCCTTCCTCCTGGGATTCCTTCTCACCGCGCTCGCCTCGCGCACGCCGGAGACCCCCGGCCGGCGTGACTTCCGGCTCTTCGCCGGCACCGGCATCATGGGCGGGTTCACCACCTACAGCTCGCTCGCCACCAACAGCGCGCTGCTGGTGGAGACCGACGGTTTCATCGGCGTCGCGTACGCCCTCGGCACGCTCATCGGCGGCATCCTCACCGCCTTCATCGGCATCTGGCTGGCAGGCGTGCTCTTTCCGCCGCGACCCGCCCCCGCGAAGAAGGGCGGTGCGTCATGACCTTCGGCGTCTTCCTCTTGGCCGTCGTCGGCGGCGGCTTGGGAGCTGCGATCCGCTTCGTCACCGACGGCCTCATCATGCGCCGTGTGACCTCGGGCTACCCGTGGGGCACGTTCGTCATCAACTCCGTCGGCTCCCTCTTGCTGGGATTTCTCACCGGACTGTCGGATTCCTCTGTGCTGGATGCCGCATGGCTCACGATCCTCGGCGGTGGAGTGATGGGTGGGTTCACCACCTTCAGCACCGCCATGGTCGACACCGTGCACATGCTGCAGAAGCGCACGTACGGACGCTTCCTCGCCAACTCGCTGGGGATGCTGATCCTCACGGTGCTGCTGGCCGTCGTAGGGCTGGCGATCGGCCGAGCCCTGTGACACGCCGGGGGCGGTGACGCGCCGATGCCCACCGCACCGCCGCCGCCGCCCCCGCCGTCCCGACAGCGTCAGCGGGCGCGGGCGCAGCCGGAGCGGACGGTCATCGCCTGCCTGCTGATCGTCACCTTCGGCACCGGTGTGGTGGATGCGCTCAGCTGGATCTCCCTCAGCGGCGTCTTCACGGCGAACCAGACCGGCAACGTGCTGATCATCGGAATGGGGATCGTCGGTGCCGGCGGCAGCCACTGGTTCCCCTCCCTGTTCGCGCTCTGCTGGTTCTTGGTCGGCGCCGGGATCGTCGGTCGTCTGACCCGGCACGCCCCGCCCGGCTGGAGCGGGAGCGCGACCGCGGTGTTCGCCGCCGTCACCGTCACGCTGACCCTTGTGGCGGTCGTCGCCATGGTGTGGCCGCCTGAGCGGCAGGACGCCGCGGCCTTCGCCGCCGAGGCGGCTCTCGCCGCCGCGATGGGGGCGCAGGGAGCGACGGCGATGCGCCTTGCAGTGCCTGGGCTGGTGACCGTCGCCGTCACGAGCGCCACCGTCGGGGTGGGCATGAGCATCTTCCTCGGCCTGGCGGCGCGCGGCACAGGCGTGCTCCACCGGGTGGGCGCGATTGTGCTGCTGTGCGCCGGCGCCTTCGTCGGGGCGCTGCTGTCGCGCCATGGGCTCGCGCCCGGTCTGTTCGTCGCCGCCGCCGCCTGCTGCGTCGCCACAGTCCTCGGCCACCGCCGTGTGAGAGGAGCCGTCTGATGGAAGCGTTCTGGATCGTTCTGGGCATCGTGGTGCTGGCGGCGACGCTGCTCGACGTCTTCCTCAGCGTGCTCAACTACGACGAGGCGGGGCTGTTCGTCCACCGCATCGTGCGGTGGGAGTGGCTGCTCATCCGCGCCGTCACGCGGCGGATCCGCCGGCGCTGGCGTCCGGTGGCGCTGCGGCAGGTGACCGGTCTGCTCATCGTGGCGTCGATCCTCTGGTGGGTCACGGGCATCATCCTCGGGTTCTCCTTCATCTACTACGGGGCGATGCAGACCGGAGCCCTGCAGATCTCCACGGGCGTGCCGAAGGACTACTGGGGGGCGCTGTACCTGAGCGTCGGGCAGTTCTCCACGGTCGGCGTCGACAACATCTCGCCCGGCGGGCCAGTCCTGGACCTGCTGACGGTGAGCGAGGCGATGGTCAACGTGCTGCTGCTGTCGTTCATCATCGCCTTCCTCAGCAACGTCTACGGCGTCGTCCAGTCGCTGCGGGCACTGTCGTCGAACTTCTTCCACGCCGGGCATGGGGTCGTCGCACCCGTGGACACCCTCGCCCCGTTCTTCCCCGATGGCCAGGCGCGCGGCCTGGACGGCCAGCTGGGTGCCATCGCCGACTCGCTCGGCGCCTACTCCGACGGCCTGTCGCAGAATCCCGTCGCCTACTACTTCCAGAGCGGGCGCGATCAGTTCTCGCTGCCCTTCGCGCTGTACATGACCTCCGGGGTGATCGGCGCTCTCCGGTGGGGGCTGCCGACGGGCAGCGACCCCGCGAAGGAGCCGGGGCTCGCCCGCTTGACCGAGCAGTTCTACGACCTGCGGGCCGCGCTGCTGCGCATGCTGGGACGCGTCGCGCCGCAGAACCCCGAGCCGGTCTCGGCAGAGGACTTCGCCGCGGCCATGGCCGTTCTGCACCGTGGCGGCCGTGCCGCCAAGCTCGACCCGTGGGTGGTGCGGTTCTTCACGGTGCAGCAGCGCATCGGTGCGCTCGTTGCCCCCGCTGCCGACGCGGCGCCGACGGATGACGACGGTGCCGACGCGGCTCCGTCGGATGCGGATGCGGGTGCGGCGGCGCAGCGCTCTGCCGACCTCGGGACGGCCGACGCCTACCGGCGGTACGTGCAGTGGCTGCCGTTCGAGCTGCAGTCGCAGTGGCTGCTGGCGCTGGTGTCGAGGGACCTCGACTACCAGCCCGTGTACCGGGGCACGGCGGCAACGCCCGACGGCATCCCTCTGGACGAGGCGACCCCGGCCGAGCTGTTCGCCGCCCCGGACGTCGGCGCGCGGGTCCCGGTTCTGGCGGCGCCGGTCGAGGGCGATCCTGGTCGCCGGCCGTCGCGGCTGACTCGCTGGCTGCGCCGTCGACACCTGTTCATCGACCCCGGCTGGGCGCGTCTGGTCGATGCGCTCCGCACCCTGGCGGCGGTGGTCGTCGCGCTGGCGGTGGTGATCCCGTTGTCGCAGGTACTCGGGCCGGGCGACCAGAGCGGTGCAGTGTTCGCCGCGATGGTGGCGCTTTTCACGACGCCCGCGGCCGCGGCGCAGGCCGCGCCCGCCGCGCGCACGGTGCGTGCCCTCGTCTCGATCATCCCGGTGTCGCTCGCCGTCGTGCTCGGGGCACTGCTGTCGGCGGACCAACCCGTCATCGTGGTGTCGATGGCGCTCGCCGCGGGACTCGCCGTCTGGCTGCAGCGCTTCGGCCCGCGGGTGGGAGCGATGGGAAAGCTGTTCTTCCTGATCTTCTACTTCAGCCTGCTCGTGCACCTGTCGTCGCAGGACGTCCTCTTCTCGCTGCTCGCGGCGATCATCGGCCTCGCGGCGAGCTGGCTGGTGCAGGCGATCCCCGGCGCGCCGCCGTCTCGGCAGGTGCACGGCGGCATCGCGGCAGTGTACGAGCGCATCGAGGACCTGCTCGACACGCTCGTCGACCTCGTGTCCAGCGGTCGAGCCGACAGACGCCTGGTGCGTGAACTGCGCTCAGCCCGCACCGCGCTGGAGCACACGGTCGATGACATCAACGGGCCGCTCGAGCGGATGTCGGGGGATCAGATGAATCCGATGCGGATGCGCGTGCTGCGCATGCGCATCTTCGACGTGCAGCTGGCGGCGGAGAATCTGCTGACGCTGCTGCCGGTCGTCCCCAGCATCACGATCACGGTCGACGAGCGCGCGCGCCTCGCCGGCGACCTCGTCGCCACGAGCGCCGAGATCTCGGCCTTCCGCGGCTCGGCCGCGCCGCCGGAGCGTTCGCGCAAGGACTCGGAGCTGCCCCCAGGGCTCACCGGCGAGGTGCGGCGGGTGCTGTTCGCGATCATGCAGCTGCGATACGCCGCCGAGCGCCTGCGCCGCGTGCAGCTGGCCGATGACAAGGCGCTGGAGTCCTTCGCAGAAGTCGAGGCGGACCGGGCCCCCACCCCCGATGCCGCGCAGAAGCCGGGCGTCCCAGCCCACCCGTCCGCGGCGCCGCATGGGACGGGTGGGCTGCGGCCGACCGACCGGCAGGCCGCCCAGGCGACGGTCGCGACGGGGCTCGCGCTGCTCCTCGGGTCGCTGGTCTCGTCGACGCATCAGTACTGGGCGGCCATGCCGGCCTTCCAGACGATCAGCGGCTCCGACGGGGAGACCCGGGTCAAGAGCATCCAGCGGATCATCGCGACCGTCGCCGCCTCGGCTATCGCGTTCGGGCTGGCGATCGTCGCGGGGCACGATCCGGTCTGGGCCTACCCGCTGCTGATCGTGAGCGTCTTCTTCGTGGCGTTCACCCGCGCCATCTCGCCGGCGGCGATGGTGTTCTGGGTCACGCTGGGCCTGGCGACCATGTACGACGTGATGGGAACGCTGAGCGTGGAGACCGTGCAGGCGCGCATGCTCGAGACGCTCGTCGGGGGCGTGGTCGCCATCGTGATCTCGGCGTTATTGCTGCCCACCCGTACCGGGTCGCAGGTCGTGGCGGGCATGACGTCGGCGGTGGGTCGGGCGCGGGCGCTGCTGTCGGATCTGCTCGCCCCGCGGCTGGGGGAGGAGGCGCTGACCCGACAGCAGGTCGCCGAGCGTGAGCGCGAGCTGGGCGACCTGCTGCGAGCGCTGGAGACGCGGGCGGCTCCGTTGCGCCGTGACCCCGGCTCGCTGCGCGCCGACGGCATCGAAGCGCAGCTGACGGCACTGTGGTCGGTGCTCGACTACGAGCGGCGGCTGGGGCGCACTCTCGTGCGTCTACCGCGGGCGGACGGCGCCGCCGACACCGCGCAGTGGTCGCGGCTCGCGCAGATGTCCGACGAGAACTTCGCGGCCGTCCAGGAGGTGCTGCGGGGTGCGCTGCCCAGCAGACTGCATCCTCTCGCCGATCTCGCGCTCGACCCCGGAAAGGGTGAGGGTCCCGAGGCGGACGCACACGTCCAGCTGACGCGCCTGAACCAGTCGGTGCTCGCACTGATCGAGTCGATCCGTCCGGGCACAGTGGACCCTCCCGACGGGCCGGGCACGCAGGTTCCCGCCGATCCCGACCGCCGCCACCGCCGCGGCCGCGCGTCGCGCTGACCCGGCTCAGTGCACGGCCGCGGGCTTGGGCGGCACGGGAATGTGCGTGCGCGGCGTGCTGACGGCGAGCCCGGCGATGAGCACGCCGGCCGCCACCAGCACCGCCCACACCCACCCGCCCATGTCGTCGAACGCGGTCGCGTCCGATGATGTGCCTGCGACGGCGAGGATCGATCCGGCGCCGGCGATGCCCAGCAGCTGACCGGCCTGCTTGGACGTGGAGATGAAGCTCGACGCCAGTCCGGACTCCTCGGTGGGCAGCTCCGAGAGCGCGGTTACGCTGACGGGATCGGCGATGAGGCCGAACCCGAACCCGAACACGAAGTACGGCAGGAACACCGTCCACAGCGGGGCGCTCTCGGTCAGCCACAGCCCAGCAGAGCCGACGGCGAGGAGCGTTCCGCTGATGATGAGTGCGGCGCGCGAATGCTGGTGTGCGACGAATCGGGCGGCCAGGAGGGCGGATGCGGTGGCGCCGGCGGCCAGGGGGATCGTCATGAGGCCCGCCTGCGTGGCGTTCAGCCCGCGCTCGGACTGCAGATAGAAGGTGTTGACGAACAGCAGCGCTGCGAGTGCCAGGTACCCGGCCACCGCCATCGTCAGCGCGGTGACGAACGGCCGGTCGGTCAGCAGATGCAGGGGCAGCAGCGGATCCTGCCGACGGCGCTCGTACGGCACGAGCGCGACCAGCGACAGCAGGGCGACGGCGATCGCCGCGAGCACGGGCACGGAGGTCCATCCCAGGTGCACGCCCTCGATCAGGGTGAACGCGAGGGCGGCGAGGAAGAGGGTCAGCAGGATCTGGCCGACGCCGTCCAGGCGCGCAGGGTGCTGCGCGCGGGATTCGCGCAGGAGGACGAGCGCGAGTACCGACGCCACCACCCCCAGAGGCACGCCGGCCCAGAACACCGAGGTCCAGCCGAGATCCTTCACGAGCAGTCCGCCGAGGATCGGGCCCGCCGCCAGCGACGCCGTGCCGATGGTGGTCCACCACATCACCGCGACGGCGCGCTGCGCGCGCTGCGGAAACGCCGCTGCCAGAAGCGACAGGCCGGCGGGTGCGATGAGCGCACTGCCGGCGCCCTGGATGACCCGTCCGACGACGAGCAGGCCCACCGACGTGCTCAGGGCGCAGACGACCGAGCCCACGATCATCACCACGTTGCCCATCACGAGCACGCGTCGTCGACCGATGCGATCTGCCAGGTTTCCGGCGAAGATCAGCAGGCTCGCGAGCGTCAGCACGTAGGCGCTCACGACCCACTGCAGCGAGTCGATTCCGGCGCCCAGATCCCGCGAGATATCGGGCAGCGCGATATTGGCGACGCTGCCGTAGACGGTGTGCAGGAACTGCGAAAGGCAGCAGACGACGATCAGCCAGCCGCCCGCGACACTCCCTGATTTCACCATGCCGCCCCCGTTCGAGGCCTCGACTATAGCCCCGCCGACGGGGCCTGCCCAGTGGTCCTGCGACACGGTCGCAGGTGGTGCGGATCGTGCAGGAGGGGGCCTGTTCAGGTCTTCCCGGGCGTGTAAGGCTGACGCCCTATCGACGCCCCACGCACACACGTCGGAGCGCGTCCTCTCTCAATCGGATGTCAGGAGCTGCAATGGACCTCACGCCACGCGAGATCGACAAGCTGTACGTCTACCAGGTCGCGGAACTCGCGCGACGCCGCCGAGATCGCGGCACGAAGCTCAACGTCAGTGAGGCGATCGCCCTCGTGACGGAGGGGGTTCTCGAAGCCGCCCGTGACGGCAAGACCGTCTCGGACTGCATGGAGCTGGGAAAGAAAATCGTCACGGTCGACCAGTGCATGCCCGGCGTCCGTGAACGAGTCACGCTTCTGCAGGTCGAAGCGACATTCCCCGACGGCACGAAACTGGTCTCCTGCCACGACCCCATCGGCGGCTGAGGAGATGACGGGCGCCACCGGAGTGCAGATCGTCCTCGTCGGCGGGCACGAGAGCGACGACGCGCGCGACCTCGAGCGGTTCGAGCCGCTCGTGGACGGCGCGCGCACCACGGTCGCGGGCCGGGCGCTGCACAACATCGTCAGCGCCGCGCTCGACCACGGCGACCCCGTCGTGGTGCTCCCGATGACCTTCGGGCGGGACCCCGCCATGGTCGCCGACGCGGCCAAGACGCTCCGCTGGCTGAACCGTACGCACGCTGGGCGGATCGCGCTGACCGCCCCCTTCGGGCAGATCGACCATCTCACAGCCTGGCTGCGCACCGCGGCCAATCGGGCGAGTCTCGTCGATCCGGCATCCGCTCTGCTCATCGTCGCGCCGCACTCCAACCCGTTCGACGAAGCGGAGCTGCACCGCGTGGGCTATCTCGTCGCCACGCACGGAGCGCTCGACGAGGTGGCGGTGGCGATCGCCGACGACGGCGCACAGCTCTCCGCGGCAGCGGCGCGGCTGCGCCGGCTCGGCGCGACGCGCGTCGTGGCGGTTCCTGCGGGATTCGCCGCCTCGCTGCCCGCCGCAGACGTCGAATTCGGCGGCCCGGTGATGAGCGACGCGTCGATCGTGCGGGTGATCGGCACCCGGGTGCGCGACGCGCTCGCCGCCCTCGATGCCGGCGACGACGGCATCGACACGGGGCTCCTCGCCGACCACGGCCACGGGTACGCCCACTCGCACGCGTTCGAGGAGGAGGCTCACACCCACCCGCATCCGCACGACCACGCCGACGGAACGCGGCACTCCCACACGCACGGGGGCCTGCACGCCCACGTGCTGCACCATCACGACAGCGACGCGTTGGCGCTCTCCGACGCGCACCACGACCACGACCACTGAGTCGTAACCGGAGGGAACATCATGCTCAGCAGACGCCCCAGCTACCACCACGGTGCCGACACCATCGAGATCAACGAGGGCCGGCCCTCGGCGACGATGAATGTCACGAACACCGGCGACCGGCCGGTGCAGATCGGCTCGCACTTCCACTTCTTCGAAGTCAACTCCGCCATGCTCTTTCCGCGTGAGCAGGCATGGGGCATGCACCTGGACATCCCCGCCGGCAGCGGGGTGCGTTTCGAACCAGGAGAGACCAAGCAGGTCACCCTGGTCGCCTTCGCCGGTGCCCGCCGCGTCGTGGGGTTCAACGGGTTCGTCAACGGCGGCCTCGATGCGGCGCAGACCAAGGCCGACGCTATGAGGATGCTCGCCGAGCGCGGGTACCAGAACGGCGAGGCCGACAGCGGCGGGAATGCGAGCCCGGCGACGGCGAAAAAGTCGTCTGGTAACGCAAAAGCAGACAACAAGGCATCCGGAAGCAAGAAGGGGAGCAAGTAGCCATGGCCATCATCTCCAAGAAGCAGTACACCGACCTCTTCGGTCCGACCGTCGGCGACCGCGTGCCTCTGGCAGACACGAACCTCGTCATCGAGATCGAGAAGGACTACGCCGCTGACAGCTACGGCGACGAGGTCGTGTACGGCGGCGGCAAGTCCGCCCGCGACGGCATGGGATCAGACCCCCAAGCCAGCTCCTCGCAGGGATCGCTCGACCTCGTGATCACGAACGTGATCGTGATGGATGCCATCCTCGGCATCGTCAAAGCAGACATCGGCGTGCGGGACGGCAAGATCGCCGGCATCGGCAAGTCCGGCAACCCGCAGACGCAGAAGGGCGTCGATCCGCACCTCGTCGTCGGCCCCGGCACCGAGGTGATCGCCGGTGAGCACCTCATCGCGACCGCCGGAGCGATGGACCCGCACGTGCACTTCATCTCCCCGCAGCAGGTGTACAACGCGCTGTCCAACGGCATCACCACGCTCTTCGGCGGTGGGACCGGCCCGACCGACGGCACCAACGGCACGACCTGCACACCGGGCACGTGGAACATCCACCGCATGCTGCAGGCATGGGACGACCTCCCCATCAATGTGGGCATCCACGGCAAGGGCAACAGCTCGCTGCCGCAGGCGCTCATCGACCAGGTGGAAGCCGGCGCGGGTGGGCTGAAGGTGCACGAGGACTGGGGAACGACTCCGGCCGCCATCGACATGGCGTTGCAGATCGCCGACGAGTACGACATCCAGGTCGCCATCCACACCGACAGCCTGAACGAGTCGGGATTCGTGGAGAACACCATCTCGGCGATCAATGGCCGGACGATCCACACGTACCACACCGAGGGTGCCGGCGGTGGACACGCCCCGGACATCATGAAGATCGCGGGGCAGTCCAACGTGCTGCCGTCCTCGACGAATCCCACCCTGCCCTACACGGTCAACTCCGTCGACGAGCTGCTGGACATGGTGATGGTGTGCCACCACCTCTCGTACGACGCCCCGGAGGACGTCGCGTTCGCCGACTCCCGGGTGCGCGCCGAGACGATCTCGGCAGAGACCGTGCTGCAGGACATGGGCGTCATCTCCATGTTCTCGTCGGACTCGCAGGCCATGGGCCGTATCGGCGAGTCGGTGACGAGGGCGTTCCAGACGGCGCACCACTGCAAGGACAAGCGCGGCAAGCTGCCGGAGGATGCCGAGGACAACGACAACTTCCGGGTGCTGCGGTACCTCGCGAAGGTGACGATCAACCCCGCGATCACCCACGGCATCTCGGACTACGTCGGCTCGCTCGAGCCGGGCAAGATGGCCGACATCGTGCTGTGGCCGGTGGACACGTTCGCGGCGAAGCCGAAGGTGGTCATCAAGGGCGGCCTGATCAACTGGGGTCTGATGGGCGACCCCAACGCCTCGCTGCCCACGCCCCAGCCGGTGTACTTCCGGCCGGCGTTCGGTGCCCTGCCGCAGCCGCTGCACGCGACGCGGGCGACGTTCGTGTCGAAGGTGTCGATCGAGAAGGGGGTGCCGGAGATGCTCGGGCTGAAGAGCCAGATCCTCCCGGTGCGCAACACCCGATCGATCGGCAAGAGCAGCATGGTGCGCAACAGCGAGACCCCGGAGGTCACGGTCGATCCGGAGACCTACCGGGTGTCGCTGGATGGGGTCCCGGCAGAGATCGAACCGGCCCAGGCGCTGCCGCTGACCCAGCTGTTCTTCCTCGCATGATCGCCCCGATATGACGATCACGACCACGAGTGCGGGGTCGGCGGTGGCACCGCTGCTGGTCGGCCTGCAACTGACCGACTCCGCATTCCCCAGTGGCTTCTACACGATGTCGCACGGCCTGGAGGGATTCCACCAGGCCGGGCTCGTGGATGCCGGCACGGTGGGCGACCTGCTCGAGGACCTGTTGATCTCCTCTGTGGGGCCGGGGGACGCCACGGCGCTCGCTCGGGCGCACGGATGTGCGTCCCGCGGCGAGTGGGATGCCGTGGCCGAGGTCGACCGGGTGCTGTACGCGTCGAAGCTGAACGCGGAGCTGCGCACGTCCAGCGTGCGCAGCGGAAGGCAGCTGGCCGACATCACCGCGGAGATCTTCGAGGGGACGCCTGGTGCCGACGACATCGCGGCCTGGGCCGCCCGGGTGAAGCAGCGCCGCACGCCGGGCTGCCAGCCCGTCGTGACGGCGGTCTGCTACGCGGCGGAACGGGTGCCCATCGCCGCGGCGGTGGCGGCGGACCTCTTCGCCTTCGCGGCGAGCTACGCGTTCGCCGCTCTGCGCCTGCGCCTGGCCGACCACCGGTCGGCGCAGGTGATGATCCGGCGGGTGCACCCGGTCATCGAGGCGGTGACCGAAGACGCGCTGGTGCGCCCGGTCGCCGACATCGGCGGCTTCGTGCCGATGGGCGACATCATGTCGGCCGGCCACGAGCGTGCCGAAGCGCGACTGTTCACCAACTGAGATCCCACGAATGCAAAGAAAGAGGAACCCCATGAGCGACAACGTTCTGCGCGTCGGAATCGGCGGCCCCGTCGGGTCGGGGAAGACGGCGCTCACCGAGGCGCTGGTGCCCATCTTCATCGCCGCCGGCCGCACCCCGGGCGTCATCACCAACGACATCTACACCCAGGAGGACGCCCACCACGTGCGGCGGGAACTCGCCGGCATCCTCGACCCTGAGCGCGTCGTGGGCGTCGAGACGGGCGCGTGCCCTCACACCGCGGTGCGCGACGACCCCACGATGAACCTCGCCGCGGGTGAGGAGATGCTCGAGCGCTTCCCCGACATCGACACCCTGATCTACGAGTCCGGGGGCGACAATCTGACGCTGACCTTCTCGCCGTCGCTGGCGGACGTGTTCGTGTTCGTGCTGGACACCTCGGAGGGGGAGAAGATGCCGCGCAAGCGCGGTCCCGGCATCACCGAGAGCGACATCCTGGTGATCAACAAGATCGACATCGCGCAGTATGTGCGCACCGATCTGTCGGTCATGGAACGCGACGCCCACGCGGTGCGAAACGGCAAGCCGGTGGTGCTCACCAACTCGCTCGACGGCACCGGGGTGCAGGAGCTCTTCGACACCATCATGTCGGTGTGGCACGCGAAGACGGGCGAACTGGTCTCGTGACCGATCTCGAGGTGGGCGAGGTGGATGCCGAGTCGTCGTCGCCGACGCCGGAGGCGGCGCCGCTGTACGGCGGGCCGCGGCTGCAGCCCGCCCACTTCGAGCCGGCGCACGTGCCGATCGAGGTGGCCCGCTACGGCACCGAGAGCTACACGCTGCCCGTGGGGAGCCCCGGCAAAGTCGGCATCCTCGAACTCGGATTCGAGCTGCGCGGACAGGGCGACTCCCAGCGCACGGAGCTGGTGCATCACTACCAGAAGGCTCCGCTGCAGATCATGAAGCCGCTGTATTACAACACCTTGCGGCCCGACATGCCGTACACGTACCTCATCACGACCGGCGGCGGCGTGCTGCACAACGACCGGCAGCGCATGGACCTCACTTTCGGCGAGGGAACCTCAGCCTTCATCACGACCCAGGCGCACACGAAGGTGTACCGCATGGTCTCGGGCTACGCCACGTCGATCATCAACATCGACGTCGCCGAGGGTGCGTATGTCGAGTACCTCCCCGACCCGCTCATCCCCTACGCGAACTCGCGCTTCTACCAGCACCTGACGGCGCGCGTTCATCCGGATGCCACCCTGCTGGTCGGCGAGACGGTGTACGCCGGCCGCCTGACGCGAGGTGAGCGCTACGCCTTCGATGCATACGCGAGCGACCTCGAGGTTCGCCGTCCCGACGACCACGGCGGCGAGCCCGTCGCCATCGACCGCGTGCGGCTGGTGCCGCGCGACGGTCGCGTCGGCGGCGACGCGGTGCTCGGCGGCCGCGACATCGTGTCGTCGCTGTACGTCGTGACCCCGCTCCAGCCCGCCGCGCGGGTGGCGGCGGCACTGCACGATGCCGTGGCGAAGGTGGTCGCGGCATCCTCCGACGACAGTGTCCGCTTCGGGGTCAGCGTCTTGCCGGCGGATGCCGGCGCGTGGCTGCGCTACGCAGGCGATGACACCGTCACGTCGCTCGCCGCGCAGACGGGCGCAGCGGCTGCGGTGCACGAACTGCTCACCGGGCGGCCGGCGCCGCTCGTCAGGAAATGATAAATCGGCAGGGAGGATCGTCATGACCGATACGCAGACCGAGAAGCGCGGTTCCGCGAGCCAGTGGGGCCTCGGGTTTCTCCACGGCCCGTCACAGATCTACTTCCAGCAGAACGTCATCACCGGCATCCTCGTGCTCGCCGCCTTCGTCATCGCGGACTGGCGCATGGGGGTGCTCGCAGCGATCGGTGCCGTCGGGGGGATGCTCGGTGGGCGCGCCGTGGGCTTCCCCCCCAGCAGCGTCGCGTCGGGTATGCAGTCCTTCTGCGGCACCCTTGTGGGTGCCGCCGTCTTCGCCGCGCTGGGTGGCGACGCGTGGTGGTCGTACGTGCTCGCCTTCGTCGGCGCTCTCGTGACCGGGCCGGTCACATGGCTGGTCAACGCGCTTTTCACCAAGACGCCGCTGAAGGTCTACAACCTGCCGTACACGACGGCGCCGTTCGTCATCGTCGCCACGATCATCGCTCTGTCGACGCTGAGCCTCGCGGTCGATTCGCCGGCATCCGACCTGCCCGACGAGCCCGTGCCGGCATTCTTCCTGTCCCTGTTGACGAACGTGTCGCAGGTCGTGCTGGTGGACAACCCCATCAGCGGCGCGCTGATTCTCGTCGGACTGTTCATCGCGAGCTGGAAGGTGGGGCTGGCAGCGATCATGGGATCGGTCGTCGGCACGCTCACCGCCATCGCCATGGGCGAGTCGTGGAGCGAGATCGCAAACGGCCTGGCCAACTACTCGGGAGTGCTGACCGCCATCGCCCTTGCGGTGACGTTCCTGAAGAGCTCCACCGCGTCGTGGCTGTACTCGCTGCCGTGGATCGTGGTGACGGCTGTGGTGACCCTCCTCATGCACCGCGCGGGGCTGGACACCTACACCTGGCCGTACATCCTGACCACCTGGGTGGCACTGATCGTTGCGCACTACATGTCGGGGTTGAAGCGCACCTGACCGGTGTCACCGCCCTCCGTGTTCTCTTGGGGGTAGAGGATCCCGTGGGGCGGTGACACCATGTGGGCATGGCAGAGGCGGGCGTGGGTCTCGAGCACGGTGAGTTGCACGCGGCCGCCCGTGGCGACGACGTTCTGGCCGCCATCAGCGCGCTGCGCATGCGCGGGGAGCGGGTCACCGCACCCCGGCGCGCGGTGCTGACCGTGCTGGCCGCGCGCGCCGACCACCTGACCGCCGATGAGGTCGCGAACCTTCTCGGTGAGGGGGACGTGCACCGCGCCACGGTGTACCGCACGCTCGACCTGCTGGCGGCATCCGGTGTCGTCTCACGCCAGCACGCGGCGAGCGGCGCCGCGCGGTATCACCTCGCCACGACCGCTGCCGGGCGCCGGCACCTTCACGGCCAGTGCGCCGAATGCGGCGCCGTGGTCGTGCTGCCGCCCGAGGCCATGCGCACTGCCGCCCGCATGCTGCGCACCATGGTCGGCTTCAGCCTGGCGCTCGATCAGAGCACGCTCGTCGGCCGGTGCGCGGCCTGTGCGGCGACCCGCCGTGGTCCCTCGGTGTGAGTGAGCGGGCTCAGGGAGCCAGGCGCGTGGGTCCGCGGAAGAGGTAGGTGACCTCGCGGATCGAGTCCTGCCCGAGCAGCAGCATCAGCACGCGGGCCAGGCCCATGCCGAAGCCACCGTGCGGCGGGGCACCGTAGCGGAAGAAGTCGAAGTAGAACTCGAGGTGCTCGGGCTCCAGGCCCTTCTCGCGGGCCTGCTCGATCAGCACGTCGACGCGGTGCTCGCGCTGTGCGCCGGTGGTGATCTCCACGCCCTTGAACAGCAGGTCGTAGGACTTCGTCAGCCCTGTCTGCTCGTCGCGCATGTGGTAGAAAGCGCGGATCTCGGGGTGGTAGTCGGTGATGAAGACGAACTGGTGACCGTAGGTCTCCTCGACGTACGCCGAGATCTGGCGCTCGCCCTCGGGGTCGAGGTCGCCGTCTGTGCGGGGGATCTCGTAGCCGCGGCTCTTCACGATCTCGCGGGCCTCGGCCAGCGGAATGCGGGGGAACGGGATCGCAGGCACCTGCACCTCGATGCCGAACAGCTCCTCGATCTCGGCGCCGTGCTTGTCCTTGACCGCCTGGATCGCCGTCTGCAGCAGCTCCTCCTGCATCGCGGCGACGTCCTCGTGCGAGTCGATCCAGCTGATCTCGGCGTCGATCGAAGTGAACTCGGTCGCGTGGCGGCTGGTGAAGGACGGGTCGGCGCGGAAGGCGGGGGCGATCTCGAAGATCTTGCCGAAGCCGGCGACCTGGGCCATCTGCTTGAAGAACTGCGGCGACTGCGCGAGGTACGCGGTCTTGTCCTCGAAGTACGGCACCTCGAACAGCTCGGCGTTGGACTCCGACGCCGACGCCATGAGCTTGGGGGAGTGCACCTCGATGTAGTCCCGCTCGATCCAGTACGAGCGCATCGCGTGCTCGAGGGTCGTCTGCACGCGGAAGATGAGGTTGTTGCGGCGCTGGCGCAGGTCGAGGAAGCGCCAGTCCATGCGCTTGTCCATGCCGCTGTCGGCGGCGATGGGGGTCTCGGGGAGAGCTGCGGATGCCACCTCGAGCGAGCCGATCTTGATCTCGACGCCGCCGAGCTTGACGCGCTCGTCGTGCTTCAGCTCGCCGGTCACGGTCAGGAAGGTGCCCGTGGTCAGCTCCGAGATGAGCGAGGTCAGTGCCAGCTTGTCGGCATCCGGCTCTGGCGCGTCGACCGCGTCGGCGGCGGGCGGACGGGTGGCCGGGTTGACCAGCTGCACCGCCCCCGTCTCGTCGCGCAGGATGACGAACTGCACCTTCTTCTGATCGCGGACCGTCTCGACCCATCCGGATACCGAGACGGGTCCATCGGGGAGACCCTGCAGCTGCTGGACGAGAACGCGTTCACTCACAAAGAGTCAGTCTACGTGGGCCGGGCCCGAGTCCAATCGCGGCATTCGGGGCCTTCCTCCAGGTTTTGCAGGCGGCTGTTCCCTACCGTGGGGGTATGACGACTGCCGCCATGACGACCGCCGCCTCCGCCGCCGACCCCTCGGACGGCTCCTGGCTGACCGCGCTGGCCGACTGGACGGTGTCGCTCATGGACACCATCGGGCCGATCGGCGCCGGCGCGGCGATCGCTCTCGAGAACCTCTTCCCGCCGCTCCCGAGCGAGGTCATCCTGCCGATGGCGGGACTCGCAGCAAGCCGCGGTGGCTTCACGCTCTTCGAGGCCCTGTTCTGGACGACCGCGGGCTCCGTGGTGGGAGCGTTCGTGCTCTACGGCATCGGGGCGTGGCTCGGCGCCCGCCGGCTGAAGTACATCGCCGACAAGATGCCGCTGCTGCACCCTGAAGACATCGACCGCACGATCGCCTGGTTCCACAAGCACGGCGGCAAGGCGGTCTTCTTCGGCCGCATGCTGCCGATCTTCCGCAGTCTGATCTCGATCCCCGCCGGCATCGCGCGCATGCCGCTGTGGCGATTCGGTCTGCTGACCCTCGCCGGAAGCCTCATCTGGAACAGCATCTTCGTGCTCGCGGGGTTCTTCCTGGGGGAGTCGTGGCACGTCGTGGAGGCCTACGCGGACGTTCTGCAGTACATCGTGATCATCGCCGCCGTCGTCGGTGTGGCCTGGTTCATCTACATGCGGGTGCGTGCGTTGCTGGCCGCCCGCGACGCTTCTGGCACCGACGTCGTGTAGCGGCCGACGTCCAGCGCGTGCACAGTCCGCGTCGACGTAGACTTGGCGGGTGCCTGCCGACCGCCTTCATCTCGTGCGCCACGGAGAGGTTTTCAACCCCGGGCGTGTGCTCTATGGTCGGCTTCCGGGCTTCGGACTGAGCTCTGACGGGCGGCGCATGGCCCGTCAGGCAGCCGAGTACGTGCAGGCTCAGCAGCGCCCCGTGGGCCATCTCGTGTGTTCTCCCCTGCAGCGTGCGCGTGAATCGGCCGAGCCGTTCGCGGAGTTCTTCGAAATCGACCCGCGCATCGACGAGCGGGTGATCGAGCCGACCAACGTCTTCGAGGGCCGGCGCATGAAGCGCGCCATGGCCAACCCCGCCAACTGGCTGCATCTGCGCAACCCCGACCTGCCGAGCTGGGGCGAGCCGTATGCGCAGGTCGTCGCGCGCATGGATGCCGCGATGCGCGATGCCTGGGACGAGACCGAATCGGGCGACGCCGTGATCGTGTCGCACCAGCTGCCGATCTGGATCACCCACCTCGCGATCACCGGAACGCCGCTGCGCCACAACCCCACGCAGCGTCGATGTGCGCTGTCGAGCATCACGAGCGTCGAGCTCGGCGATGACGGCACGTGGTCGGAGGTCGCCTATGTGGAGCCGGCGAGTCTGTCCGGTGCCGTGGATGTGGGAGCAGTGTGATGGCCCTTCGTGATTCCTCCCGGCCGCGCCGCACGCGCCGTCTGCTGGCCGCTGCGGCCGCCGTGGCACTGACTGCGGGCATCGCGGGGTGCACCGGCGGCAACGACGACCTCGTCGACGCCTACCGCGAGGGCGACACGGCCGGCTTCGTCTCGCGTGATTTCGCCGCGACCGAGATCGCGCCCGCCGACCGCGAGGACCCGATCGTCTTCTCGGGCACCGGCGTCGACGGCAGCACCATCACCAGTGAGGACGTGCTCGGTGACGTCGTGGTCGTGAACTTCTGGTACGCCGGGTGCGGGCCCTGCCGCGCGGAGGCGCCGTACCTGCAGCAGGCGAACGAGGAGTTCGCCGATGCCGACGTCTCCTTCCTCGGCGTCAACATCTACGACGAGGCCGCCACCGCGGCATCGTTCGACCGCACCTACGGCATCACCTACCCGTCGATGCTCGCTCACCGTGACCCCGACCTGAAGCTCGCCTTCGCCGAGGTCACCTCGCTGCAGGCGGTGCCGACCACGCTCGTGCTCGACGCCGAAGGGCGCCTCGCCGCCCGTGTGATCGGCCAGCTGCCGGATGCCTCGATCCTTGAGACCCTCGTGCGCGACACGCTCGCGGAGACCCCGTGAGCCCTCTCGGGATCGTCTTCGACGGCGCTTTGTGGCTGGCGATCCCGATCGCGATGCTCGCTGGACTGGTGTCGTTCCTCTCGCCCTGCGTGCTGCCGCTGGTGCCGGGGTACCTGGGCTTCCTGGGTGGCGCGGCCCCCGCCCGCACCGGCGGCACGCGCACCAAGACCCGGTCACGGCTGCTGGCCGGCGTGCTGCTGTTCATCGCCGGTTTCACCGCGGTGTTCGTCGCGATCTTCGTGCTCGGGGGATCGCTCGGGCAGCTCTTCATCCGCTACCAGGACCCGATCACCCGGGTGCTGGGGGTCGTGGTGATCCTGCTCGGTCTCGTCTTCATCGGGGTCTTCGGCGTCGCGCAGCGCACCTTCCGGCCCCGCATGCGGGAGAACCTCGGCCTTGTGGGCGCGCCGCTCCTCGGCGTGGCGATGGGCATCGGCTGGGCTCCCTGCATCGGTCCGACGATGACGGCGATCCTCGCCATTTCGATCAACCAGGGCGACCCGGTGCGCGCCGGCATCCTGGGCGTTGCCTATTCACTGGGCCTCGGCGTGCCGTTCATCCTGCTGGCGATCGGCTTCGGGTGGGCCACCCGTTCGGTCGCGTTCGTCAAGCGCTACATCCGCGCGATCAACATCACGGGAGGAGTGCTTCTCATCGCACTCGGACTGCTCATGGTCACCGGCGTCTGGACGGACCTCATGTCACGGCTCGGGGCGGTGATCGGCAGTGTCCAGCTCCCGCTCTGACGACGGCACCCTCGTCGACGAGGTGGACGGACCGCTGCGCCCCGGCGACCATGCCGACGGCGACGCTCCCCGCGGCATCCAGCAGCCTGCCCTCGGCGTCGTCGGCTGGGCGCGGTGGGGCTGGCGGCAGCTGACGAGCATGCGCACGGCCGTCGTGCTGCTGCTGCTGCTGGCGATCGCCGCGATCCCCGGATCGATCGTCCCGCAGCGCAGCGCCGACCCGAACGGCGTGGCGCAGTTCGAGTCCGACAACCCCGACCTCTACCCGGTGCTCGACGGGCTGAGCCTGTTCGACGTGTACTCGTCGCCGTGGTTCTCGTCGATCTACATCCTGCTGTTCATCTCGCTGATCGGGTGCGTCATCCCGCGCACCAAGCACCACTGGAAGGCGCTGCGCGCGCGGCCGCCTCGGACGCCCGCGCGGCTGTCCCGCCTCGACGACCACACCGAGGCGGTCGTGCAGGTGCCAGAAGGGTCGGATGCCGCAGCCACCGCAGCCGAGGCGATCGACCTGGCCGGGGAGCAGCTGCGCAAGGCCGGCTATCGCGTCGAGCGGTACGACAGCAGGGGTGTCTCCTCGGTGTCGGCCGAGCGCGGCTACCTGCGCGAGACGGGCAACCTCGTCTTCCACGCGTCGCTGGTCGGCGTGCTCATCTCGGTGGGTGTGGGCGGCGGCTTCACCTACACCGGACAGGACGTGCTGGTCGAAGGTGGCCAGAGCTTCGTCAACACCCTCGCCGACTACTCGTCCTTCAACCCGGGACGCTTCGTCGACACCGAGGCTCTGCCGCCGTACTCGATGACCCTGGAGGAGTTCCAGGTCAGCTACATCCCCGCCGGTGAGCAGGGAGCCGGCCAGGCGGGCGATTTCGCGGCCGTGCTGACGACGAAGGTGCCTGGCGAGGAAGAGAAGCCCGCCGAGGTGCGGGTGAACCACCCCATCGACATCGAGGGCGACCGCATCTATCTCATGGGCAACGGCTACGCCCCCGTTCTGACGGTGCGCGACGCCGAGGGCGCTGTCGTCTACAGCGAATCCGTGCCGTTCCTGCCGCAGGATGCCGCGATGACCTCGCTCGGTGTCGTCAAGGTGCCCGACGGCATGCCCGAGCAGCTGGGCATGGTCGGGTTCTTCTATCCGACCGCGGCGGCCCTGGGCACCGGAGCACTGACCTCGGTGTATCCCGACCTCATCAACCCGGTGCTCACTCTGGACGTCTACGCAGGTGACCTCGGCATCGATGACGGCACGCCCCGCTCGGTGTACACCCTCGACCCGGAGGGGATGGAGCAGCTGACCGGGCGCGCCGTCGACGTCGACTCGATCGAGCTGGCCCCGGGCGAGACGGCGGACCTCCCGAACGGGTGGGGCACCATCACGTTCGAGAACGCCTCACCCGAGGGCGTCACGGGCTACGCCGAGTCGGTGCCGCGGTTCGCGTCGCTGTCGATCCACCGCGACGTGGGTGCCCCGTGGGTGCTGTTCTTCGCCGTCCTTGCGACGCTGGGCCTCATGGTCGCGCTGTTCGTTCCGCGGCGTCGCATGTGGGTGAAGGCGGTGCCTGACGGCAGCACGGTGCGCCTGGAGTACGCCGGCCTCGCCCGGGGTGAGGACCCGACGCTGAGCGCGGCTGTCGACGACGTCGCCCGGCGTCACGCAGACGCCCTCGACGCGCGTCTGCGTCGGGACCATCAGCCGGTATAGGCGTCGTCCTCGTCGCCCGCCGGTGGGCCGTCGACCATCCGTGCGCTGGGGGGATCCAGCCGCAGCCGGATCTCTCCGAGGATCATGTCCAGGGCGAGGCCGTTGTCCGGCTCGGGAAAGTCGGTGCCCGTGGTCTCCACCATGACCGGCGCCCCGGCACCCAAGAGGAGTGTGGCCGTGACCTTCTCGCCGGACGCGCCGTACGCGCTCAACTCGACCGGCCTCGCGTCGCCGGCATTGGCGAGCAGAGCCGCGTACTCGAGCACGGCATCCGCCATGGCGTCGCCGGTGAGCAGGCTCTTGTCGGCAAAAGTGAGGCGCTTCATGCCGAGAGGCTACGACGAGGTCCGCACACCTCGTACAGGGGTTGCGCAGACGGTGCCGACCGGTGTGCGTTCCGTCGCTTCGGGCGGAACCGGCTACTGCTCGCCTTCCAGCGGGATCAGCGAAATCGACGTGCCGGGCGTGATGAGCAGGTAGGCGTCCCGTCGGATGCCCTCGCCCTCGTTGACCCGGAGCCACACGCTCCCGCCGGTATGAAGGCCGGTCTCGATCTCCTTCTGCAGGTCGGCGAGTTCCCGGCCGCCGACGCTGAACGAGTGTCCGCCGTATCGGATGTCGATCCGCTTCATACGACGACCTCTTCCGTGACCCGGCTGGTTTCGGTCGGCTCGGACAGGATGTAGAGCCCCCGCGTGGAGTTGGCCGTCAACATCATCTGCTCGACCCACGCCCGGTTGATGATCGGCTTGCGGCCACCGTAGAACTTGTACGCCAGGGTGCACCGCGGATGGATCCACACCGACGTGGTGCCGTCTCCCACGCTGATGTCGTCCTTCCAGGTGAACGAGAAGGACTCTCCCCGCCGCTGTTTCGCGCCGATCACCACTTGCAGGTGCGCCAGCAGCCGATCCTCGAAATCGGCTTTGACGAGGTTCTCGTACATGAACTTGCCCATGACTCCTCCTCAGCGTCTCTCCGGCCCCGACGCGGGGGGCTCGGGGACCAGATGCAGGCCCTCGACGCTGTTAGCCGCGACCGACAACGCCGCCAGCCACGCCGGATTCAGCTCGCCCACCGGACGACCCAGTTTGCAGACGATGGATGTGTCGGGATGGACCCACACGGTCATACGGCCGTCGCCGATGGAGATGTCATCCTTCCAGGAGAGGTGGAACGCCTCGCCCTTGTGGAGCTTTCCCCGCATGGCCCGGTACAGGTGGGCGAGGGCGCGGTCTTCGAAGTCCACCCGGATCCCCTCACCGAACGTCAGTCGTCCCACCGGGACCTCCTTCCGTCGCCCGCCACGTCGGAGCGACACCGCACGGCCAGTCTGCGACCTGCGCCCCGGTCGGGGCAAGCACGTGGGAAGCGGGAGTGACCGGCGTCGGCCGCCCCCGCCGTCCCGCCGAGGTGCGGGATGCGCCAACGTAGACTGGATTCCATGCCTGTGACCGAAGCGCTCTCGCTCGACGACGTGTCCGTGCTGCTGGTGTGGACCGCCATCGCGATCTACGCACTGGCGTTCATCGCCTACGCCGTCGACCTCGCGCGTCGCTCGGACCAGGCCGTGAAGGCGCAGGACACCCGCCAGCGGGCCCTCGTCGGCGCCACCGCCGGGGCTGCCGGCGCGGCATCGTCGGGCAGCGCGCAGGCCGCGGCATCCGGCCCGGACGTCGACGCCCCCGGCAGCGAGCGCCGCCGGCACCTGTGGGCGCGCATCGGCACGGCCCTGATGTGGCTGGGCTTCGTATTCCACGTCGTCGCCGATGTGCTGCGCGGGATCGCCGCCGAGCGCGTGCCGTGGGCCAACATGTACGAGTTCGCCCTGACCGGCACCATGCTGATCGTCGCGGTGTACCTGGGCGTGCTCTTCCGGCACGACCTGCGCTTCCTCGGCGCTTTCATCAGCGGGCTCGTCGTGGTGCTGCTGGGTGGCGCGACCCTGGCGTACTACGTCGAGGTGCAGCCGCTCATGGACCCCCTCAAGAGCGTGTGGCTCGTCATCCACGTCTTCGTCGCGTCGCTGTCGACGGCCTTCTTCGCGCTGGCGTTCGCGCTGTCGGTGGTGCAGCTGTTCCAAGCGCAC